>NZ_JAAKZV010000062.1 GCF_011044975.1 Streptomyces coryli | reverse complement strand
CCCAAGCCCCCAGAACCGCCGCCCGGCAGACAAAGCCGCCCCGCCTCCCCTCCCTCCCGTAGCCAGCCTCCCTAACGACACCGAGACCAGACGCAACCCGGCAGCGCTGTCGTCACCATCCGATGCCAAGCCGTCCCCAGCAGGGGACGGGAGGTTTGGCATCGGATGGTGACGGCCGCATCGCCGTCTCCTCTCTGGTCCCGGTGCCATTGGATCGGCGGGCTACGGAAGGGAGAGGGAGGCGGGGCACCTCGGTCTGCCGGGCGGCGGCGCGGAGTTGGGATGTTTCACGTGGAACGGCGGTGTCGCATCCGCAGGCCCAGGACGGCGAGTATCAGCGTGGCCGCTCCCGCAATGAGTGCCCCATCCGGCACGGCCCCGCCCACGTCCCGGGCCCAGCGCTCCAGCGCGAATTCGTTCTCCACACCGACACCCCCGGGCAGCGAGCTCGTCCCGTCGAAGGCAAGGAAGACCACGCCCAAGACGACGAACAGGGCCCCGGACAGCAGCGAGGTCGAGTGCAGCTCCAAGCGAGGGCCGATCTTGACCGGCCGCCCACGCAGCCAGCGCCGCTTCCCCAGGTCGAAGCGGTGCCAGGCCACCGCCAGGACGAACAGCGGCGCGGCCATGCCCAGGGCGTAGAAGGCAAGGAGCACGCCGCCGTAGACCGCGTTCCCGCCCATCGCGGACACCGTCAGCACCGACCCGAGGATCGGCCCCGCGCAGAAGCCCGCGAGGCCATAGACGGCGCCCAGCGCGTAGACGGACACCGCCGACTCAGGCCTGATCCGCCCCGCCGCTTCCTGCATCCGCCGCGACCCGAAGCCGAAGCCGAGCATCGTCGCCACGCCCAGCGCGATGATCGTCCACCCACCGACGGCGATGAGGGCGTCGCGATGCCCGTAGAAGAGCTTGCTGGCGAAGGACCCGGCGACGCCCAGCGGCACGAGCGTGGTGCACAGCCCGGCGTAGAAGATCGCGGTACGGGCCAGGAGGCGGCCCGCGCCGCTCACGGAGTACGCGAAGAAGGCCGGCAGGAGCAGCGCGCTGCAGGGACTGACCAGGGCGAGCAGGCCGCCGAGGAAGGCGGCGAGATAGCCGATGTCGGGGGTCACTGCTTCTTGGCCTCGGCTGCCTTACGGGCCTCCTCCACCATCTCGGTGAAGACCTCGGTGGGCTGGGCGCCGAGCACCGGAGTGCTGTTGATCAGGAAGGCGGGGGTACTGGTCACGCCGAGGTTCTGGCCCTCCACGGAGTCCTGCTGCACGGCCTCCGCGGCGGCCTTGGAGTCCATGTCCTTCTTGAACTTCCCGATGTCCTTGACCCCGGCCTCCTCGGCCATGGCGATCAGCTTGCCCTCAGCGAATTCACCGGAGTTCTTCTTGCGCTCCTTGCCGTACGCGAGGTCATGGAACTGCCAGAAGCGGCCCTGCTGCCCGGCCGCCCAGCCGGCCTTCGCGGAGGCCTCGGATTCACCGCCGAAGATCGGGAAGTTGCGCCACTCGATGCGCAGCACGCCCTTGTCGACGTACTTCTTGACCAGCTCGGGCTTGGTGTCACGGGCGAATTTGCCGCAGAAGGGGCACTGGAAGTCCGAGTACTCGATGAGCGTGACCGGGGCGTCCTTCTCGCCCATAGCCATGGGGTCGCCGGCGTCCCGGCGCTGCAGGGAGAGCAGCTGCTGCTTCTGCTCGGAGGTGAGGTCCTCCGAGCCGGAGCCGCTGTCGCTGTCGACGTCGGCGGCGGCGTCGTTGCCGCTTCCGCTCCCGCCGCCGAGGCCGGCCAGGGCGGAGAGGGAGCCGAGGGCGAGGGCGGCGATGAGGACGAGGATGACGATGACGGTGGTCTTTTTACGGTTGTTCGCGCTGATCACGAGGGGTGCTCCGGAGGTTCAGTGGCCGGTGGTGGCGGCGGTGGTGCGGTCGGTGCGATCGGTACGGCCGGTGCGGGAGGTGCGGCCAGTACGGGCAGAGGCCGGGCAGGCCACCTCGCCCGCGAGGCGCTGCACGGCGGCGACGGCGAGGAGGGCGAGGGACGCGAGGCCGAGGATCGGCTGCAGTGGCGCCCAGTAGCTCACCGCGCCGGAGGTGCCGAGGGCGAGGAGGACGAGCTTGTTGCAGACGGGGCAGCCGATGGCCAGGAAGGACAGCACGCTGCCCGCGGCGCCGAGGCGCGAGGCGGGTTCGCGGGTGCTCCTGGTATCGGCGTCCGTATCCGAGCGGCCGGTGCCCACGTACGTAGCGAGCACCACCCCCGCAAGCAGAGCAGTAGCGCCAAGCGCCGGATAGCTCCACCACTCAGGGGCGATCTCCCGCCCGAAGACGGGACTGGGAATGACGGCAGTAGGCAAGCCGATGACCAGCGCGGTCGCGCCGGCCCCGGCTACGGCGACGCCCCAGCGGCGCGGGCTCCAGAGAGCGAGCGCGCGGGCGGCGAGCCGGATGCGGTGTCGCATGGGCTGCGAGCTCCTGTGGGTGTGGTCGGCTGAGGCCCTCTCGCCGGGCCCGGTCAGGACCGCCGTACGAGAGGGTGCGAGGGCATATTGCAGCCCGCTATAGCCGTAGCACCGACAGCTGGCTCAGCACGGGCGCCGGGACCGCCCGCCCTTGCGCGCGCGTCGGCTCCGGCGCCATTACGGCCCCGGTGGACGCGGCGCTCGGCACCGGCAGCGCGGTGGCGTGCTCGCCGCCCGCGCGGGTGCCGGGGACGGCGTGCTGGGGATCACCCTGGGACTTCTTGCAGCCCGGCCGGTCGGCACCGTCGTCGGCGGCCGCGACCTGCGCGGATACCGCGACAGGGGCGGCCGGGGAGGCGTCCGCGGCCGAGGCGCTCACCGCCTGTCCGACCTGCAGCGCGAACAGGATCGCCAGCACGCCCAGCAGCGCACGCGCGGTGGCGCGCAGCGTGGGAATGGGCATGGTGTCTTCCTGTTCCTGCCGGTTTCTGACCGACATCCATTGGAACACACCGTGATCACGCCACGACCTGACGGAACGCCGCAACATTCAGGGGAACCCGACCCCGTATCCGCTCGTTGGACCGGTGGGTAAAAGGATCGTCAAGAGGCGTGACCCGCGCCGGATTGTGCAGGGAAGCCAACATGGGTGTCAGCCTCTCCAAGGGCGGAAACGTATCGCTGACCAAGGAGGCCCCCGGCCTGACCGGCGTCATCGTCGGCCTCGGCTGGGACGTCCGCACGACCACGGGTGCGGACTTCGACCTCGACGCCAGCGCGCTGTGCACCGGCGCCGACGGCAAGGTCGTCTCCGACAAGCACTTCATCTTCTTCAACAACCTCAAGACCCCCGAAGGCTCCGTGGAGCACACCGGTGACAACCTCACCGGTGAGGGCGAGGGCGACGACGAGCAGATCAAGGTCAATCTCGCCGGTGTGCCGGCCGAGATCGAGAAGATCGTCGTTCCCGTCTCGATCTACGACGCCGAGACCCGGCAGCAGAGCTTCGGCCAGGTGCGCAACGCGTTCATCCGCGTCGTGAACCAGGCGGACAACACCGAGATCGCCCGTTACGACCTCAGCGAGGACGCCTCGACCGAGACCGCGATGGTCTTCGGCGAGCTGTACCGGAACGGCGCGGAGTGGAAGTTCCGCGCCGTGGGCCAGGGCTACGCGTCGGGGCTGCGCGGCATCGCGCAGGACTTCGGCGTGAACCTCTGAGGCCTCTGAAGCCTCTGCACCGAAGTTATCCACAGGGCCGTGCGGCATCGCCGCGCGGCCCTGTACTTTTTCGGCATCGGGTGGGTGGCAGGGGCGAGATGGGGGAGGCAGCGATGGTGGCGACAGCGGGCGTCGGGGGCACGGCAGGCGTGGCAGCGGACGCGACAGAGGGCCGGGCCGGAGCCGGCATAGGGGCCGAGGCTGGGATAGGGGCCGAGGCCGGGGTCAGCATTCCGAGCCAGCGCGGCGGAGCCGTCCCCGGCTTCGCGGATCCACGCCGCGAGCGGTCACCGAAGCGGGAAGGCAAGGCCGTCCGCGAGCGGCTGCCGCGCGAGGTGCATGCGCAGGCGCGGCGGGGTGCCGAGCGGCCGTCGGTGGAGGTGGCGGTCGAGGCGTCCAACGCCGGGCGGCTGCCGGACCTCGTTCCGCTGCGCGTGGGCCGCATGGCGGCCACCCCGTTCGCCTTCCTGCGCGGCTCGGCCGGGCTGATGGCGTACGACCTCGCGGCCCTCCCCCACACCGGCATCCGCGCCCAGCTCTGCGGCGATGCGCACGCCGCGAACTTCGGGCTCTACGGTGACGCCCGCGGCCGCCTGGTCATCGACCTGAACGACTTCGACGAGACCGCCCAGGGCCCCTGGGAGTGGGACCTCAAGCGCCTCGCCGCCTCGCTCGTCCTCGCGGGGCGCGAGGCCGGCGCCGACGAGGACGCCTGCCACGGGGCCGCCCGGGACGCCGCGGGGGCGTATCGGCGCACGATGCGCTGGCTGGCCAAGCTGCCGGTCCTCGACGCGTGGAATGCGATCGCCGACGAGGAGCTCGTCTCGCACACCGACGCCCGCGACCTGGCCGGCACCCTGGACCGGGTCGCCGAGAAGGCACGCCGCAATACGAGCGCGAAATTCGCCTCGGGCGCCACCGAGGTGCTCGAGGACGGTTCCCGGCGCTTCACGGACGCGCCGCCGGTGCTGCGCCGGATCCCGGACGCGGAGGCGGCGGCGGTGGCCGGCTCGCTGGCGGCGTATCTGCGCACCCTCCCGGAGGACCGGCATCCGCTGCTCGCCCGCTATGCGGTCCACGACGTCGCCTTCCGCGTGGTGGGCACGGGCAGCGTGGGCACGCGTTCGTACGTGGTGCTGCTCCTTGACCACCGCGGCGAGCCGCTCGTGCTGCAGGTGAAGGAGGCCCGCGCGTCGGTCCTGCCGAATGACTACAGCGGGCATGAGGGCCGCCGCATAGTCCTGGGCCAGAAGCGCATGCAGGTCGTCAGCGACAACCTGCTCGGCTGGACGACGATCGACTCCCGTCCGTACCAGGTCCGGCAGTTCCGCAACCGCAAGGGCAGCGTCGACCCGGCCGCCCTGGCCGCCGACCAGATAGACGACTATGCGCGGATGACCGGCGCGCTGCTGGCCCGGGCCCATGCGCACACGGCGGACCCGCGGGCGATATCCGGCTATGCCGGCAAGTCGGAGGCCCTCGACGAGGCGATCGCCGCCTTCGCGGTGACGTACGCGGACGGGGTGGAGTCCGACCATGCGGAGCTGCTCCATGCGATACGTGCGGGCCGGCTCCCGGCGGAGCTGGGGGCGTAAGGGCGGGGGCGTAAGGGCGCCGCCGCGCCCGACGCCGGTCCGGGCGTGACGGTCACCCCGTTACGCTGGCCAGGTGAGCGACGCGACCGAGAACCCCACCGCCCGCCTCGAGAGCGCGGTCAGGACTGCTGAGCAGGCCCTGATCGAGTACGAGGTCGCCGTCGAAACCTTCCGCATCGAGGTCGACAACTTCTCCCGGCTGCACCACCAGCGCCTGGGGCCCATGTACAGCCGCCTCGATGAGCTCGACGCCCAGATCGCCGAGGCGGAGGCGGCCCGCTCCGGTGACCCGGAGGACCGCCGCCGCGCGGAGCAACTGCGCGGCCTCGTACAGCCGATGCCGTCGGTCGAGGAGCTCTTCGGCGGCTGGATGGACTCCGACGGTCTCGCCCCGGAGGCCGCCGCCATGCTCACCGACCAGTCCGCGCAGCCGCCGCCCCGAGTCCGTCCCAGCGACGCCGCCCGCAAGCTCTACCGGGACCTGGCCCGCAAGGCGCACCCGGACCTGGCCACGGATGAGGGCGAACGGGAGCGGCGCGGCGAGTTCATCACCCGGGTCAACCAGGCGTACGCGAACAGCGACGAGGAGCTGCTGCGCGCGCTCACCGAGGAGTGGGAGGCGGGACCGCCGCCGCCCGGCGCGGAGCCGAGCCGCAGCGAGGAGCTGTACGCGAAGCTCGAGTGGCTGGCGGAGCGCAAGGAGATCCTCGCCAGGGCCGCGGCCACGCTGGAGGACAGCGCCATCGGGCAGATGCTGAAGATGGCGCCCGACGACCCTGACAAGCTGCTCGAGGAGATCGCCGAGGAGCTGCTGGCCAGGGTCTCCGAGCGCGAGGCGCGGCTGGCGGAACTGGTTGGGTAGCGCCCGGGCGCGGGCCTGTGCGCCGGTCCGGTAGCGTCGGCGGCATGAACTTTGGCCACGTCCCCACCGTCACCGTCGACGACCTCACCGACGCCGACTTCCTGCTGGACGTCCGCGAGGACGACGAGTGGCAGGCGGGGCATGCCGAGGGCGCGCTGCACATTCCGATGAGCGAGTTCGTCGCGCGCTTCGGCGAGCTGACCGAGGCGGCCCCGCAGGACGGTCGCATCAATGTCATCTGCCGCGTCGGCGGCCGCTCCGCGCAGGTCGCGATGTACCTGGCGCAGCAGGGCCTGGACGCGGTGAACGTCGCCGGCGGCATGGAGCACTGGGCTGCCGCCGGCCGCAAGGTGGTCACGGACAAGGGCGAGCCGGGCACGGTCCTCTAGGAACTCGGCCGGCCCGCCCGCCTGTCCAGCAGCCCCGCTACCCCGCCGCCAGCAGCTCCCCGAGCTCCTCCTCGTGTGCCGAGGCCGGGCCGAGCGAGAGTTCCAGCTGCTTGGCCCAGGCGTGGTAGCGGTGCAGCACGTAGTCCGTGTCCGCGCCGAAGCCGCCGTGCAGGTGCTGTGCCGTCTGCACGGTCCGGCGCACGCCCTCCGCCGCCCAGATCTTGGCCACCGCCACATCCGCGGGCTTCAGCCGCCAGACCGCCTGCCACAGCGTGGCCTCCATCGCCTTCAGATCGATGAAGCGGTCCGCCGCCTGCACCGCCACGGCCTGGAAGGTCGCGATCGGATACCCGAACTGCTCGCGCTTGCCCGCGTATTCGCTCGTCATGTCCAGCACCCGCTGCCCGAGGCCGAGCGCCTGCGCGCAGGTGCCCACGGTCAGCACGGCGCGCAGCCACTCCCACGCGCCGTCCGCGTCCAGCACCGCATCCGGTCGTACGGCGTCAAGCCGCACCTCCGCCAGCCGCTCGCCGGTGGTCGTCACCTGGTCGGCGAGCGTGATGCCCGCACTGCTGCGGCGGACCAGGGCGAGCACCGGGCGGCCCGACTCCCCTACATGCGCCGGCAGCACGATCGCGTCCGCCTGCTGCGCCCACGGCACCGCGGTGTGCACGCCGTCCAGCACCCAGCTGTCGCCGTCCTGGCGGGCGGTGACGGCGAGTTCGGCGGGGCCGTGCCCGGTGCGGCCCGCCGAGGCGGCGGTCAGTACGTACTCGCCGCGCACCACCTGCGGCAGCAGTTCCGCGCACAGTTCGTCGTCGCCGTAGCGCTGCAGGGCGAGCGCTGCCGCGGCGGTCTCCAGCAGCGGGACCCGGGCCAGCGGCGCGGCCGCCTCGCGCAGCACCAGGCAGAGGGCGGTGACGTCCAGGCCCGAGCCGCCGTAGCGCTCGTCCAGGACGAGGCCGGTCAGGTCGGCCTCCGCGAGCTTGCGCCACAGCGGGCGGTCGAAGTCGTCGGCCACGGGGCCGGTGGTGCGGGACGGGCTGGGCACGGCATCCGGCTTCACGCCGGAGAACACGGCCTTTGCCGCTTCCGCCGCCGCCTGCTGCTCTTCGGAGAAGGTGAAGTCCATGGCAGCGCAAGGTAGAACAGGTTCTACAAAGGTGGAAGACCCAGGCGGCACTGGATCCTTACCTGTCGAAGTCCAGCTCCACCCGCTCCGTCACCGGATGCGACTGGCAGGCCAGTACATAGCCCGACTCCAGCTCGTCCGGCTCCAGTGCGAAGTTCCGTTCCATCCGCACCTCGCCGTCGACCAGGAACGCCCGGCATGTCCCGCACACGCCGCCCTTGCAGGCGTACGGCGCGTCCGAGCGGTTCCGCAGCACCGCCTCCAGCAGGGTCTCGCCCGCCTGCACCGGCCAACTCCCGGACCTGCCCCCCAAGGTGGCGGCCACCGTGCTGTGCTCCGGAGCGTCCGGCAGCTCCACCGGCGCCGTCTCCCCGACGTGGAAGATCTCCTCATGGATGCGCCCGCGCTTCACCCCGAGCGCCCGCAGCGCCCGCTCCGCGCCCTGCACAAGACCGTACGGACCGCACAGGAACCAGCCCTGCACATCGGCCACCGGCAGCAGCGCCGGCAGCAGCCCGGTCAGGCGCTCCTCATCCAGCCGGCCCGACGGCAGCCCGGTCTGCATCTCCTCCCGCGACAGCGTCTGCACCAGCTGGAAGCGCTCCGGATAGCGGTCCTTCAGATCCGCCACCTCGTCCAGGAACATCACCGACGCCGCCGTCCGGTCGCTCCGTATCAGCGTGAACCGCGCGTCCGCATCGCCGGCCAGCAGCGACGCCGCGATCGACAGCACCGGCGTGATCCCGCTGCCGCCCACCACCGCCGCGAAGTGGCCGCCCCCGGTCCGCGCCCCGCGCAGCCCGAAGCGCCCGGCCGGCGTCATCACCTCCAGGGTCTCCCCCGGCGCGAGCTCCCCGGTGACGTACGGCGAGAACTCGCCGCCCGCCACCTGCCGCACGCCGACGGTGAGTTCGGCGGGTTCGGCGCAGGCCACCGAGCAGATCGAGTACGTCCGCCGGACCGCCCCCGCCGCCTCGCCGGCCTTGCGCAGCGCCAGGTGCTGCCCGGCCTCGAAGCCGTACGCGGCCCGCAGGTCCGGCGGCACCGCGAAGGTGACCGCGACCGCGTCGTCCGTCAGCCGCCGGACGTCGGCGACCTTCAGCGGGTGGAAGCCGGCCGCCGTCATGTCAGCTCCTTGAAGTGATCGAAGGGCTCCTGGCAGTCCTCGCACCGCCGCAGCGCCTTGCAGGCGGTCGACGAGAAGCGGGAGAGCAGCTTCGTACGCCCCGAGCCGCAGTTCGGACACCGGATCGAGCCCAGCTCAACCGGAACCGGACCCGCCGGTTCACGGCTCACCCGTGGCGGCGCCACGCCGTGCTCGGCGAGCTTCCGGCGCCCCTCCGCCGTGATGTCATCGGTCGTCCACGCCGGGAACAGCACCGTGCGCACCAACACCTGCTCCATGCCGCCCTGCTCGCGCAGCACGTGCTGGATGTCGGCGGTCATCGCCTCGATCGCCGGGCACCCGGTGTACGTCGGCGTCAGCTCGACCTCCACCCGCCCGGGCCCGTACACATGCACCCGCCGCAGCACGCCCAGCTCGGCCAGGCTGATCACCGGCAGCTCGGGGTCGGGGACGCCGCCCGCGAGCTCCCGCAGCCGCTGCTCGAGCTCGGTCGGCCCGGAGTCCGTCACCATGTCGCCCCCGGGTGGCTGCGGTGCAGATGCTGCATCTCGGCGATCATGCGCCCGAACGGCTCGGTGTGAACCCCCTGCCGCCCGCCGCCCGCGCTCCAGCCGGACCCGTCGGACCCCTCGGGCAGCGTCAGCGTGGCCCGACCGACGACATCCTCGACCCGCGAGCGCCAAGCCCCGTGCAGCGCCGCCCAGTCGACCTCGGCCAGCCCCTCCACCGGCCGGAACAGCTCACCCGTATACCGCCACAGCGCATCAAGACCGCGCTGCATCCGCTCATGGCTCTCCGCCGTGCCGTCACCGAGCCGCAGCGTCCAGTGCTCCGCGTGGTCCCGGTGGTACGCGACCTCCTTGACCGCCTTCCCGGCCAGCGGCGCGTACGGCCCCTCGCCAGCAGCAAGCCGCTCGTACAGCAGCTCCTGATACACCGAGAAGTACAGCTGCCGCGCCATCGTGTGCGCGAAGTCGCCGTTCGGCTGCTCGACCAGCTGGACGTTCCGGAAGGCGCGCTCCTCGCGCCGGAAGGCCAGCTCGTCCTCGTCCCCCTCCAGCGACAGCAGCACCCGCGCCTGCCCGAGCAGGTCCAGCGCGATGTTCGCGAGCGCGACCTCCTCCTCCAGTACGGGCGCATGCCCGGCCCACTCGCCGAGCCGGTGCGAGAGCACGAGCGCGTCGTCCCCGAGGCACAGAGCCGCGCTCACAGATTCTTCACCCCGTCAGGCAGCTCATAGAAGGTCGGATGCCGATACGGCTTGTCCGCCGCCGGCTCGAAGAACGGGTCCCGCTCGTCCGGCGACGACGCGGTGATCTCCGCCGACGGCACCACCCACACCGAGACGCCCTCCTGGCGCCGCGTATACAGATCGCGGGCGTTCCGCAGCGCCATGGCGGCGTCCGGCGCGTGCAGCGAGCCGGCGTGCACATGCGACAGGCCGCGCCTGCTGCGTACGAAGACCTCCCACAGGGGCCAGTCGCTCATCAGCTCTCCTCGGAATGCTTGAGCGCATAGGCGGCCGCCGCCTCGCGCACCCACGCGCCGTCCTCGTGCGCCTGCCGCCGCTGACTGATCCGCTGCTCATTGCAGGGGCCATTGCCGCGCAGGACTTCCTTGAACTCCGACCAGTCGATGGCGCCGAAGTCGTGCTGCCCCCGCTCCTCGTTCCACTTCAGATCGGGGTCCGGGAGCGTCAGGCCGAGGATCTCCGCCTGCGGGACGCAGATGTCGACGAAGCGCTGCCGCAGCTCGTCGTTGGAATGCCGCTTGATCTTCCAGGCCATGGACTGCGCGGAATGCGCCGACTCGTCGTCCGGCGGGCCGAACATCATCAGCGACGGCCACCACCACCGGTCCACCGCGTCCTGCGCCATCGCATGCTGCTCGGCCGTCCCCTTGCTGAGGGTGTGCAGCAGCTCGTAGCCCTGCCGCTGGTGGAAGGACTCCTCCTTGCAGATACGGACCATCGCACGGGCGTACGGGCCGTAGGAGCAGCGGCAGATCGGCACCTGGTTGATGATCGCGGCGCCGTCCACCAGCCAGCCGATGGCGCCGACGTCCGCCCAGGTCAGGGTGGGGTAATTGAAGATCGAGGAGTACTTCTGGCGGCCCGCGTGCAGCTTGTCGAGCAGCTCGTCGCGGCCGACGCCGAGGGTCTCCGCGGCGCTGTAGAGATACAGCCCGTGGCCCGCCTCGTCCTGGACCTTGGCCATCAGGATCGCCTTGCGGCGCAGGGACGGGGCGCGGGTGATCCAGTTCGCCTCTGGCTGCATGCCGATGATCTCGGAGTGGGCGTGCTGGGCGATCTGCCGGATGAGCGTGGCGCGATAGCCGTCCGGCATCCAGTCGCGCGGCTCGATCCGCTCGTCCGCGGCCACGGCGGCGTCGAAAGCCGCGTTCGCCGCGCCCGGGTCCTCCGTGATCACCGTCATCGCATGCCCCCTGCCGTCCCGATGCCGTCCCGACCGACCGATCGTTCGGTTCCATGGTCGGGTGCGGCCTCGTACCCTGTCAAGGTCGGCTCCCCCGATCGAAGCGTGTCCCGATCGGCCCTGCGCGGGTGGGGCGCCGGGGGGTAGCGTGCCGACGTCAGTCGGCAGTGAGCTGATGACCACAGGCTGTGAGGTAGTCGGGGGTATGGAGTCGCGAGCGCCGGACGAGTCCGGCATATCCGGGGCGGAGGAGTCGCCGGGCCGCCTTTCGCTGCCCGCGCAGATCTTCATGGCGCTGGCCGTCGCCGTCGTCCTCGGCTTTACGGCATGGCACCTGGCCACGGTCTTCCTGTACGTCTCGCCGCCGAACACGGTGAGCAAGCAGCACAAGGAGACCATCGACGGCTATGTGCTGCCGGAGTTCGAGCAGAACTGGAAGCTCTTCGCCCCCAACCCGCTGCAGCAGAACATCGACGTCCAGGCCCGCGCCGAGGTGCAGAAGAAGGACGGCTCGACCGAGCAGACCCCCTGGGTCAACCTCTCCGCGCAGGACGCCGAGGCGATCAAGCACAACCCGGCGCCCTCGCACACCGAGCAGAACGAGCTCCGCCGCGCCTGGGACTACTTCATCAATTCCCACGACGAGAAGAACCGCCCCAACGGCGTCCGCGGCGAGCTCTCCGAGCAGTACCTGAAGCGGATCGTGATGCTGCGCTTCGGCCCCGTCCTCAACGACGGCAAGGTGCAGTCCATCCAGCTGCGCGCCGAGGTGACGCCGCTGGCCGCGCCCGACTGGAGCGCGGACAAGCGCTCGACCCAGTCCTCGTACCGGCAGCTGGGGTGGTGGCAGGTGACCACGGCGGACCTGCAGAAGGGTGACCGCGAGACGTGGAGCAGCTGGGAGGGGAGCGGCCAGTGAGCGCCAACGCCACCAACGTCACCCGCGTCGAGCACGCCGTGACCCGCGCCGTCGAGCGCGTGACGCGGCAGGCCCTCGGCCCGTATCAGACCGCCGTCGTGCGCATCGGCTTCGCGCTGACCTGGCTGCTGTTCCTGCTGCGCGAGTTCCCGCACCGGCATGAGCTCTACGGGCCCGACTCGCCCTGGAGCCGGGGCCTGGCCGAGCAGCTGCTGCAGCTCAACGACGCCTTCACCGTGCTGATGTGGTCGGACTCGGACGCCTTCTTCGAGATCGTCTACGGGCTCGCCGTGCTCGCGTCCCTGGCGCTGATGCTGGGCTGGCGGACCCGGACGATGTCCGTGCTGTTCATGATCGGCGTGCTGTCGCTGCAGAACCGCAGCGTCTTCATGGGGGACGGCGGCGACAACGTCATCCACCTGGTGGCGATCTATCTCGTCCTCACCCGCTGCGGCCAGGTCTGGTCGCTCGACGCCCGCCGCCGGGCGCGTACCGCACCCGACGCGCCCCCGCGCGACGCCGTCGGCGTCTGGCTCTGGTCGGTGCTGGGCTTCGGGCTGCTGGCCGCCACCCTGCTCGGTCATCTCAGCTGGGGCTGGGCGCTGATCTTCTACGGGCTGTGGCTGGCGCAGGCGGTCTGGTGGATGGTGCAGCGGCTCTGGCCCGGCGAGCCGCGCACGGTCTGCGACCAGCTCGCCAATCTGGTGCACAACGCGGGCCTGCTGATCATCATGGTCCAGGTCGTCTTCGTGTACGCCACCGCCGGCTGGTACAAGGTGCAGGGCACCCTCTGGCAGGACGGCACGGCGCTGCACTACCCGCTGCACCTCGATTACTTCACGCCCTGGCCGGCGCTGTCGGACACGCTGGGCGGCAGCGGCACGATGGTCATGATCATCACGTACGGCACCGTGATCGTGCAGGTGGCGTTCCCGTTCACGCTCTTCAACCGGCGGATCAAGAACGTGCTGCTGGCGTTGATGATCATCGAGCACGCGTCGATCGCCGTGATCCTGGGGCTGCCGTTCTTCTCGCTCGCCATGATCGCGGCGGACGCGGTGTTCCTGCCGACGGTCTTCCTGATGTGGATCGGCGGGTGGACGGTGGCCGGGCGGGACCGGCTCATCGGGCGGCGGCGGCGGGCGGCGGAGCCCGCCGCTCTCAAGGCCCCGCGCCAGTCCGCTCCCGCCGATGTGGAATCGGGGACGCCGCTGCGGTGACCGCGTCCTCGTAAGCTGGCCGCCATGGCCAAGGACCTGGTGCTGCTCGACGGCTTCCACGCGCTCAAGCACGCGCTCCGCTTCGGGGCGGATGTGCGGACGGCGCTGACCACCGACAAAGCCGCTACCGAGGCCCTCGCCAGAGAGCTCGCCCCGGATATCGCCGACATGCTCGCCAAGACCCTCGTCGAGGCCCCGGCGCAGGCGCTGCGCGAGCTCGCGCCCCGGGCGCACCCCACCGGCGTGGCCGCCCTCGCCGCCCGCCGCAGCCGCGCGGCCAACGTGCACGCGCTGACCCGTCCTGAGCGCACCGCGCCCGTCGTGGTCCTGGATCAGCCGCGCAATCTCGGCAATGTCGGCGCGGTCGTCCGCCTCGCCGCGGGCATGGCCTCCGCGGGGGTCGTCACGACCGGGCCGCTCGATCCCTGGCATGCGAATGCCGTACGGGGCGCGGCGGGGCTGCATTACGCGACCGCCGTGGAGCGGCTGGAGCTGGGGGAGCTGCCGGACGGGCCCGTATACGCACTGGATCCGGATGGTGAGGACATCCGGATGGTCCCCGTCCAGGAGGGTGCCCTGCTCGCCTTCGGCTCCGAACGGCACGGCATCTCCGACGAGTTGCGCGCGAAGGCCACCCGGCTCGTGGCCCTCCCGATGCGCCCCCAGGTCTCCAGCTACAACCTCGCCACGAGCGTCGCGATGGCCCTCTTCCACTGGAGCGGTACGGGCCCGTCCTAACGCCCGCGGAACCCCAGCCGACCCGACAGGTCGCTCGCGCCCTTCGCCGCCAGCTCCGCCAGCTCCTCCTCGCGCTGCTCCGTCCAGCGCGTCACCGGCACCGAGATCGACAGTGCGGCCACGACCCGCCCGCTCCGGTCCCGTACCGGCGCGGCCACGCAGCTCACGTCCGGGTTGGACTCCTGGTGCTCGGCGGCGATGCCGGTCTCGCGGATGTCCTGCAGGGCGGCGCGCAGCTTGTCGCGGTCGGTGATGCTGTTGGGCGTCATCGGCTGCAACTCGCCCTTGCCCAGCTGCTCTTCGAGCGCGTCGGGCGGCAGCGACGCCAGCAGCATCTTGCCCACCGAGGTGCAGTGCGCGGGCAGCCGGCGGCCCGCGGCCGAGACCATCCGCACCGCGTGCGTGGAGTCGACCTTGGCGATGTATATGACGTCGGCGTCCTCGAGGACGGCCACGTGCACCGTCTCGCCGCATGTGTCCGCGACCTCGCGGGCGACCCGCTGGCCCTCGGCGGCGAGGTCGAGTTGCTCGGCGTAGCGGCTGCCCAGCTGATACGTCCGGACGCCCAGGCGGAAGCGCCCCTGTTGCTCCGGTACGGGCACCAGGTACGAGCGCGCGGCCAGGGTGGTCACCAGCTCGTGCACCGTGGTGCGGGGGAGCTGGGTCTTCTGCACGATCTCGGGGGCGGACAGCGTGCCGTCGCCCTGCAGGAACAACTCCAGTATGTCCAGCGCTCTGGTCACCGCGGGGACGAGGCGGCCCATGTCCCTTCACCCACCCTCGTTCGGGAACTCGACCAATGGTCGGTATGACGAACACACGCTAACCCGTGTGCAGACCATTGACACCCCCCTGTGCGCTGATTACGGTCACGCCAGCATTTCGAACGCATGACGAAATCTCGAACGAGCCCAAGGGAACGCTGCCTTGCGCATCACCGGAATCACCACCCACGTCGTCGGGACACCCTGGCGCAACCTCACCTACGTCCTCGTCCACACCGACGAAGGCCTCACCGGCGTCGGCGAGACCCGCATGCTCGGCCACACCGACGCGCTCGTCGGCTACCTCCGCGAGGCTGAGGCCAACCATATCGCCGGGTCCGACCCGTTCGCGGTCGAAGATCTCGTAAAGCGGATGAAGTACGGCGACTACGGCCGGGCCGGCGAAATCGTCATGTCCGGCATCGCCGTCATCGAGATGGCCTGCTGGGACATCAAGGGCAAGGCGCTCGGCGTCCCCGTCTGGCAGCTGCTGGGCGGCCGGGCGGGGGGTGCCACGGACCAGGTCAAGGCGTACGCGAACGGCTGGTACACCACGGAGCGGACGCCCGAGGCGTACCACGCGGCCGCCCGCGAGGTCGTCGCGCGCGGCTATCGCGCCCTGAAGATCGACCCGTTCGGGACCGGGCACTTCGAGCTCGATTACGAGCAGACCCGGTACGCGGTCTCGCTGATCGAGGCGGTACGGGACGCCATCGGGCCCGAGGCCGAGCTGATGCTGGAGATGCACGGCCGGTTCAGCCCGTCGACCGCGGTCCGGCTGGCGAAGGACATGGCACCGTTCCGCCCGGCCTGGCTGGAGGAGCCGGTGCCGCCGGAGAACCTCAAGGCCCTCGAGAAGGTCGCCGCGAAGGTCGACATCCCGGTGGCGACCGGGGAGCGGATCCACGACCGGATCGAGTTCCGCGAGCTCTTCGAGTCGCAGGCCGCCGACATCATCCAGCCCGACCTCGGGCACATCGGCGGCATCCTGGAGACCCGCAAGCTGGCGGCCACGGCCGAGACCCACTACATGCTGGTCGCCCCGCACAACGTCGGCGGCTCGGTGCTCACCGCCGCTTCCCTGCAGCTCGCCGCCTGCACCCCGAACTTCAAGGTCCTGGAGCACTTCAACGACTTCGCGGACGCGGAGATCAAGAAGGTGGTCTCCGGCGCCCCGCAGATCGATCCGGAGACGGGCTGCTTCGAGATCAGCCATGCGCCGGGCCTCGGCGTCGAGCTGGACGTGGACGCGGCGGCCGAATTCCCGCAGCAGCGGGCCCGGTTCGACCTGTGGGCCGAGGGATGGGAGCGGAGGAAGCCCGAGTGAGCAGCCGGGCGATCATCATCGACCGGCCGGGCGCGCACCGGCTGGTCGAGCGCGAGACGCCGCGGCCGCGGTCCGGCGAGGTGCTCGTACGGGTCGCCGCGGCCGGGATCTGCGCCAGCGACCGGGAGGTGTACGACGGCCACCGGGACGCCGCGTATGTCCGCTACCCCGTCGTGCCCGGGCATGAGTGGGCCGGGATCGTCGAGGCGGTCGGCGAGGACGTCGACCCGGGGCTGGTGGGCCGTAAGACGGTCGCCGAGGGCTTTCGCGCCTGCGGTGTCTGCCGGCGCTGCCGCTACGGCGAGACCAGCCTGTGCACCGCCGGGTACGCGGAGACCGGGTTCACCGAGCCCGGCGGCTTCGCCGAGCATCTGACCGTGCCCGCCCGGCTGCTGCACCTGCTGCCCGCCGACGCCGACCTGCGCGCGGCCGCGCTGCTGGAGCCGGCGGCGGTGAGCACCGCCGCGGTACGGGCCGCGGAGGTGCGGCCAGGGGAGCGGATCGCCGTGGTGGGCGCCGGGACGCTGGGCCTGCTCGCGACGCAGCTGCTGGCGGCGTACTCGCCCGCCGAGCTGGTGGTGATCGACCCGCGCACCGAACGGGCCGCGCAGGCCGAGCCGTTCGGGGCCACCGCCGCGCTGGCGCCGGGCGCGGCCAGCTCGTACGAGGGCCGCTTCGACCTGGTCGTGGAGACCGCGGGCGCGCCGAGCACCGCGGCCGCGTCGTGCCGGCTGGCGCGGCGGGGCGGGCGGGTGGTGCTGACCGGGATGTTCACGCCCGGGGCCGAGGGCATCGACCCGGTGCATCTGTCGCTGAGCCAGCTGACCGTCCGCAGCATCTTCGGCGCCCCTTCGGCGGCCTGGACGGACGCGGTACGGGCCTTCGGGACCGGGCTGTTGCGCCCGGCGCCGCTGGTGACGCACGCGCTGCCGCTGGAGCGGTTCGCGGACGCGATCGCGCTGGTCGGCGGTGGCGATCCGAAGACCGGGAAGGTGCTGCTGGTGCCTCAGGCGCCTTGAGCGCCCCGGGGGCGCGTCGGCGCGCGCCGGTTTTGCGAAGCAGCGCGCCGCTCGTCCCGTACGTCGTACGAAATCTCGAACAAGGGAAGCTCATGACCCCTCAGCCCTCCCGCTCCAACCCTTCAGAAGCGCGCCGCCCCGGCGCCGACGCCCTCGCCGGCATCGGCCACCGGGCGCCCGAACTCCATCCCGGCGACGCCTCACCGCACTCCTTCCCGGACGGCGGCACCTGGCGCACCGAAATACCCTCCGTCGAGGGCCCCGAGGCGCTCGCCACCGTGCTGAAGGAGGCCGGGCGGCTCGACGTGCCGGTGCACCGCATCAGCCAGGGCAGCGGCGTGTGGATGCTCACCGACGACGAGATCACCGAGATGGTGGACGCCTGCGCGGCGCAGGACATCGAGCTGTGCCTGTTCACGGGGCCGCGCGGCACCTGGGACATCGGCGCCGCGACCCGCACCGACTCCGGCGGGGCCGGGCTGCGGGCCCGCGGGCACGACGCCCTCGCCGGCTGCGTCGAGGACGCGCTGCGGGCCACCGAACTCGGCGTGAAATGCCTCCTCGTGGCCGACGAGGGCGTGCTGTGGACGCTGCACCAGCTGCGCGCCCAAGGCGTACTGCCCGCCGACACCACCTTCAAGGTCTCGGCGCTCGTCGGGCCGGTGAACCCCGCCTCGTACGCGGTCTTCGAGCAGCTCGGCGCCGACTCCCTGAACATCCCGTCGGACCTCTCCCTCGCCCACCTCACCGAGATCCGGCGGGTGAGCGCGGCGCCGATGGACCTCTACATCGAGGCGCCCGACGACCTCGGCGGCTACATCCGGATGTACGAGGCCGCCGAGCTGATCCGGCGCGGCGCCCCGCTGTACCTGAAGTTCGGCCTGAGCAAGTCCCCCGGCATCTACCCGTACGGCGCGCAGGTGCGCGAGGTCACCCTCGCCGCCGCGCGCGAGCGGGTGCGCCGCGGGCGGCTCGTCCTCGACCTGCTGGCCCGGCACGGCGCGGCCGGCGGCATGTCCCCGCTCGGCTCGCGGCTCCCCGGAGAGCTGCGGCGCTTCCCCGTACCCTCGCTCGAAGGGAACTGACCAACCCCATGCGCAGAACAGCACTGACAACGACGTCACTTGCCCTGACCTCGCTGCTCGCCCTCTCGCTGACCGCCTGCGGCCAGGAGGCCAAGGGCGGCAGCCGGTACAAGGCGGACGACGGCAAGGGCGGCACGGTCGGCATCGCGATGCCGACCAAGTCGTCCGAGCGCTGGATAGCCGACGGCAAGAACATGTCGAAGCAGTTCCAGAAGGCCGGCTACAAGACCGACCTGCAGTACGGCGACGACAAGGTCGAGAACCAGGTCGCGCAGCTCGAGAACATGATCACCAAGGGGCGCAAGCTGCTGGTCGTCGCCGCGATCGACGGCTCGGCGCTGACCGAGGTGCTGCAGCGGGCGGCGGACGCGGGCATCCCCGTGATCTCGTACGACCGTCTCATCCTGGGCACCAAGAACGTCGACTACTACGCGTCCTTCGACAACGAGCGGGTCGGCGAGCTGCAGGCGCAGTACATCGTCGACGAGCTGAAGCTCGGCGAGCCGGACAAGGACGCCGCCGACTCGTACAACGTCGAGCTCTTCGCCGGCTCCCCGGACGACAACAACACCAAGTACTTCTGGAACGGCGCCATGAAGGTGCTGAAGCCGTACCTGGACAGCGGTCAGCTGGTCGTCCGCAGCAAGCAGACGAAGATGAACCAGGCGACCACGCTGCGCTGGGACGGCGGCACCGCCCAGAAGCGGATGGACGACCTGATCTCCAAGCACTACGGCGAGGCGAAGGTCGACGCGGTGCTCTCGCCGTACGACGGGATCTCCCTCGGGATCATCTCGGCGCTGAAGAGCGCCGGTTACGGCGGCAAGGCCGAGCCGCTGCCGGTGGTGACCGGGCAGGACGCGGAGCTGGCGTCGGTGAAGTCGATCATCAAGGGACAGCAGACCCAGACGGTCTTCAAGGACACCCGCAAGCTGGCCAAGCAGGCGGTGCAGATGGGCGACGCGGTCCTGACCGACAAGAAGCCCGAGGTCAACAACACCAAGGACTACAACAACGGCAAGAAGACCGTGCCGTCGTATCTGCTGAAGCCGGTGTCGGTCGACAAGTCCAACACCCAGCTCCTCGTCGACGAGGGCTACTTCACGGCGGGACAGCTCAAGTGACCGGGCCGACGGACGTGAGCAGGCCCACGGACGTGACTCGCCCGGTACTGGAGATGCGCGGCATCACCAAGACCTTCCCCGGGGTCAAGGCGCTCTCCGACGTCCAGCTGACCGTGCGCCCCGGGGAGATCCACGCGATCTGCGGGGAGAACGGCGCCGGCAAGTCGACGCTGATGAAGGTGCTCTCCGGCGTGCATCCGGCCGGCTCGTACGACGGGGAGATCCACTTCGACGGCGAGCAGGTGGCCTTCAAGGACATCAGGGCCAGCGAGAAGCACGGCATCGTGATCATCCACCAGGAGCTGGCGCTGGTGCCGTATCTGTCCATCGCCGAGAACATCTTCCTCGGCAATGAGCAGCGGACCGCCCGCGGCCTCGTCGACTGGAACGGCACCCTGCGCCGGGCCGCCGAACTGCTGCGCCGCGTCGGGCTGCGGGAGAAGCCGGCGACGCCGGTCGCCGATCTGGGCGTCGGCAAGCAGCAGCTGGTGGAGATCGCCAAGGCGCTGTCGAAGGAGGTGAAGCTGCTCATCCTCGACGAGCCGACGGCCGCGCTGAACGACGAGGACAGCGGCAAGCTGCTCGAGCTGATCCTGCAGCTGCGCGAGCAGGGCATCGCCTGCATCATCATCTCGCACAAGCTGAACGAGATCCGCCGGGTCGCCGACTCGGTGACCATCCTGCGCGACGGCCGCACCATCGAGACGCTGCCGGTGCGCGCGACCCCCGACGCCGAGCCGGAGGTCAGCGAGGACCGGATCATCCGCGGCATGGTCGGCCGCGACCTCGACCACCGGTTCCCGGAGCGGACCCGGTACGAGGGCGAGGACGCCGGCGAGGAGGCGCTGTCCGTACGCGGCTGGACGGTGCGCCATCCCATCGACCACCACCGGCTGGTGGTGGACGACGTGTCGCTGAACGTCCGGCGCGGCGAGATCGTCGGCGTCGCCGGGCTGATGGGTGCGGGCCGCACCGAGCTGGCGATGTCGGTCTTCGGCCGGTCCTACGGGCAGTACGAGGCGGGGACGGTGGCGGTCGGCGGCCGCGAGGTGCCGACGAAGACGGTCCCCGCGGCCGTCGACTCGGGCATCGCGTATGTCACCGAGGACCGCAAGCAGTACGGCCTCAACCTCATCGACGACATCAACCGCAACATCTCGCTGCCGTCGCTGTCCGGCATGCGCCGCCGCGGCGTCGTCGACGAGCACCACGAGCGGTCGGTGGCCGAGGGCTACCGCAGCAGCATGAACATCAAGGCCCCCACGGTCTTCGAGGAGGTCGGCCGGCTCTCCGGCGGCAACCAGCAGAAGGTCGTGCTCAGCAAGTGGATCCACTCCGATCCCGAGGTGCTGATCCTCGACGAGCCCACCCGCGGCATCGACGTCGGCGCCAAGTTCGAGATCTACGCCGTCATCGACAAGCTCGCCGCCCAGGGCAAGGCGGTGCTCTTCATCTCGTCCGAGCTGCAGGAACTGCTCGGGATGTGCGACCGGATCTACACGATGGCCGAGGGGCGGCTGACCGGTGAGGTCGACCGCGCGGAGGCCGACCAGGAAGCCCTGATGCGGCTGATGACCCGCGACATGAACGGTGCCGCGGACCGCGACCTGACCATGAACAGAAGCTGAGGCTGCGCCATGACGACCACGACCACCTCCCCCAAGGACACTCCGCCCGCTCCCGCAGCCGGCGAGCACTCGGCCGGCGCGGTGCTGCTGCGCGGCATGCGCGCCAACATGCGCCAGTACGGCATGCTGATCGCGCTGGCCTTCATCGTCGTGCTGTTCCAGATCTGGACCGACGGCTCGCTGCTGCTGCCGAACAACGTCTCCAACCTGATCCAGCAGAACGGCTACATCCTCATCCTGGCCATGGGCATGATGATCGTCATCATCGCCGGCCATATCGACCTGTCCGTCGGCTCGTTGGTCGCCTTCGTCGGCGCCATGTCGGCGGTGATGATGGTCAAACACGACATGCCTTGGGTCCTCGCCCTGGTGCTGTCACTGCTGATCGGCGCCGTGGCCGGCGCCTGGCAGGGCTTCTTCATCGCCTATGTCGGCATCCCCTCCTTCATCGTCACGCTCGCCGGCATGCTGCTCTTCCGCGGACTGACCCAGATCGTGCTGGAGGGCCAGTCACTCGCGCCCTTCCCCGAGGGCTTCCAGAACATCGCCAAGGGCTTCATCCCGGAGATGGGCCCGTACACCCAGTACCACAACCCCACGCTGGTGCTCGGCGCGATCGCGGTCGTCTTCCTGCTGCTGCGCGAGTGGAGCGACCGCCGGCGGCAGGTCCAGTACGAGCTCGAGGTCCTGCCCACCGGGCTGTGGGTGGCCAAGTGCGTGGCGATCACCGCCGCCGTCGTCGCCTTCACGCTCACCCTCGCCAGCTTCCACGGCGTGCCCGTCGTGATGCTGATCGTGGGCGGCCTGCTGATCGCCCTCGGCTACGTCATGCGCAACGCGGTGCTCGGCCGGCATGTGTACGCCATGGGCGGCAACAAGGCGGCCGCGAAGCTCTCCGGCGTCAAGGACAAGCGCGTCACCTTCCTCGTCTTCGTCAACATGGGCGTCCTGGCCGCGCTCGCCGGCTGCGTCTACGCGGCCCGGCTGAACGCGGGCACCCCGCAGGCCGGCCTGAACTTCGAACTCGAGGCCATCGCCGCGTCGTTCATCGGCGGCGCGTCGATGAGCGGCGGCGTCGGCACCGTGATGGGCGCCGTGATCGGCGGCCTGGTCCTCGGCGTCCTGAACAACGGCATGTCGCTGGTCGGCATCGGCACCGACTACCAGCAGGTCATCAAGGGCCTGGTGCTGCTCGCGGCCGTCGGCTTCGACATCTGGAACAAGCGGCGGGCGGGGAGGTAGCCCTCACCACCCGCCGCCTGCCCCGGGGGTGGAGGTCAGGCCTGTCGCCTGACCTCCACCGTCCGGAAGCGGTTGGCCACGAACGCCGGGTCGCACAGCGCCGCGTTGGCGGCGGGGTTGCCACCCGAGCCGTGGAAGTCGGAGAAGGCCGCGGTCTGGTTCACGTACACCCCGCCCGTCAGATTCAGCGACAGCTGCGCCGGCTCTTCCAGGCAGGCCGTCTCTATCTGCTGCTCCACCTCGGGGGAGGTGGTGTAGCCGCCGACGGTCATCGCGCCCTTTTCGCGGATCGTCCGGCGCAGCAGCTCCACCGCATCGGCCGTCGAGTCCACGGCCACCGCGAACGCCACCGGCCCGAAGCACTCCGACATATACGCGGCTTCCGCGTCCGGCTTGGCGCCGTCGAGCTTGACGATCACCGGCGTACGGACCGTGGCCCCGGAGAACTCCGGATGCGCCACCGCCCGCGAGGCCAGCGCCACTTCACCGAGGCCGGGCGCGGCCTCCAGCCGCTCCTTCACGCCGGGGTTCACGAGCGCCCCCAGCAGCGCCGCCGCCCGTGCGTCGTCGCCGAGCAGCTTGCCGACGGCGGCCGCGAGGTCGGACACCACATCGTCGTACGCCTTGTGGCCCGCGTCGGTGGCGATGCCCTCCCGTGAGATGAGGAGGTTCTGCGGAGTGGTGCACATCTGGCCGCTGTAGAGCGAGAGGGAGAAGGCGAGGTTGCCCAGCATCCCCGCATAGTCGTCGGTGGAGTCGATGACGACCGTGTTCACGCCGGCCTTCTCCGTATAGACCTGCGCCTGGCGGGCGTTGGCCTCCAGCCAGTCGCCGAAGGCGGTCGATCCGGTGTAGTCGATGATCCGCACCTCGGGCCGGGTGGCCAGGGTCTTGGCGAGCCCCTCGCCCGGCCGCTCTGCGGCCAGCGCGATCAGATTCGGGTCGAAGCCCGCCTCGGTCAGCACCTCACGCGCGGCCTTGACCGTCATCGCCAGCGGCAGCACCGCCCGCGGATGCGGCTTGACCAGCACCGCATTGCCCGTGGCCAGCGAGGCGAAGAGCCCCGGATAGCCATTCCAGGTCGGGAAGGTGTTGCACCCCACCACCAGCCCGATGCCGCGCGGCACCGCGGTGAAGGACTTGGACAGCTCCAGCGGATCGCGCTTGCCCTGCGGCTTCGACCAGGAGGCCTGCCCGGGCACCCGGGTCTGTTCGGCATAGGCATACGCCACCGCCTCGAGCCCGCGGTCCTGCGCATGCGGCCCGCCCGCCTGCAGCGCCATCATGAAGGCCTGCCCGCTGGTGTGCATGACGGCATGCGCGAACTCATGCGTGCGCGCGGAGATCCGGGACAGGACCTCCAGACACACCAGCGCCCGGGTCTCGGGCCCGGCGTCCCGCCAGGCGGGCATCGCCGCGCGCATGGCCGGGAGCAGCACGTCGGGATCGGCGTGCGGATAGTCGACGCCCAGCTCGATCCCGTACGGCGAGGTCTCGGTCGGGCCCGTATAGCCGTCCGTCCCCGGCTGGTCGAGCTCGAAGCGGCCGCCGAGCAGCGCCTCGAAGGCGGCCTTGCCGTCCGCGCCCGCGGTCTCGCCGTACGCCTTCGGGTGCTCGGGGTGCGGGGACCAGAACTCCCGCGTGCGAATCGCCTCCAGCGCGCGGTCCAGCGTGGCGCGATGCCGGGTCTGCAGCATGTCGGGCTTGAGCGCGGCGGTCATGCGGACCATCCCCTCCTGGCAGCCAGCTCACCGTTGAGCTGGGCGTGGCCTGCGGTCTCGATTACAGTAACCGAATGATCGGTCGGGACAAGAGGGGCTGTGGATAACTTGACCGGGACCACCAAGAGGGACACCTACACACCCGAGTCCCTCCTCGCCGTAGCCGTCGGCGTCTTCATCGAGCGCGGCTACGACGGCACCTCGATGGAGCACCTGTCGAAGGCCGCCGGCATCTCCAAGTCCTCCATCTACCACCACGTACGCAGCAAGGAAGAGCTGCTCCGCCGCGCCATAAGCCGCGCCCTCGACGGCCTCTTCGGCGTCCTGGACGAGGACGGCGCGAAAGAGGGCAAAGCGGTCGACCGCCTCGAATACGTCACCCGCCGCACCACCGAGGTGCTGATGGCGGAGCTGCCGTACGTCACCCTCCTCCTGCGGGTCCGCGGCAATACGGACACCGAGCGCTGGGCGATGGAGCGCCGCCGCGAGTTCGACCACCGCGTCGCCGACCTCCTCAAGCAGGCGGCGGCCGACGGCGACATCCGCGCCGACGTGGAGGTCCGCCTGGCCACCCGCCTCCTCTTCGGCATGATCAACTCCATCGCCGAGTGGTACCGCCCCCAGGCACACGGCGCCGCCGCGAACGGCGAGGTCGCGGAGTCCGTGGTGCGGATGGCTTTCGCGGGGCTGCGGACGCCGTAGCCCGCTCGCCCCGCGAAAGCCAAAGCCCCGCCGGGCGCTACCGACCGGCGAGCGGATTGACCAGCCGCCCCGCCATCTGGAGCGCCCCGGCCGGATCCTCCAGATCGACCATCTGCTCGTTGTTGCGCAGCTGCAGCCGGTTCAGACAGGACAGCTGGAACTCCGCCGCGAAGAGGTCATGCCGCGCGAACCGCTCCCGCAGCTCCGGATGGGCGTCCTGGTAATCGCGCGCACACGCCGCGACCTCCGCCCAGAAGTCCCCGGCGTCCAGCACACCCGCCTCATCCAGCAGCGGTGCGAGGAAGCGGAAGAAGCAGTCGAAGACATCGGTGAAGACCGACAGCAGCTGCATCTCCTCCGGCACCTCGGCCCGGATGCGCTCCACCTCCGGCGGCAGCGGCAGATCCGGATCCATCACCGCGATCTCCTCGGCGATGTCCTTGAAGAGCGCGCGCCGCACCGCCCCGTCCTCGTCCAGGACCAGGATCACGTTCTCGCCGTGCGGCATGAACACCAGGCCGTACGCGTAGAAGCAGTGCAGCAGCGGCACGAGATAGGCATCCAGATAGCGCCGCAGCCACGCCCGCGGCTCCAGCCCGGAGCCCGCGATCAGCTCGGCCGCCAGCGGCCGCTGCGACCGGTCGGTGTGCAGCAGCGCCGCCATGGTGGACAGCCGTTCGCCGGGCGCGAGCCCCGGCACCGGGCTCTCCCGCCACAGCGCGGCGAGCATCTTGCGATACGGGGAGCCCTTGGCCGTGGCCGCCTCGTACCCCGCGTGCCGGTAGCCGATCGCCGCCCGCTCGCGGATGATCTCCAGCCCGGTGGCCCGCAGCACCTCGTCCTTCTCGACCACACCGGCGAGCCAGTCGTTGATGGCCGGGGTCGCCTCCATATAGGCGGCGGACAGGCCGCGCATGAAGCCCATGTTGAGGACGGAGAGCGCGGTCTTCACGTAATGCCGGTCCGGGCGGCTGGTGTTGAAGAAGGTGCGGATCGACTGCTGCGCCTGGTACGCGTCCTCGCTCTCGCCGAGGTACACCAGACGCCGCGCGGCGACCTCCCCGGCGAAGGTGACCGCGAGCTTGTGCTCCCACTGCCAGGGGTGCACAGGCAGCAGCAGGTAGTCCGCCGGATCCAGGCCGAGCGCCCGCAGCCGCTCGTCGAAGCGGGCCAGAGCCGCCGCGCCCAGCTCGGCGCGCATGAGCGTGTCGTGGTCGAGCCCGGCGGTGTGCGCGAAGGCGGCGCGGTCGCGGTGGGCGGCGAGCCAGATCAGGCGGACGGGCGACCCGGTCTCGGGCGCGTAGGCCCGGAAGTCGGCGACGCCGAGACCGAGCCGGCCGTTGGTGGCGACGAAGCAGGGATGGCCCTCGGTCATGCCGGCCTCGATCTCCTGGAAGCCGGCGGCGGCCAGCTCCGCCGCGGTCAGCTCCGGCTTGGCCAGCTTGTACGCCGCGCTGGCGAGCGTGGAGGTGACCTCCTCCAGATAGACCGGGAGGACCGTATCGCTCAGCCCCAGCTCGTCGCGGAGCTCGGTGAAGAACGCCAGGGCGTCCAGCGGCAGTTCGGCGCCGTCCCGGAGGCGGGTCACGGACGCGGGGTCGACGCGCCAGTGGTCCAGGGCGTGGCGGCGGGCGGTGAAGCGGTAGGCGGTGCCGTCGGCGGCGCGTATCTCGTACGCCCCGTCTTCGAGCGCCATAGGCGTCAGCAGCCGCTCATGGGCGAACTCGCCGAGCGCCTTGGCGAGCAGCTCGCGCGTCGCCCGGGCCCAGCGGTCGGGGGTGAGGTGATCGGTGCTCAACGTATTGCTCCTCGTACGGCGGGGCCGGTGGCGGCGGCCTCGAACTGCTCCCGCGTGCAGAAGCTCAGCAGCGCGTCCTTGGCGGGCAGGCGGACGGTGCGCTCGACGGTGAAGCCGACGGCCTCATTGAGTCGGTGCACGGCGGTGTTACGGGCATCGGGCTCGACGACGACGCGGCGCACCGCCGGGTCGGCGAAGAGCCACTCCATGACGTGCGTGATCACGGCCCGGGTGAAGCCGTGCACCGGGCGGCCGGCGGGCGCGGTGAGGAAGTGCATGCCGGTATCGCCCGGTTCGGCCGCGTAGACACCGTCCAGCTCGCGGTGCGCGGGGTCGTAGCGCTCGACGAGGAAGGCGGGCTCGCCGTCGGCGAGGCCGACGAAGGCGTCGTGGTACGGGTCGGCGGCGATGCGGGCGTACTCCTTCTCGACGTCCGCGACACTCGCCCCCTGCATCAGCCAGAAGGCGGCCTTGGGGTGCGTGACCCAGCGGTGCAGCAGCGCGGCGTCGGCGGCGGGGTCGAGGGTGCGCAGGGAGAGATTCATGCCGGCGCTCCGAACTCCTGGAAAGCGATGGACTTCTCGATCGGATAGACCTCGCGACCGGTGAGCTCCCGGATCAGGCAGGAGTTCCGGTACGCGGCCATGCCGAGGTCGGGGGCGGCGAAGCCGTGGGTGTGCAGCTCGGCGTTCTGCACGTAGATCTCCGAGCCGGCGCGGTCGATGGCGTAGTCGCGGGAGACGGCGAAGCGGCCGCGGTCGTCGCGCGCGATCCGGTCCCGCACCCCGGCCAGGAACTCCGGCTCCTGATAGCTGTATCCGGTGGCCAGCACGAGCCCCTCGGTCGCCAGCTCGAAGTCCCGGCCCTGCTCCTCGTGCCGCAGCCCGAGCGTGTAGGCCCCGTTCTCGTACGACGCCGAGACCAGCGCGGTGTTGGTGAGCAGCCGGGTCGGCACCGGGCCGCGCCGGGACTTCGCGTACAGCAGGTCGAAGATGCCGTCGATCAGCTCGGAGTTGATGCCCTTGTAGAGCTGCTTCTGCGCGGCACCGAGCCGCTCGCGGTCCGGCGCGGGCAGCGCGTGGAAGTAGTCGATGTACTCCGGCGAGGTCATCTCCAGCGTCAGCTTGGTGTACTCCAGCGGGAAGAAGCGCGGGGAGCGGGTGACCCAGTTCAGCCGGTAGCCGCGGCCGTCGATGTCCTGCAGCAGGTCGTAATAGATCTCGGCGGCGCTCTGCCCGCTGCCGACGATCGTGATCGACTCCTTGGCCTGCAGCGCCTCCTTGTGGTGCAGATAGCGGCCGTTGTGGAGCAGATCGCCGCCGAGGCCGCGGCAGGGCTCCGGGATGTATGGCGGGGTGCCGGTGCCGAGAACGAGCCGCCGGCCCCGGTGCACCGCATCCTGAGTACGGACGGAGTAGACACGTTCGTCGTACGAGACCGACGCCACCTCCTGGCCGAAGCGGATGTTCGGCAGCTGGGCGGCGGCCCAGCGGCAGTAGTCGTTGTACTCCTCGCGCAGCGGATAGAAGCTCTCCCGGATGTAGAAGGGATAGAGCCGGCCGGTCTGCTTGAGGTAGTTGAGGAAGCTGTACGGCGACGTCGGGTCGGCGAGGGTGACCAGGTCCGACATGAACGGCGTCTGCAGATGGCTGCCCTCGATGAACATCCCGGAGTGCCAGTCGAAGTCCGGCTTGCGCTCCAGGAAGACGCCGTCGAGGTCGTCCAGCGGGGCGGTCAGGCAGGCCAGGCCCAGGTTGAAGGGGCCCAGGCCGATGGCGACGAAGTCGTGGATCCGGGGCTCAGGCTGCGCGGACAAGGGCTTCTCCCACATAGGCGGAGGCGTGCTCGGCGATCAGGTCCAGGACGGCGGCGATGTCGTCGAGGCTGGTCGCGGGGTTGAGCACGGTGAACTTCAGGTGGTCGCGGCCGTCGACCTTGGTGCCGGCCACGACGGCGGTGCCGGCGGCGGCGAGCGCCTGCCGGGCGTGCAGATTGGCGGCGTCGGCGAGTTCGGGGGGCGCGGCCTCGTCCTCGGGCACGTAACGGAAGACGAGGGTGGAGAGCTGCGGCTCGACGACGACCTCGAAGCGCGGGTCGGACGCCAGCAGCCGCCAGCCGTGGGCGGCGCGGTCGCAGACCTCGTCGAAGAGCTCGCCGATGCCGTCGGCGCCCATGATGCGCAGCGTCAGCCAGAGCTTGAGCGCGTCGAAGCGGCGGGTGGTCTGGAGCGATTTGTCGACCTGATTGGGGATCTGCTCGGCGGCCATCCGCTCCGGATTGAGGTAGTCCGCGTGGTAC
Organism: Streptomyces coryli; assembly: GCF_011044975.1. GTDB lineage: Bacteria > Actinomycetota > Actinomycetes > Streptomycetales > Streptomycetaceae > Streptomyces > Streptomyces coryli. Next base: position 6,691 of record NZ_JAAKZV010000062.1, on the reverse strand, counting down.
GTAGCGTGCCGCAGGGTGGCCCGGTCGCGGACCAGGACGGCGGACGAACTGACCGGCTGGAAGAAGGACTTGTGGTAGTCGACGGTCACCGAGTCGGCCCGTTCGATGCCGTCCAGGAGGTGCCGGCGCCGGTCCGAGACCAGCAGCCCGCAGCCGTACGCGGCGTCCACGTGCAGCCAGACGCCGTACCCGGCGCAGAGCCCGGCGATCTGCGGCAGCGGGTCGATGCTGCCGAAGTCGGTGGTGCCGGCGGTGGCGGCGACGGCCATCGGCACCAGGCCCTCGCGCTGCAGCCGGGCCAGTTCGGCGGCGAGCGCCGCGGGCTGCATCCGCCGGTGCTCGTCGCACGGCACCTGGATCACCGCCTCGTAGCCGAGGCCGAGGACGGCGGCGGCTTTGCGTACGGAGAAGTGGCCGTCCGCGGAGGCGAGGATGCGCAGCCGGGGCAGGATCTCGGCGGTGCGCAGCTCGGCGCCTTCTTCCTTACGGACCGCGTCGCAGGCCTCGTCGCGGGCGAGCAGCAGGGCCTGGAGGTTGGACTGGGAGCCGCCGGAGGTGAAGACGCCGTCGGCGCCGGGGCCGAGGCCGATCCGCTCGGCGGTCCAGTCGATCAGGCGGCGCTCGATGAGGGTGCCGCCGGCGCTCTGGTCCCATGTGTCGAGGGAGGAGTTGACGGCGGAGAGCACGGCCTCGCCGAGGACGGCCGGGATGACGACCGGGCAGTTGAGGTGGGCGAGGTAGCGGGGGTGGTGGAAGTAGACGGCGTCGCGCAGATAGAGCCGGTCCAGCTCGGCGAGCGCGTCGGCGGCGTCGGGCAGCGGCCGCTCCAGGTCGACGGCGTCGACCAGCGGGGCGAGATCTGGGGGCGAGACTCCGGTGAACGGGCGGTCGACATGGGCCAGTCGGGCGGCGACGCGCTCGACGCCTGCGGAGACCGTACGGCGGTAGTCCTCGGCAGTTCGGTCGTTGAGCAGGTGGGGGGACCTCATGGAGGCGTGTCCTCACGACGTAGGGCGGGTTACTTAGGTAAGCCTAACCTTAGTAACCCGTCCTACTTCAACCGGCCTGGGCCGTCTCCTTACCTGGCCTAGGTCGTCTCCTTGTGCAGCGCCTCGATGTTGTTGCCGTCGGGGTCGCTCACGAAAGCGCAGTAGGCGCGGTAGTCGGGCCACAGCCGCGGCGCGTGCCGCGATACGCCGCCCGCCGCCAGCGCCGCCTCGTAAAAAGCGTCCACGGCCGCCCGGTCGGCGGCGGTGAAGCCGATGTGCACCCCGCGGGTGACCGGGTCGTCGCCCTGCACCGGGGCGATGCCGATGGACGGGGTGTCCCGGTCCTTCTCCCAGAACTCCACGCCGCCCTCGGCCTCGCCGGCGGCGATGACGCCCAGCGGCTCCAGGGCCGCCGAGTAGAAGCGCAGGCTCGCGTCGTAGTCCGAGACGAAGACGCCGATGTGGTGGATGAACGGCCAGCGGTCTTCTGTCATCAGTTCTCCTGTAGATCTGTTTCCTCGAAGACCAGCAGCGTACGGGTCGACAGCACCTCCGGGATGGCCTGGATTCTGGTGAGGACCAGGTCACGCAGGGCGCGGTTGTCGGAGGTGTGGACCAGCAGCAGCACGTCGAAGTCGCCGCCGACGAGGGCGATGTGGGCGGCGCCGGGCAGCCGCTCGAGCTGCTCGCGGACCGAGCGCCAGGTGTTCTGCACGATTTTGAGAGTTATGTACGCGGATGTGCCCTGGCCCGCCCGCTCCTGGTCGACGCGGGCGGTGAAGCCGCGGATCACGCCGTCGTCGAGGAGTCTGTTGATCCGGGCGTAGGCGTTTGCGCGCGAGACGTGGACCTGCTCGGCGACCGAGCGGATCGAGGCGCGGCCGTCGGCGCGGAGCAGGCGGATGATCGCGCGGTCGATGTCGTCCAGCGGGCGCGGTGGGCGGGGGTGCGGTCCGGGTTGTGGTCCGGGCTGCGGCGCGGGTTGTGGCCGGTCGGCCGGGAGTTCTGCCATCTGTTCGTCGGCCACGCTTTACCACCTCCCCTGCATGGACGTCCGGCATCCATTCCAGTCTGTGGAGAACCGTTTGTCCACAGGCCATCGGTGACGGTAGCCAAAATGTGCCCTCGACCGAACAATCGGTAGGTGAGGAGACCCACAAGGAGGTGGACGTCATGACGGTCCTCGCCGCTCACGGCCGCGCGTATCACCCGGCCCCGCCCCCGGCCTGGCAGCCGCGCATGGACCCGGGCCCGCTGCTGCCCGACGCCGAGCCGTATCGCGTGCTCGGCACCCCGGCGGCCGCGTCGGTCGACGCGGACCTGCTCAAGGAGCTGCATGTCGACCTGATCCGCGGCCGGCGGTACAACGAACAGGCCACCGCGCTCACCCGCCAGGGCCGCCTCGCCGTCTATCCTTCCACCACCGGGCAGGAGGCCTGCGAGATCGCCGCCGCCCGCGTGCTCGCGGAGCAGGACTGGCTGTTCCCGAGCTATCGCGACACCCTCGCCGCCGTGGCCCGCGGCCTCGACCCGGTCGCGGCGCTGACGCTGCTGCGCGGCGACTGGCACAGCGGGTACGACCCCAAGACCTCGCGGATAGCGCCCCTTTGCACGCCGCTGGCCACCCAGCTGCCGCATGCTGTCGGCCTCGCGCACGCCGCCCGCCTCAAGGGCGACGACGTGGTCGCCCTCGCCATGGTCGGCGACGGCGGCACCAGCGAGGGCGACTTCCACGAGGCGCTGAACTTCGCCGCCGTCTGGCAGGCCCCGGTCGTCTTCTTCGTCCAGAACAACGGCTTCGCGATATCCGTACCGCTGGAGAAGCAGACCGCGGCGCCGTCCCTGGCGCACAAGGCGGTCGGTTACGGGATGCCGGGACGCCTGGTCGACGGCAATGACGTGGCCGCGGTGCTGGAGGTCCTGGGCAGCGCGATCGAGCGGGCCCGCTCGGGCCACGGCCCGACGCTGATCGAGGCGATCACGTACCGCCTGGACGCCCACACCAACGCCGACGACGCGACCCGCTATCGCACCGACGACGAGGTCACCACGTGGCGCGGCCACGACCCGATCGCCCTGGTGGAGCAGGAGCTGACGGCCCGCGGCCTGCTGGACGACGAGACCGCGCAGGCGGCGTCGGAGGCGGCGGAGAAGCTCGCGGCGGATATGCGCGAGCGGATGCACGCGGACGCGGTGCTGGACCCGATGGAGCTCTTCGAGCACGTATACGCGGAGCCGACGCCCCAGCTGCGCGAGCAGCGGGCGCAGTTGCGGGAAGAGCTGCAGGCCGCGCAGGACTCGCAGGCTGCGGCGGAGGGGGAGCAGGCATGAGTACGGCCACGGTGGCGAAGGCGGGCACGGCGGAGAAGCGCAAGCCCGCCACGATGGCGCAGGCGCTGACCAGCGCGCTCCGCGATGCCATGGCGGCGGATCCGTCGGTGCATGTGATGGGCGAGGACGTCGGCACGCTCGGCGGCGTCTTCCGGATCACGGACGGGCTGGCGAAGGAGTTCGGCGAGGACCGCTGCACGGACACGCCACTGGCGGAGGCCGGGATACTCGGCGCGGCCGTCGGCATGGCGATGTACGGGCTGCGGCCGGTGGTGGAGATGCAGTTCGACGCCTTCGCCTACCCGGCGTTCGAGCAGCTGATCAGCCATGTGTCGCGGATGCGCAACCGCACGCGCGGCGCCATGCCGCTGCCGATCACCATCCGGATCCCGTACGGCGGCGGCATCGGCGGCGTCGAGCACCACAGCGACTCCTCCGAGGCGTACTACATCGCGACGCCCGGCCTGCACGTCTTCACCCCGGCCACGGTCGCGGACGCCTACGGCATGCTGCGGGCGGCGATCGCCTCCGACGACCCGGTGGTCTTCCTGGAGCCCAAGCGGCTGTACTGGTCGAAGGCCGACTGGTCGGCGGCCTCCCCGGAGACGGTGCCCCCGCCCGGCAAGGCGGCGATCCGCCGGCAGGGGACGTCGGCGACGCTGGTGACGTACGGCCCGTCGGTCCCGGTGTGCCTGCAGGCGGCCGAGGCGGCGAAGGAGGAGGGCTGGGACCTGGAGGTCGTGGACCTGCGGTCGCTGGTGCCTTTCGACGAGGAGACCGTGGCCGCGTCCGTGCGGCGCACGGGGCGTGCGGTGGTGGTGCACGAGGCGCCTGGCTTTGGTGGTCCGGGCGGGGAGATAGCGGCGCGGATTACGGAGCGTTGCTTCCATCATCTGGAGGCGCCGGTGTTGCGGGTGGCGGGGTTCGATATCCCGTATCCGCCGCCGATGCTGGAGGAGCATCACTTGCCCGGGGTGGACCGGGTATTGGATGCGGTGGCTCGGTTGCAGTGGGAGTCGGGGTATGTGGCGGGGCCGGCTGGGGGGAGTGACTGATGGCGGAGGTACGGGAGTTCGCGCTGCCGGACCTCGGTGAGGGGCTGACGGAGGCCGAGATTATTCGGTGGCTGGTGTCGGCGGGGGATGCGGTCGCGGTCGACCAGGTGGTGGTGGAAGTCGAGACCGCCAAGGCGGCGGTGGAGGTCCCTTGCCCGTATGCGGGCGTTGTTACGGCGACGCATGGGGAGCCGGGGACGGAGGTGCCGGTGGGGGCGCCGTTGGTTTCGGTGGCGGTGGCTGGTGATGGGCCTGTCGGGTCTAGTGGGTCTGCCGCCGGGGCGGCTGCGGTGGCTGCCGCGGAGGATGAGGGCTCGGGGAATGTGCTCGTGGGCTATGGCACGAGCGCTCCTGCGGGGCGGCGTCGGCGACGGAATGGTGCCGCGATGCCGGGGGTGCGGGCGGGTGGTGAGGCGTCAGGAGTGGACGCGCCTCCTCGCCCGGTGACGCCTGTACGGGACGCGGGCGCCGACCGTAGTGGCAGGGCTGTTGGGCCTATCCCTGTCATCTCGCCGCTCGTGCGGCGGTTGGCCCGCGAGCATGGGCTGGATCTTGCCGCGATGGTGGGCTCCGGGCCGGGTGGGCTCATACTCCGTGCCGATGTGGAGCGGGCGGTGTCCGCTGCGGCTGAGCAGGTTGGTCACGTGCGGCATGCTGCCTCCGTGCCGGATGCTGCCTCCGTAGCGCGGCGGCAACCGCAGCTTGCCGAGGAGCGCATACCGCTTCGCGGCATCCGCGGTGCGACTGCCGACAAACTCAGCCGCAGTCGGCGCGAGATCCCCGATGCCACTTGCTGGGTGGACGCCGATGCCACCGAACTGCTCGCCGCGCGCCGGGCGATGAACGCCGCCGGCGGCGAGAAGGTGTCGCTGCTCGCGCTGCTCGGCCGGATCACCACCGCCGCGCTCGCCCGCCATCCGGAGCTGAACGCCACGGTGGACGCCGAGGCCCGCGAGATAGTCCGGCTCCCGGCCGTACACCTCGGCTTCGCGGCGCAGACCGACCGCGGGCTCATCGTGCCGGTGGTACGGGACGCGCACACCCTCAGCGCCGCCCAACTCAGCGCCGAACTCGCCCGCCTGACGGAGGCGGCGCGCGCCGGGCGGCTCTCTCCCTCGGACCTCACGGGAGGCACCTTCACGCTGAACAACTACGGCGTCTTCGGCGTCGACGGCTCCACGCCGATCCTCAATCATCCCGAGGCGGGGATGCTCGGCGTCGGCCGGATAGTCGAGAAGCCGTGGGTGCATGGGGGTGAGCTGGCGGTGCGGCATGTGGTGCAGCTGTCGTTCAGCTTTGATCACCGGGTGTGTGATGGGGGGACGGCGGGCTCCTTCTTGCGGTTTGTGGCTGATTGTGTGGAGCAGCCGGCGGTGTTGTTGCGGGAGTTGTGACGCCTTCGGGTCGGGGCGGCGGCGGATGGCTTGGCATCGGATGGTGACGGCCGCGTCGCCGTCCTGCGCCTGGCCCGGTGCGGGAAACGGGAGGCTTTCTACGGGGGGAGTGGGGGCGGCTGGGCACGTTCCGCTGCCGGGTGGCACCAGGTGGCGATTGAGCGTTTGTAGCCGTCTGGCAGGCGGAGGGTGGCCACCTCCTCGGGCGTGAAGAGGCCGATCTGCTTGTGTTCGTGGCTGATTACGGGTGTCGCCTCGGGGGTGAGCGCGACGCACCCATAGGTGACGATGAGCACGCGGCGGTCGGGAAGCGCGTGCGGCAAGGGCTGGTAGAGCCACACGTCCAGCAGTGGGCCGGCTTTGACGGTCCAGCCGGTCTCCTCCTGCAGCTCGCGTTCCAGGGCGGCTTCTGGGGTGGGGTCGGAGGGCTCCAGACGGCCGCCGGGTAGCTCCCATTCCTCCCGTTCGTTCTGCAGCAGGAGCACGCGCTCTTGGGCATCCAGGGCCACGGCCTTGACCGAGACCGGCCAGTTCATCGAGGCAGTCACGCCGTTACCCCTGACGTAATCGACCAGGCTTCGTGACTACGGCAGCGTAGTCGGCGTCAGCGAGATCGGCCTGAGGAGTCACGTCGTCCAGGATGTCGAGCGGCTCGAGGAGCTCTTCGCGGACCACGTCGACTGGCTGCTTGCCGAGAATCCCGTCGTCCCATGGATCCGGCCGCACTCCACCGGGGCCGAATACGCCGCCCAGGTCAGGGAGCTGGCCGCGCACACGGTGGCCGAGGCCGCACGCGCCTCCATCGACACCTCATCGTCGAGGACGGCCGCATCACCCGCCACCACCTCTACGAGAACAGCCTGTCCATCGCCGAGGCATGCGCCACCCCCTGAGCCCCGAGCCCACCTCTCCTTCCCCCAAC
>NZ_JAAKZV010000596.1 GCF_011044975.1 Streptomyces coryli | reverse complement strand
TCTCCATCCTCCACGCCACTTCCGCCGGAGCGCGTCGGGCGTTCCGCGCCGGACGACCTGCTTGCGCGGCGGCGGGCGGCGGGGCAGGCGACTCCGCCTCCGGCGGAAGTGGCGTGGAGGATGGAGAAGTTGGGGGCGATCCCGGCCGCGGTCGTGGACCCCCCGGGTGTCGTACGCCCGGAAGCGCTGCCGCCGATCGTCCACCTCCACGGCGGCGGCTACCGACTCGGCACAGCCGCCGGCTGGGTCGGCTTCGCAGGTCGGCTGGCGGCGGCGACCGGCCGCCGGGTGATCGTGCCGGACTACCGGCTGGCGCCGGAGCACCCGTTCCCGGCGGCGCTCCATGACGCGGCGGCGGTGTGGCGGGCGGTGGCGGGACGGCGCGCGGACGGTGCGGGCCCTGGCGGGGCGGGCATGGACGGTGCGGCCGTGGACGGTGCGGGCCCGGCCGGTTCAGGCCCCGGCGGCGCCGGCCCCGCCCCCGTACTCACCGGAGACTCGGCCGGCGGCGGCCTGGTCGTCGCCCTGGCCCTCGCACTGCGGGACGGAGCCGTCGCCGCCCCGCCGCCCGCCCGCCTGGCACTCTTTTCGCCACTCCTGGACCTCCGGGCGGAGGCCCGCTCGTACCGCCGCAACGCCGACCGCGACCAACTC
>NZ_JAAKZV010000595.1 GCF_011044975.1 Streptomyces coryli | reverse complement strand
GGGGAGGGCGGCGCGGGTGGCGCGGTAGGCGCCGTGCAGCGTTACGTCGAAGGAGCTCAGCCAGTCGTCCTCCGGGAGGTCGGGGAGGGTGGCGAGACCGGCGGCGCGAAAGGCGTTGTTGACGAGGACGTCGAGACCCCCGTAGAGGGAGACGGCGTGCTCGACGGCGGCTTGGACGGAGGCCGTGTCGGCGACGTCGCAGCGGACCCCTTCGGCACCGCGGCCGATGACGTCGGCGGTCCGCTTGGCGCCGTCGCCGTCGATATCGGCGATGAGCACGCGCGCACCTTCCGCCGCTAGACGGCGGGCTATTGCGGCGCCGATGCCCTGGGCTCCACCGGTGACGATGACGGCGTGTCCGCCGAAGCGAGGGTGCATGAGCGGCAGGGTATGCGGGGTTTTGGGCGGGGGGTAGGGCGCGGCCCGCCGCCCACCTCCCCCGCGGCCGTGGTGCCGGTGGGGGTGCGGGCGCGGGCGCTGTGCCGGTTGGGGGCGGACCAGTTGGCATCGGATGGTGACGGCAGCGTCGCCGTCGTGCGGTGGGTGCCGATGCCGGAAACGGATGGCTTCCTACGAGGGGAGTGGGGGGCGGGGCGCGTTGGTCTGCCGGGTGGCGGCTTGGAGGAAGTGCGAGGAGGCGGCAGGCAGCTGGGGGGG
>NZ_JAAKZV010000594.1 GCF_011044975.1 Streptomyces coryli | reverse complement strand
GGCGATGGGCCCCTGGCACGGAGGGGCGGTCGAGCCCGGGCGCGGGAGGACGACGGGGACTGGGCACGGAGGGGCGGTTGAGCCGGGGCGCGGTTTGATGGCCGACGACGAGGGCGCTGCGGACGGGCCGCAACTGCCCTCATCGGACGGGGCGCGGGCGTCCTCGGCGGATGGGCCGCAGGTCCCGCACTTTGCTCACCCAGAACTACCGCTGCCGGATGGCCGCTCCCCGCTCACGATCCAGCTGGCCGGCGCCCGGCGACCTCGATCTCGTAAGACCTACGCCATCGCCCCGCCGCCCGCCGAGCCCCGTACCGACGGTCCGACCCGACCCGATCCACCCCAGCTCGACGACGGACGCCATGTCACCGTCGTCGAACATGCCGGCACCGCCGCCCTCGCCTGCCGCACCCTCCCGCCCACGGCGCACGTGGACCGCATCGACGTGGGCTGGCTGCGGCTCACCATCACCGGGCGTCTGCTGGGGACCCCACCCGAGGACGGCACCATCGCCGAGCTCGCCCCCCGCGACGGCGGCCCGCCTGTACCACTGACCGGACTCACCTGGAACGGCCCCGCCTTCACCCTGACCGTAGCCGCATCCGACCTGGCCCCGGCAGCGCCGACGTCCCCCATGCCCCCTCCCACCGCACCGGCCAACAC
>NZ_JAAKZV010000593.1 GCF_011044975.1 Streptomyces coryli | reverse complement strand
CAGTCCCCCAGCACGGCCCGCGCCCACCCGGTCTGCCAGGGAAAGAGCTCCTCGAAGTCCTCCCGCTCCAGCGCGCCTTGCCCCGGTCCCAGACACCGCCGGGCCGCCTCGTGCACCCGCCCGGCGACCCGCGCGGCCAGCCGCCGCAGCCAGTCCGGCTGATCGGGCGCCCGCCCCTCCTCCGCCAGCCGCTCGGCGACCCGCAGGCACACCAGGTCGAGATACGCGGAGAAGATCTCCCGCCGCGTCGGCCGCCCCTCCGGCTCCCCGCCCACGGCCGCGCGCACCTCCCCGGCGAGCCGGATCGCGAGCGGATGCCGCGCGTCCCGTGCGGCGATGCCGCCGTCCGGCACACCGCACCGCCGCCGCAGGGCGGCAGCCTCCCCGGCGTCGAGGTCATCGAGCTCGATGCAGGGCAGCTCATGCCGCGCCTGCGCCGGAAAGAGCGCCCCGAACCGCTCCCAGAACTCCGGCCGGCACCCCACCACCAGCCGCGCCCCGTACTCCCGCAGCCACGCCACCGTGTCCGCGACCCACCCGCCGAGATCCTCCGCGAGCACCGGCGGCATGTCCTCCGGCGCGTCGAGCAGAACGAGCAGCGGCCGCCCGGCATCCCGCGCCACCCCGGCCGCCGCGTCGGCGTCGGGACCGCCCCACTCGGCCCC
>NZ_JAAKZV010000592.1 GCF_011044975.1 Streptomyces coryli | reverse complement strand
GGTGGGAAGAACCCCAGGCAAAATGGACCCGTGCCCGAAGGAGACACCGTCTACCGCGCCGCAAGCCGCCTGCACGAGGCCCTGGCGAGCCGCAGGCTGTCACGCTGCGACCTCCGCGTCCCCAAGCTCGCCACCACCGACCTCACCGGCCGTCTCATCATCGAGACGGCCGCTCGCGGCAAGCATCTCCTCACCCGCGTCGAAGGCGGCCTCACCCTCCACTCCCACCTCCGCATGGACGGCGCCTGGCACATCTACGCCGACGGCGACCGCTGGCGCGGCGGCCCGGGCCACCAGATCCGCGCCATCCTCGGCGTCGAAGGCCACACCGCCGTCGGCTACCGCCTCCCGGTCCTTGAGCTCCTCCGCACCGCCGACGAGGACCAGGCGGTCGGCCACCTGGGCCCCGACCTCCTCGGCCCGGACTGGGACCCGGCCGAAGCCGAACGCCGCCTCCTCGGCCAACCCGACCGCCCGCTCGGCGAAGCCCTCCTCGACCAGCGCAACCTCGCCGGCATCGGGAACGTATACAAATCCGAGCTCTGCTTCATCATCCAGACGAGCCCTTACGCCCCCGTCACCGCCGTCCCGGACCCCACCCGCCTCATCGCCCTCGCGAAGAAGCTCCTGGAAGCCAACAAGGACCGCCCCGCCCGCATCACCACCCCC
>NZ_JAAKZV010000591.1 GCF_011044975.1 Streptomyces coryli | reverse complement strand
CTGGCACCGCGACCGGGCGCAACCCGGCAGCGCTGCCGTCACCATCCGATGCCAAGCCGTCCGCCCACCCCGCACCCGTCCGACCGATGCCAAGCCGTCCTGCCACCCGCACCCGTCCGACCGATGCCAAGCCGGCCGTCCGCCCCATCCGACCGATACCAAGCCGTCCTCCCGGGACGGAGCGAGGGGCGGAGGGGCGAGGGCGAGGAGGTAGGAGGGGGCGGAACCCCCACCCCCCACAGTGTCGTTCCCCTGGCAGGGAATCCCCCCAACGATACGGTCGGGGGCGGGAGCCGATCGCTGAGCCACTGGCAGGAGCTGTGATGACCACTGATGCCGGCGCGAGTGCGGCAGCGCTCAGGCGTAGAGATCGTCGTATCAGTCCGGTGTTTCTGGGGATTCTCGCCGCTGCTGTGGCTGCCGGGTGGGCGCTGTATGAGGGCAAGGGGCCCGCCGGGCTCATGGTGTTTCTCTTTGTTGTGGCGGGGTGGGTTGTTTCGCTGTGTCTGCATGAGTACGCGCATGCGCGCAGTGCCCTCCACAGCGGGGACATCTCCATCGGGGCGAAGGGCTATCTCACCCTCAATCCCTTCAAGTACACGCACGCCGTGCTGTCCATCCTGCTTCCGCTGCTCTTCGTCATCGCGGGGGGCATCGGGCTGCCGGGTGG
>NZ_JAAKZV010000061.1 GCF_011044975.1 Streptomyces coryli | reverse complement strand
CCATCGCACGGGCCGCGGCGGCCGGCCCGGTCGACGCCGCGCTGCTCCGCCGAATCCGCGACGCCTTGGAGGCACGACTGTGAACCAGAAGCAGCGCCCGGCCACGCCGGCCCGCCCCCTCATCCGCCGGCCGGCACCCGCGGCGCGGTACACCGGTCCGGTACCGGCCGTGGCGGCGGCCGACCCGGCGATCACGGCCGTACTCCCGGAGATCGCCGAGGAGTTGCAGCGGCTACGGGCCAGGGTGCCGCAGGTGAACGGCGCGCTGGTGGCCACCGCCGACGGGCTGCTGCTCGCGCAGGACGACGGCGCCGAGGAGCCGGAGAGCCTCGCCGCGCTCACGGCCACCGCGTTGAGCGTCGCCAGGCGGCTGCTGGCCGCCACCGCCCAGGGGCTGCTCAGCGAACTGCTGGTGCGAGGCGCGAACGGCTGCGTCGCCACCTACTCGGCGGGCAGCTCCGCGGTGCTCACGGTGGTGGCCGGACAGGACACGGTCACCGCGCTGCTGCACCGGGAGGCACGCCGGGCCGCGGCCGACCTCGGCGACCTGATCGACGGCGCGTTGACCAGCGGCCCCGACGGAGCGGAGACCCCCTGACCCATGCCCATCGACCCAGCATCCGCACCCAGACGCCGCACGGGCGCCACATCAGGCGCCCGGCGGTCTTCCACCCGAAGAGAAGGAAAGGCGAAACGCATTATGAATACCGACACCGCTCTTAAAGAAGCAATGAGTACCATCGAGGGTTCCCTCGGCGCGGCTCTGGTCGACTACACGAGCGGGATGGCGCTCGGCACCCTGGGCGGCACCAAGGACCTGGACCTCTCGATCGCCGCGGCCGGCAACACCGATGTCGTACGGGCCAAGGTGCGCACCATGGAGCAGCTCGGACTGCGGGACACGATCGAGGACATCCTGATCACCCTCGGCAAGCAGTACCACTTGATCAGATTGCTCAAGGGCCGCGACAACAAGGGCCTTTTCCTCTATCTCGCGCTCGACAAGGGACGGGCCAACCTGGCGATGGCCCGGCACCAGCTCAGCAAGGTCGAAAGCCAGCTGGAGGTCTGAGCGGAAGGGGCGGCGGGGTCAGTCCCGGACCAGCTTGGCAAAGGCCTCCGGCGACATGACCTCGCCCGTCCTGGACAGCACCTCGACGGGCTTCCCGTCGAGCTTGACCACCGGGGTGCCGTCCTCGCCGCTCTCGTAGAAGGCCTCGGACACCTTCTCCACCCACGGCATGTAGGTGAGCTCCTTGACCGCCTTGTTGAAGGCGGGCGTCCGCAGGCCGTCGACCTCATCGGCGAGCTTCAGCAGCGTGGCCGTCGAGCCGAACTTGTCGTCGGTCTCCTTCTCCGGGTGGTTCGCGTAGAGCACGCCGAGGTACTCCGCGAACTTCTCCGGGCTCTCGTTCGCCGCCGCCCCGAGGGCGTTGACCGCGCGCTTGGAGCCCTTTCCGCCGAGGGCGCCGTCGAGGAAGGTGGCGAAGTGGTAGTCGATCCTGTACTCGCCCTGGTCGGCCAGCTTCGTCATCGTCTTGCCGAGGCCGTTCTCGACATCCGCGCAGTACGGGCAGCGCGGGTCGAGGTAGACCGACAGGGTGTGGTCCGCGGACGCCTTCCCGTACCGGACGGTGGTGCCGTCGACGTGCTTCGGCTGCACGTAGGGCTGGCCGGAAGGCCGGTCCTCGGCCTCCGAGCGGGTGGCGGTGAAGGCGCCGATGCCGGCCGCGCCGGCGATGACGGCGACGAGCACCGTGGCGATGAGGAAGCTCCGCCACACCTTCGCCTGGCGGCGCGGTCGTCCGGTACTGGCCTTGCTCATTGCAGCGACTCCGATTCTTCGCAAAATGTCCCTCTCGTCACTTTAGTGACGGCGATGAACGTCGCTGACCGCCATTGGTCCCGCCGACCCGGGACCAAAGTCCCTGGCGCGGCCGGCTCCCCTGCCCGTAGGGGCCGGATTTGGGGCCCCGCCGCGATGGTGGTTGGCTGGAGCCCGTAGCCCATTCGCGTATACGGCACAGGCAGGAAGCAGGAGACATGGCACAGGTAGAGGCGACCACCGAGCGGGTCATCGGAGCTGCCCCCGAGGCGGTGTTCGCCGCGCTCGCCGACTACAGCGCCACCCGGGAGAAGACCCTCCCGGAGCACTTCAGCGAGTACGAGGTGCGCGAGGGCGGCAGCGGCGCGGGCACCGTCGTGCACTGGAAGCTGCAGGCCACCAGCAAGCGGGTCCGCGACTGCCTGCTCGACGTCAGTGAGCCGACGGCCGGGCAGCTGGTCGAGACCGACCGCAACTCCACCATGGTGACGACCTGGACGGTCACGCCGGCGGGCGAGGGGAAGTCCCGGGTCGTCGTGGACACCAAGTGGCAGGGCGCGGGCGGCATCGGCGGCTTCTTCGAGAAGACCTTCGCGCCCAAGGGCCTCGACCGGATCTACGGCGCGCTGCTCACGAAGCTCGCGGCCGAGGTCGAGAAGTAGCCCGTACAGGGCTGTGCGGCGCTCACTGATTCGGGTGGTTTTCCTGGTGGCGCCGTTAGACGCTGTATAGCTGCGCGTAGTACGAAAGGCGCAGATGAGCGCCCTGGGGCGGGCCTGCCGGGCCCGCCCCGGTCCCGTTTCGCGGCCCATTCGCCGAGCTTGCTCGCCCTTCTCCCCTAATGAGAGAAACGTGCAGGCGCTGGGCGGACGATGGGGAGCTGACGTGGGCGGGACGAGCTTGGTGGCGAAGGACGAGCCGACGGTCGTCACCGCTCCTGACGACAACGCGCCCCCGGCCGATCCGCCCGCCGCGGCCGAAGCCGCCGCCGTCCCCCTCAGCCCGCGCCAGGTCCGCCTCGTCTTCGTCGGGCTGATGCTCGCGCTGGTGCTCGCCGCGCTCGAGCAGATGATCACGGCCACCGCGCTGCCGAAGATCGTCGGAGAGCTGCACGGCCTGGACAAGATGTCCTGGGCCATCACCTCGTATCTCCTCGCCGCCACCATCGGGCTGCCGCTCTACGGCAAGCTCGGCGATCTCTTCGGCCGCAAGGGCGTCTTCCAGTTCGCGATCATCGTCTTCGTCGTCGGCTCCGCGCTGGCCGGCTGGTCGCGGACGATGGACCAGCTGATCATCTTCCGCGCGCTGCAGGGCCTCGGCGGCGGCGGGCTCATGATCGGCGTGCAGGCGATCATGGCGGACATCGTCCCGCCCCGCGAACGCGGCCGCTACATGGGCCTGATCGGCGCCGCCTTCGGAGTCGCCTCGGTGGCCGGGCCGCTGCTCGGCGGCTTCTTCACCGACCACACCTCGTGGCGCTGGTGCTTCTACTTCAACGTGCCCTTCGGCATCCTCACCTTCCTGGTCGTCCAGGCGGTGCTGAAGCTGCCGAAGCTCGACGTCAAGCCGCGCCTGGACATCCTCGGCGCGCTGCTGCTCGCGGGCGCCTCCACCTGCCTGGTGCTGCTCACCACCTGGGGCGGGGTGGAGTACGAGTGGAGCGACGACGTCATCATCGGGCTCGGCGCCGGGGCGGTGCTCGCGTCCGTGCTCTTCCTGGTGGTGGAGAAGTTCGCGCCGGAGGCGGTCATCCCGCTGCGGCTCTTCAAGGACTCGATCTTCAACGTCACCAGCCTCGTCGGCGCCGTGATCGGCGTCGCCCTCTTCGGGGCCGCCAGCTATCTGCCGACCTTCCTGCAGATGGTCGACGGCGCGACCGCCATGGAGTCCGGGCTGCTGATGCTGCCGATGATGGGCGGCGTGGTCGTCGCGTCCATCGTCTCCGGGCAGTTGATCACCCGCACCGGGCGCTACCGGATCTACCCGATCGTCGGCTGCGCGCTGTCGGGCGTCGGGATGTGGCTGCTGTCGCGTCTTGAGATCGACACCGCCCGGTTCACGTACAGCGTCTGGATGGCCATTCTCGGCGTCGGTATCGGCCTGGTGCTGCCGGTGCTCATCCTCGCCGTGCAGAACGCCGTGCCGCCGCACGACATGGGCACCGCCACCAGCGCGCACAACTACTTCCGGCAGATCGGCGGCTCGGTCGGCGCGGCCGTCTTCGGCACCCTCTTCTTCGACCGGCTCGCCGACAAGCTCGCCGGTGAACTCCCCAAGGGCATCCCGGCGGACAAGCTCCCGGAGCCCGACTCGATCACCCCGGAGATGGTCTACGCGCTCGACGCGCCCCTGCGCGACGGCTACATCCGCGCGTACGCCGAGGCCATGCCGCGGATCTTCCTCTACCTCGTGCCGGTGCTCGTCCTCGGGCTCCTGCTCGCCTTCCTGCTGAAGGAGAAACCCCTGGTGTCCCAGAACGTCCCCGGCCCCGACGCCCTCGCCCCCGAGGCCGGGTCCGCCCACCCCAACGGCGCGATCCCGGCGGCCCGCGCCGACGACCTGCCGTACGACCAGTACGCGCAGCACGACCAGGAAGCCGCCCCCGCGCCGCTGCCCGCCGTCCGCGGCGTGCCCGTCTGCGGCATCGTGCAGCACAGCGACGGCACCACCGTGCCGCGCGCCGCCCTCACCCTCATCGACGGCGCCGGGCGCCAGGTCGGCCGGGACGCCAGCCGCGGCGACGGGCGGTACGCGCTGTCCACCCCGGGCTCCGGCGCGTACGTCCTCATCGCCGCCGCCGGCGGGCATCAGCCGCAGGCGGTCAGCGTCACCGTGGGGGACCGGCCGATCGAGCTGGACGTGGTGCTCGGCGGCGCCGGGCGGCTCGCGGGGCGGGTCACCACGGCGGACGGCGCGCCGCTGCGGGACGCCGCGGTCACGCTCACCGACGTACGCGGCGAGGTGGTGGCCACCACCCGCAGCGAGCGGGACGGCGGATACGCGATCGGCGAGCTGGTCGCGGGCGAGTACACCCTCGCCGCCAGCGCGCCCGCCTTCCGCCCGGCCGCGATGCCGGTGTCGGTGCAGGCGGCGCGGGAGACCCGGCAGGACGTCGAGCTGGCGGGCGGCGCGGTGCTGCGCGGGACCGTACGGGCCTACGGCGGGCGGCCGGTGGAGGACGCCCGGGTGACGCTGCTGGACGCGGCCGGGAATGTGGTCGACACCGGGACGACGGGTGCGGACGGGAAATTCCGCTTCATCGATCTCTCCGCGGGCGAGTACACCGTGATCGCCGCGGGCTATCCGCCGGTGGCCACCGTACTGAATGTGACGGGGGGCGGCCGGACCGAGCGCGACCTCCAACTGGGGCATGAGGATTAGTCGTTGAGCAGCGCGTGAGGTTCCGTGGGCGTACCGTGGTTGACGACGACAGCCGCAGACGCAGGGAGCCTTCCCCATGGTCCACGGAGGCGGGAGCGGGGAGAGCCGGGCGACAGTGCCCGGCCGTATTCCCCTGGGCGTGGTGGTCGTGGATGCCCGCGGCCTCGTCACCCACTGGTCGAGCGGCGCGCGCAGACTCTTCGGGCACAGCCGGGACGATGCGGTCGGCAGCCCCGCCGTCGACCTGATGCCGGTCACCGGCGCGCTGGAGGCCCGGCAGCTCGACTCCGGGCATGAGGCGCCCTACAGCGCCCAGGCCGCCTACAGCGAATACGACGCGTACGGCCCCGAGTTAGGCCTCCCGCCCGCCACCGCCACCGCGTATCCGACCGCGGGCCGGGCCCGTACGGCGGAGCCGGGCAGCGGGTCGAGGGACGTGATCTGGTGGGCGTATCCGCTGGTCGGTCCGGGCAGCGGGCGGCTGCTGGTGCTGGCGGCCGACGCGGAGGCGGTGACCGGGGGTGCCCAGGAGGCCGACGGCTATGAGCGGATCGGCCCGGGCTTCGCGCTGCACACGGAGTTCGACGACTCCGCCGAGCTCGCCAAGCGACTGCCGGAGATCCTGCCCTCGATGAGCCCCGCGGAGAGCGGCCGGATAGCGGCCCAGGTGCTGGAGCTCGGCTATCCGGTGCTGGAGGTCAGCCAGCAGGAGCGGGTGCCGGTCACGCCCGACTGGGGTGTGTCGCTGCGCGAGGAGCGCAAGGAGCGGCTGCGGCGCGTGGCGTCCGACGAGCGCGGCGTGGTGGAGCAGCAGGCGGCGCCCGAGCCGGAGGACGCGCCCGACCTCGAGTATGTGGCGGTGCGCGAGCGGCTGGAGTTCCTGAACGAGGTCAGCGGCCGCATCGGCACCTCCCTCGACCTGGCCAAGACCATCCAGGAGGTCAGCGAGGCGGTCGTGCCGCGGTTCACCGACGTCGCGGGCACGTATCTGCGCGAACAGGTCGTCGCCGGCGAGGGCTTCCCGGACGGCGCCCCGGACGCGACCACGCTGTGGCACCGCGTCGCCGTGGTGCACGACGACGAGCCCGGCCGGTGGGACGACGTGGTGCCGGTCGGCGAGTCGATGCCGTTCCCGGTGCACACCCCGTTCTTCCAGTGCATGACCACCGGCGAGCCGGTGCTGGTGCCCCGGATCACCGAGGAGATGGGCAACGCGATCGCGGCGCAGTTCGAGAAGCGGGACATCAGCCCGCTGATCAACGGGCGTTCGATGCTGGTGGTGCCGCTGAAGGCGCGCCAGGTGGTGCTCGGCTTCATGATCCTGCTGCGGCACGGGGAGCGGCCCCCGTACGACGACATGGACCGGGTGACGGGCGCGGAGCTGGCGGCGCGGGCCGGTCTGGTGCTCGACAACGCCCGGATGTACACACATCAGGAGAACGTCGCCGAGACGCTGCAGGACAGCATGCTGCCGCAGGTCGAGCCGCGCATGGTGGGCTGCGACACCGCGACCCGCTATCTGCCCGGCACCCGGCTCGGCCGGGTCGGCGGCGACTGGTTCGACACCATCAAGCTGCCCGGGTCGCGTACCGCCCTGGTGGTCGGCGATGTGATGGGCCACGGCCTGAACTCCGCGGCGATGATGGGCCAGCTGCGCACGGCCGTACAGACGATGGCGGCGCTCGACCTGCCGCCGGCGCAGCTGATGCGCAATCTCGACGACCTGGCGCAGCGGCTCGGCGAGAACTACCTCGCGACCTGCCTGTACGCGGTCTACGACCCGGTCGCCTCGCAGCTGCTGATCGCCAACGCCGGGCACATCCCGCCGGTGCTGGTGCGCGCCGAGGACGGGCGCAGCGAGCTGCTCGAGGTGCCGACCGGCGCGCCGATAGGGGTCGGCGGCGTGCCCTTCGACACGGTGACGGTGGCCGTCAGCCCCGGCGACCGGCTGGTGCTGTGCACCGACGGCCTGGTCGAGGTGCGCGGCGAGGACATCGGGGTCGGGCTCGCGGCGCTGTGCGAGTCGGCGGCGCATCCGGCGGCCTCGATGGACGCGGCCTGCGACGACATCATCCGCGCCCTGAACACCACGGGCGGCCGCAAGGACGACGTCGCGCTGCTGATGGCGCGACTGAACGGCGTACCGCAGGACGATGTGGCCGACTGGATCATCGGGCCGCGGGCCGAAGAGGTGCTGCTGGCCCGCCGGCTGGTGCGCGGCAAGCTCACCGACTGGGGCCTGGACCGGATGTCGGACACGGCCGAGCTGCTGGTCAGCGAGGTCGTCACCAACGCGGTGCGGCATGCGGGCGGCAGTTCGCAGATCGGGCTGCGGCTGGTACGGGCCAGGGATGCGCTGCTGTGCGAGGTCACCGATGACGAGCCGGCGATGCCGGTGCTGCTGGACTCGGGCGTGGAGGACGAGTTCGGGCGTGGCCTGCGGATCGTCAGCCGGCTGGCGCGGGGGTGGGGCGCGAGCCGCCTCGCCGCGGGCAAGTCGGTGTGGTTCGAGCAGGCGGTGCCGCCGCGGCGGTGAAGATTTCGCGGTGAGCGCCTCGCGGTGAGCGTTTTGTGTGGGGCGTACGCGGGTTTGCGTCACGCCCTTGTGGGGGTCGTCCGTTGGCGATAGCAATGGCATGGTCAGGCCATCGGGAGGTGCCCCATGAATATGTCCAGCCTCAAGGCATGGGAGGGCTACTGGGAGGACGCTCCCGAAGGACCGAGTGAGGTTTTCTGGGACGCCGACCCGGAGGTGACCGCCGCGCTCCACCTGCCGCTGTTCGCCGACCACTTCGACATCGGCCTGCCGCTGGTCGACCTCGGCTGCGGCAACGGCACCCAGACCCGCTTCCTCGCCGGGCGCTACGGCCAGGTCCGGGGCGTCGACCTGTCCGCGGCGGCCGTCGAGCGGGCCCGGCGCGCGGACCCGGACGGGGCGTACGAGCAGCTGGACGCCACCGAGCCGGCGGCGATGCGCCGGCTGCACGAGGAGCTGGGCGACGCGAACGTGTATATGCGCGGGGTGCTGCACCAGTGCGACGAGCCCGACCAGCCGCGGCTGGTGGGCGGGATCGCGGAGCTGCTGGGCGGCCGGGGGCGGGTGTTCGCGGTCGAGCTGGCGGAGACGGCGCTGGCGAGGATGCAGGCGTTCGCGGCCGGCGGCGGGGAGATGCCGGCCAAACTGCGGCCGGTGATCGAGCACGGCATCGCGCCGGGGCGGCTGACGGACGCGGCGCTGCCGCGGCTGTTCGCGGAGGCCGGTCTCGAGGTGCTGGCGGAGGGCGATATGCCGCTTGCCACGACCGAGTTCCAGCCGGATGGTGCGCGGCTGGAGCTGCCGTCGAAGTGGCTGGTCGCGGGCCGAATGGACGTGGCGTAGCCACTCGTTAGAGGTCTAGACCTGTGCAGTTATCCACAGGGGTTTTGCCGGGTCTGCCGACCGCGTACCGTTGCTCGACATGAAGATCCTCATCAGCGCGGACATGGAGGGCGCCACGGGCGTCACCTGGCCCGCCGACGTGCTCCCGGGCGGCCCGCAATGGGAGCGGTGCCGCCCGATGTTCACGTCGGATGTCAATGCGGCCATCGCCGGGTTCATGGATGGCGGCGCCGATGAGGTGCTGGTGAACGAGGCGCATTGGACGATGCGCAATCTGCTGCTGGAGCGGCTCGACGACCGCGCCCAAATGCTCACGGGCAAGCACAAGTCGCTGTCCATGGTCGAGGGCGTGCAGCACGGCGACGTGGACGGCATCGCCTTCGTCGGCTATCACACGGGTGCGGGCACGGAGGGGGTGCTCGCGCATACGTACCTGGCGAACTCGATCACCGGCGTGTGGGTGAACGGCGTGCGGGCGAGCGAGGGGCTGCTGAACGCCCATGTGGTGGCGGAGTTCGGGGTCCCGGTGGTGCTGGTCACCGGCGATGACAAGACCGTCGAGGACGCCAAGGGCTATGCCCCGCAGGCCAAGGGCGTCGCCGTGAAGGACTATGTGTCGCGGTATGCGGCGATCTGCCGCACCCCGGCGCGCACGGCGGCGGACATCAGCGCGGCGGCCAAGGAGGCGGCGGCGCTGGCCGGTCGGCGGGAGCCGGTGCGCGGCGGTCCGTTCACGGTGGAGCTGGAGTTCGACGCCGAGCATCTGTGCGGCGCGGCCACGGTGGTGCCGGGCGTCGAGCCGTCCGGCGAGCGCAAGGTGGCGTATACGACGGAGACCATGTACGAGGGGATCCGCTGCTTCAAGGCGGTGACCACCCTCGTTTCGGCCGCGGTGGAGGAGCAATATGGCTGAGGTGACCGCGGGCGAGGCCGTGGCGGCGAGCGGCGGGGCGGTGGACGAGCAGGCGCTGGACGAGGTGGTGCGCTTCACCTCGGACCTGATCCGTATCGACACGACCAATCACGGTGGCGGCGACGGCGTGGAGCGGCAGGCCGCCGAGTATGTGGCGGAGCAGCTCTCCGCGGCGGGCATCGATCCGACGCTGCTGGAGAAGGCCCCGGACCGTACCAACGTGGTGGCCCGCATCGAGGGCACCGAGCGGGGCGCGGACGCGCTGCTGGTGCACGGGCATCTGGATGTGGTGCCGGCCGCGGCCGAGGACTGGAGCGTGCATCCGTTCTCCGGGGAGATCCGGGACGGGGTGGTGTGGGGCCGCGGCGCCATCGACATGAAGAATATGGACGCGATGATCCTGTCGGTCGTCCGCTCCTGGGCCCGCGCGGGCGTGCGGCCGCGGCGGGACATCGTGCTCGCCTTCACCGCCGATGAGGAGGCCAGCGCCGAGTACGGCTCGGGCTTCCTCGCCGACCACCACCCGGGCCTCTTCGAGGGCTGCACCGAGGGCATCAGCGAGTCCGGCGCCTTTACGTATCACGCAGGGCCCGGCATGCGGCTGTACCCGGTGGCGGCGGGGGAGCGGGGCACGGCCTGGCTGCGGCTGACCGCGCACGGCAAGGCGGGGCACGGCTCCAAGGTCAATCGCGCCAATGCCGTCAGCCGGCTGGCCGCCGCCGTCGCCCGCATCGGCGAGCACCAGTGGCCGGTCCGGCTCACCCCGACCGTACGGGCGGCGCTGCGCGAGCTCGCCGTGCTGTACGGGGCCGGGGAGCCGGACTTCGACGCCCCCGGCTTCGACGTGGACGCGCTCCTCGGCAAGCTCGGCAAGGCCGCCGCGCTGGTGGAGCCCACGGTGCGCAACAGCTCGAACCCGACGATGCTCGACGCCGGTTACAAGGTGAACGTCATCCCCGGGGAGGCCACGGCCCAGGTGGACGGGCGGATGGTGCCGGGCGGCGAGGAGGAGTTCGCCCGGACCCTGGACGAGCTCACCGGGCCCGATGTGACCTGGGAGTTCAGCCATCGCGAGGTGCCGCTGACCGCGCCGGTCGAGTCGCCGACTTTCGCCGCGATGCGCGCTTCCCTGGAGCACTTCGACCCGGAGGCCCATGTCGTGCCGTACTGCATGTCGGGCGGCACCGACGCCAAGCAGTTCTCCCGGCTCGGCATCACCGGCTATGGCTTCTCGCCGCTGAAGCTGCCCGAGGGATTCGACTATCAGGCGCTGTTCCACGGCGTGGACGAGCGGGTGCCCGTGGACGCGCTGCACTTCGGGGTGCGCGTCCTCGACCGGTTCCTGCGGGCAGCGTAGGCAGAGAAAGTGAACGACCACGTGACACAGGTGAACATCGCCCCGTACGGCTCCTGGGCCTCGCCCGTGAGCGCCGAGCTGGCCGCGTCCCACGACGGCCGCCCCGAATACCTCGACGCCGTCGGCCAGGAGATCTGGTGGACCGCTCCCCGGCCGGAGGAGGGTGGCCGCCGCGCGCTGGTGCGGCTGCGGCCGGACGGCGTGGAGGAGTCGGTGCTGCCGGCGCCGTGGAATGTCCGCAACCGGGTGCATGAGTACGGCGGCCGGCCGTGGGCGGGCGTGGAGCGGGAGGCAATGGGGCATCCCCTGCTCGAGCGAAGCCGAGAGCTTGGGGAAGGGCCGCTGCTGGTCTTCACGCACTTCGACGACCAGCGGCTGTATGCGTACGAGCCGGATGCCGGGGGCGAGCCGCGGCCGCTGACGCCGGTGTCGGAGACCGGTGGCGGGCGGCGCTGGTGCGACCCGCTCGTGCTGCCGGAGCGGGGCGAAGTGTGGTGCGTGCTGGAGGAGTTCACCGGCGAGGGGCCGACGGATCTGCGGCGGGTGCTGGCCGCCGTGCCGCTGGACGGCTCCGCCGCCGACGACCGCGGCGCGGTCCGCGAGCTCACCGACGACCGGCACCGCTTCGTGACCGGCCCGCGGCTGTCCCCCGACGGGCGCCGGGCGGCCTGGATCGCCTGGGACCACCCGAGCATGCCGTGGGACGGCACCGAGTTGCGGGTCGCGGACGTATCGGCATCGGGATCGGCGGGGGGCACGCTGACCGGCGCCCGGACCGTCGCGGGCGGACCGGAGGAGTCCATCGCGCAGGTGGAGTGGGCGCCGGACGGCTCGCTCGTCGCCGCCACCGACCGGACCGGGTGGTGGAATCTGCACCGCGTCGACCCGGAGACGGGTGCGGCGGTGAACCTGTGCCCACGGGAGGAGGAGTTCGCGGCGGGGCTGTGGAAGATCGGGCTGCGCTGGTTCGCGATGCTGCCGAACGGGCTGATCGCCACCGTGCACGGCGCCGGCGACACCGCCCTCGGCATACTCGACCCGGCCACCGGCGAGCTCGCCGACGTGCCCGGCGGCTGGACCGACTGGGCGTCGGCGCTGGCCGTCGTCGGCGACCGCGTCACCGGCGTGGCCGCGGGCCCGTACAGCGGCCACGAGATCATCGAGCTCGACACCTGCACCGGCCGGGCCCGGGTGACCGGCAGCGCGCATACGGACGCCGTCGACCCGGCGTACTACCCGCAGCCGCGGCACCGCACCTTCACCGGTCCTGACGGGCGCGAGGTGCACGCCCACCTCTACCCGCCCCGTAACCCGGACTTCGCCGCCCCGGACGGCGAGCTGCCCCCGTACGTGGTCTGGGCGCACGGCGGCCCGACCGGGCATGTCCCGCTCGTACTCGACCTGGAGCTGGCCTACTTCACCTCGCGCGGCATCGGCGTGGTGGAGGTCAACTACGGCGGCTCGACGGGTTACGGGCGGGAGTACCGTAACCGGCTGCGCGAGCAGTGGGGCGTCGTCGACGTCGAGGACTGCGCCGCCGTCGCCCGGGAGCTGGCCGCCGAGGGCACCGCGGACCCGGCCCGGATCGCCATCCGCGGCGGCAGCGCGGGCGGCTGGACCTCCGCCGCCTCGCTCACCTCGCCGCTCGCCGAGGGCGTGTACGCGTGCGCCACGATCATCTACCCCATCCTCGACCTGGCGTCCTGGGCCACGGGGGAGACCCACGACTTCGAGTCGCAGTATCTGGAGTCGCTGGTCGGGCCGCTCGCCGAGGTGCCGGAGCGGTACCGGGAGCGGTCGCCGCAGCATCACGCCGACCGGGTCAGGGCGCCGTTCGTGCTGCTGCAGGGGCTCGACGACGTCATCTGCCCGCCGGTGCAGTGCGAGCGCTTCCTGCAGCAGATCGCCGGGCGCGGCGTCCCGCACGCGTATCTGACCTTCGCGGGGGAGGGGCACGGCTTCCGGCGCGCGGACACGATGATCCGGGCGATCGAGGCGGAGACCTCGCTGTACGCGCAGACCTTCGGCTTCGAGCCGGCGGAGCCGGGGGTGCCGCGGCTGGAGCTGAAGCCATGATGGAGGGCGCCGGCGCCGGGGTGAGCCCGCTGACCCGGCCGCCGCGCCTGCGCCCCGGCGACCGGGTCGCGGTCGTCGCGCCGAGCGGGCCCTTCCCGCGCGAGCGGCTCGACGCGGGCGTCGACATCCTGCACGGCTGGGACCTGGACCCGGTCGCCGGCGAGCATGTCTTCACCGGCCACCCGCGGTTCGGGTATCTGGCGGCCGACGACGCCGACCGGGCCAAGGACTTCCAGCGCGCCTGGTGCGACCCGGCGGTACGGGCCGTCTTCGCCGGCCGCGGCGGCTACGGCTCGCAGCGCATGGTCGACCTCCTCGACTGGGAGGCGATGCGCGCCGCGGGCCCGAAGGTGTACGTCGGCTTCAGCGACAGCACCCCGCTGCACGAGGCCATCGCCACCCGGCTCGGGCTCGTCACGCTGCACGGGCCGATGCCGGCCTGGACGGTGTTCCTCAAGGACGCGGCCACCCAGGAGCAGCTGCGCCGCACGCTCTTCGACCCGGAGTCCGTGACCGGGCTGACCTCGCCGCAGGCGGGACCCCTGGTGCCCGGCCGGGCCCGGGGCGTCACCCTCGGCGGCTGCGTCAGCCTGCTGGCCGCGGAGCTGGGGACGCCGGCGGCGCGGCCCGGGGCTGCGGGCGGCATCCTGCTGATCGAGGACGTCGAGGAGGAGGACTACCGGCTCGACCGGATCCTCACCCAACTCCTGCGCTCCGGCTGGCTCGACGGCGTCGCGGGCGTCGTCTGCGGCTCGTGGGAGGACTGCGGCCCGTACGAGGATGTGCGGGCAGTGCTGCGGGACCGGCTCGCGCCGCTGGGCGTCCCGGTGCTGGAGCGGCTGCAGTTCGGCCACGGGACGCCGGCGCTGACCGTACCGCTCGGGGTGCCGGCGGTGCTGGACGCGGACGCGGGCACGCTGACGCTCGAGACGCCGGCGCTGGCATGAGGCCGATGCTGCCGATCGATGACCCGACGGGCCCCGCGGACCCCCGCGAGCTCCTGCTCCGGCACCTCGACATCTACCGGTCCACGGTGCTCGGCAAGCTGGACGGGCTCTCCGAAACCGAGTTGCGGACCAGCAGACTGCCGTCCGGCTGGACACCCCTGGAGCTGCTCAACCACCTCGCGCATGTCGAACGGCGCTGGCTGTGCTGGGGTTTCCGCGCCGAGCCGATCACCGACCCCTGGGGCGACAACGGCCCGGAGGGCCGCTGGCACGTACCGCCGCAGGAACCGGCGGCAGCCGTGCTCGAGCGCTTCCGCGACCAGTGCGAGCGCTCCCGGGCGATCGTGGCGGCGGAGCCGGATCTGGACCGCCGGGCGGCGCTCGGCGGCCGCTTCGCCACGGCGTCCGAGGCGCCGACGCTGGGCCAGATCCTCTTCCACCTCTTCCAGGAGTACGCCCGCCACGCCGGGCACCTGGACATCGTCCGCGAGCTCGCGGACGCCGACGCTACGCCGACGCCGCCTTAGCCAGTCGTGCCAGGCCCTCGTCGATCTCCGCCGGCGGGTACGACGTGAAGCTCAGCCGCAGCGTCGCGCGGTCCGGCTCGCCCGCGTAGAACGGGGCGCCGGGCACGAAGGCCACGTCCTGGTCGACCGCCCGGCGCAGCAGCGTCGTCGCGTCGCGGTCCTCCGGGAGGCGGGCCCAGATGAACATGCCGCCGTCGGGCCGGTTCCACGTGCTGCCGACCGGCAGCGCGGCGGGCAGCCCCGCGAGCATCGCGTCGCGGCGCTCGGCGTAGACGCCGCGCATCTTTGCCACGTGCGCGTCCAGGTCGTAGCGCGTCAGATACGCGGCGGCCGCCGCCTGCGCGACCGTCGACGTGTGCAGGTCGGCGGACTGCTTGGCGGTGGCGCAGGCGCTCAGCGCGGCCTCGGGGGCGTGCAGCCAGCCGAGGCGCAGACCCGGGGCCATGATCTTGGAGAGGCTGCCGAGGAGGATGGTCCGGTCGGCCGCGGCGGGCTCGGCGGCGACGGGCGGGAGCGGGGTGCCGTCGTAGCGGAGTTCGCCGTACGGGTCGTCCTCGACGATCCAGAAGCCGTAACGGGCGGCCAGCGCGGCGATGGCGCGGCGGCGGTCGGCGGGGAGGGTGCGGCCCGTGGGGTTCTGGAAGTTGGGGACCAGGTAGAGCAGCTTCGGGCGCTCGCGGCGGACCGTCTCCTCCAGCGCGTCCGGGAGGATGCCGTCGTCGTCCGTGGCCACCGGCACCGTGCGCGCGCCCGCGAACGTGAAGCACTGCAGCGCGGCGAGATAGCCCGGGTCCTCGACCAGCGCCACATCGCCCTCGTCGAGCAGCGCGGTCGCGGCCAGCGACAGTGCCTGCTGCGAGCCGCTGGTGACGAGCAGCTCGCCGGCGTCGACACGGAAGCCGCGGGCGGCGTACCGGGCGGCGATCGCCTCGCGCAGGTCGGGGTCGCCGTCGGTGGTGGAGTACTGCAGCGACTGGTGCGGGCGCCCCAGCGCCGCGGCGAAGGACTCCTGGAGCGCGCCCGCGTCGAAGAGCTCCGGCGCGGGCAGCCCGCCCGCGAAGGAGATGACGCCGGGCCGCGCGGTCAGGGCGAGAATCTCGCGCAGCGCGGAGCCGTCGATGCGGGAGAACCGCTCGGCAAGGGGGGCGGGGGGCGTGGAGTCCGACACGTTCACTCCTCGAGATGGGACGCCGAGCAGCCTATGCCTTGAGCCGTGGGGTTGTTACTGGCCGTTCATAATGTGGGCAGTCGCGCTCATCAGCCGGACCGCAGCACCGGGCCGCCGGCGGGTGGACGACCTGCCCCCACCTGCCGACGGCCCCGGCCTCAGCCCACCGGAACCGGCCTGCTCACCCGCGCCGACTCTCGCGCCGCCAGCGCCACCCGCAGCGACCTGAGCCCCGCCTCGCCGTCCGCGACCGCGACACCACCGGCCGCCGTGCCGTACAGGAAGGCCCGGAGCAGGATCTCGTCCAGGTTCACGCCCCACGGCAGCAGCACGCCGCGGGCGGAGCGTTCGTCGAAGCCGGTGACCGACTGGCCGAAGGCGTCCATCTCGACCGTCGCGCGCTCGCCGACGACCTGGAGCTCGAGGCCGCCCCATGCCGGGTGGCTGCGTGGCTGGCTCCAGCTGCAGTCGATGGTCGCCACCGTGCCGTTCGAGTAGCGGACCGTCACCAGGCCCGCCGTCTCGGCGTCCGCCTCCTCCGCGTACATCAGGTTGTTGGCCTGGGCATAGACCTCCTCGGCGCGCACGTCGGCGCCGAAGAGGTCGTCGAGCAGGTCCGCGATGTGCACCGTGTGGTCCATCAGCGCCCCGCCGCCGGCCAGCTCCGGGTCGGTGAACCAGCGCCGCAGTCCGGTCGGCAGATAGCCGTTGTTGGCTCCCGCCACCGCCAGCACGCCGCCGAGCGAGCCGCCCTGCACGGCGCGCCGCAGCGCCCCGTACGCGGGGTGGAAGCGAACCGGATACGCCACCCCGAGCCGCGTCCCGGACTCCCGGCAGGCGGCCACCATCGCCTCGCCGTCCGCCGCCGTCGTGGCGAGCGGCTTCTCGCACAGCACCGCGCCGACGCCGTGCTTGGCCGCGAGCTCGACGAGCGCGCGGTGCCGGGCGTTCTCCGCCGTCACGATCACCGCGTCCGGGCCCCAGTCGAAGACCTCCTGATACGTGTCCGCGTACGCGACGCCGAGCTGCTCGGCCAGCTCCCGGCCGCGCACCTCCCCGGCCGCCGCCGGATCCGGGTCAGGGTCCGGGTCGGCGGCGAGCACCTCGACGCCGTCCATCGCCTGCAGCACCTTCACGTAGCCGGTCGCATGCACATGCGCGAACGACAGCACTCCGACCTTCACCGGGACACCAGCTCCCCACTCTCGATCTCGACTGCGGCCCCGGTCAGGGCCGACTCCGCGGCCGCCGCCGCGATCCGTACCGCCGCCAGCGCGTCGTGCGCCGACACCCGCGGCTCGGGACCGCCGGCCAGCGCCGCCGCCGCGAACTCGCCCAGCTCCGCCTCAAAGGGATTCCGCGCCAGATCCGTCGCCGGAATGCCCTGCCCCGCGGCCCGCTCGCCCTGCGCGACCACCCGGAACGCCTGCGTCTGCAGCGAGTCGTGGTGCAGCACCCCGTCCCGCCCGGCCACCCGGTAGGTGGTCCTGAACTGGGTGTCGGGCAGCCCCCACACCCCGTGCACATGCGACACCGCGCCCGACGCGTGCGTGAGCACCGCCGTTGCCGCCGCGACCGCTCCCGCCTCGGCGGGCGCCGTCAGCCGCCCGCGCGCCTGCGCGTGCACCCGTACCACCTCGCCCGCCAGCAGCCGGGCGAAGTCGAAGTCGTGGATCATCTGGTCCAGCAGGATGCCGCCGGAGAGGCCGGCGTCCGCGAACCACGGCGCCCACACCGGATACGACCCGCTGCGCGTGAACCGCAGCACCGCGGGTTCGCCGACGGCGCCGTCCGCGACGGCCTTGGCGAGGGCCTCGTACTCCGGGAAGAACCGCACCACATGAGCGGGGAAGAGCCGCACGCCCGCCGCCTCGGCGGCGTCGATCATCTCCTGCGCGTCCGCCACCGACAGCGCCAGCGGCTTCTCGCAGATCACGTGCTTTCCCGCCGCCATCGCCGCCAGCGCCAGCTCCTTGTGCGTGAAGCTGGGCGTGCAGACGTCGACGAGCGAGCAGCGGGCCAGGAGCTCGTCGAGGCTGTGGACCGCCTCGACCCCGTGCGCCGCGTATTCGGCGGCCAGCCCCTCGGCCCTGCCATCGGTGGACAGGACCGTGACCTTGGCGCCGAGCGCGGTCCATGCGGGCAGATGCGCGCGGGCGATACCGCCGGCGCCGATCAGGCCCACGTCGAGTTCGGGCATGTGCGGAGTGCCTTTCTCTTGGTTACGGGGTGGTGCTCAGCCCTTCGACCCGCTGAGCGCGATGCCCTGCACGAAGTGCCGCTGCAGGAAGAGATAGAGGAGGATCATCGGTAGGCCCGCGATGAGCGAACCGGCCATCAGGACGGGGTAGTCGGTGAGGTACTGGCCCTCCAGCGACGACAGTCCGGCGCTGATCGGCATCGTCTCCGGGTCCGTGTTCACGACCAGCGGCCACAGCAGGTCGTTCCACGACCACATCGACGTGATCACGGCGAGCGCCGCCAGCGCGGGGCGTACCAGCGGCAGCATGATCGACCAGAAGATACGGAAGCTGCCCGCCCCGTCGATCCGCGCCGCCTCCTCCAGCTCCCGCGGCAGCGACAGGAAGAACTGCCGCAGCAGGAAGGTGCCGAACGCGCTGAACATGCCGGGCAGGAACAGCGCCGGGACGCTGTTCAGCAGGCCGAGCTGCTGGATGATCTGGTGCTGCGGCAGGATCAGCAGCTGCGACGGCACCATCAGCACGGACAGGAAGACGGCGAAGAGCACGTTCTTGCCGCGGAAGGTCATCCGCGCGAACGCGTACGCGGCCAGGGAGCAGAAGACCAGCTGGCCGAGGGTGCGGCCCAGGGTGTTGAGGGCGCTGTTGGTGAGCATCTCCGCGAAGGGCAGGGAGGTGAAGACCTTCTCGAAGGCCGCCCAGGTCCAGTCCTCGGGGAGGAAGGTCGGCGGTACGCGCACCGACTCCGGCATCGTCTTCAGCGCCGTGAGCAGCTGCCACAGGAACGGGAAGAGCATCGCGAACGCGCCGAGCGAGAGCAGCAGATGTGTCAGCAGCGCGCCGGTGTCGAAGCGGCGGCGGGCCGGGGCCCGGTCATCGCCCCAGGTGCCCTGGGCCGTGCCCGCCTGGCGCGGCAGCTTGGCGGCCGCCCGGGTGGCGGTGGTGGACTCAGGCATAGTGCACCCACCTCTTCTGGAGCCGGAACTGCAGGAACGTCAGCGCCGCGATGAGCAGCATCAGCAGGAACGCGAGGGCGGCGGCCGGGCCCTGCGCGTTCTCCTCAAAGGCCCACTTGTAGAAGAGCGTCACGATCGACTGCGTCGAGCCGAGGGCCGGATTGCGCTGGCTCATCATGATGTAGATGAGGTCGAAGGCCTGGAGCGAGGTGATCACGCTGATCACCGAGGTGAAGAAGATGCTGGGGCTGAGCAGCGGGAGCGTGATGCGGACGAAGCGCCGCACCGGCCCGGCGCCGTCGAGCTCCGCGGCCTCGTAGTAGTCGCGGGGGATGGCCTTGATGCCGGCCAGGAAGATGATCAAGTAGTAGCCGACGTGCGACCAGATCATCACGAGGCCGATGGCGTACGCGGCCGTGGTCGGGTCCGAGACCCAGTAGCGGCCGTCGATGCCGATCCAGGACAGCACCTCGTTGATCAGGCCGTAGTCGCCGTTGTAGAGCCAGTTCCAGAGCAGGCCGATGGCGGCGGGCAGGGTGACGAAGGGCAGGAAGTACAGCGCCCGGTAGATGGCGACGCCGCGCAGCCCCGGCCGGTTGAGCAGCTCGGCGATGATGATCGAGACGGGGAGCGTGATCAGGCCCATCACCGTGTAGAGCAGGGTGTTCAGCAGCGCGCGGCCGACCGTGACGTCCTGCAGCACGCGCTCGTAGTTCTCGCCGCCGATCCAGCTGTTGCCGCCGAAGACGCCGAATGACGTGAAGCTGAAGTAGAAGGTCTGCAGCAGCGGCCAGATGTAGAAGACGGCGAAGCCGATCGCGATCGGCGCGATGAAGAGATACGCCGCGCGCTGCGACCGGGGTCGGCGGGGCTTGTTACGGGCCTGTGCGGCCGCGGTCGAGGGGAAGACGGCCATCGGATCAGTTCTCCCGTTCCAGGACCAGGTCCATCTGCTGAGCGAGGGTGCGGGAGGCCTTCGCGATGCCGTCACCGTGGCCGGTCCAGGAGGAGCCGAGCAGCTGGTACTGCAGGTTCTCCCAGGCCTGGGTGTAGGTGGAGTGCGGATACGGGACGGCGTAGTCGAGCATGTCGATGAAGACCTTTAGGTCGAACTCGGGCATCGACTTCACCCACGCGTCCTGGGTGCCGGTGTACGAGGAGATCGTGACGCCCTCGCGGGCCTGGATCTCGGCCGCCTTCTTCGACCCCATGAACTTCACCAGCTTCCACGCGGCCTCGGTGTGCGGGGACTTGGCCGATATGACGTTGGCGAGGCCGTGGATGGTGGTGGCTCGTTTACGGCCCTTGGGCAGGACCGCGACGCCGCCGTGGTCCTTGATGCCCGGAGCGGCGTACATCATCGAGGCCATCGCGGAGAGGTCGTAGTTCATCGCGACCTTCTCCGATATGTAGAGCTGGCGGCCGCTGGTGTCCGTCATCGCGCTGGCGGTCGGCGACCAGCCGCGGTCGACGAGGCCGGTCCAGAAGCGCAGGCCCTCGATGGTCTCGGGCTCGGCGAAGCCGGACTTGCCGTCGCGGATGACGTATCCGCCCGCCTGCGGGATGGAGTTGTAGTAGCAGTACTGGCCCTGCATCTCGGCGGCGATGCCGTAGACGCTGCCCTTCGGGTCGGTCAGCTCCCGCGCCGCGTCGTAAACCGTCTCCCACGTCCAGGACTCATCCGGATACGGCACCTTGGCCCGGTCGAAGAGCTCCTTGTTGTACCAGAGCCCGATCGTGTCGAAGTCCTTCGGCATCCCGTAGTGCTCGCCCTCGTACGAGTAGATGCCGACCAGCTCCTCCGGGTGTACGCCCATGTCGAAGCCGTCGCGGCGGATGTGCTCGCCGAGCGGTTCGAGGGTGTCGTTGGAGGCGTACAGGCGGAGGTTGGGCGCGTTCATCCAGAACACGTCGGGGGCGGAGCCGCCGCGCATCGAGGTTTTCAGCGTGGTCCAGTACTGGGCGAAGGGGATCACCTGGAGCTTGACGGTGATGCCGGGATGCTCGGCCTCGAAGGCCTTCATGATCTTCTGCATGCCGGGGACCTGGAGTGGGTCCCACATCCCGTACGACAGCTGGGTCCGGCCGCCGGAACCGGCGGTGGAATCGGCTCCGTTGCCGCAGGCGGTGGCGCCGAGGGCGGCCGGGGCGGCGGCGAGGGCCCCGGCGAGGAATGACCTTCTGTGCATGCGCGACTCCGGGAAGGGGCGAGAGGGGCAGGTGGCGCGGTGGGGGTCGGCTTCAGCGGGTGGTTGAGGGGAGGGGGCCTGTCGGGTTGTCGAGGATGGTGTCGACCGAGTCGAGGGCGGTGCGGACGGCGCCGAGGGAGACGCCGGGCTCGCCGAGGGTGCTGACGGCGATCTGCGGGACGTGCAGGGTCAGATCGCGCAGATGCGTGGTGAGTCGGGGGGTGAGCCACTGCCCGGCCGGGGTCACGCCGCCGGAGATCACGACCAGGTCGGGGTCGACGGCGAGGACCAGGGCGGCGATGCCGGGGGCGAGGCGGGCGGCGTAGGCGTCGAGGACGGCGTGGGCTTCGGGGTCGTCGGATTCCAGGGCGCGGACCAGGGCGGTGATCTCCGACTCGCCCTCCTTGTCGCCGTGTTGCCACTGCAGCGCCTCGTGGGCGGAGGCGAGGCCCAGGTGCGGGAGGGAGCCGAGTTCGCCGGCGCCGCCGCGGCGGCCGCGGTGCAGCCGGCCGCCGAGGAGCAGGCCGCAGGCGGCGCGGCGGCCGGCCAGCACGCATGCCACATCGTCGGTCAGGCGGGCGGCGCCGCGCCAGTGCTCGGCGACGGCCGCGAGGTTCACGTCGTTCTCCGCGATCACCGGGCAGCCGAAGGTCTCGGACAGCCGGCGGCCGAGGTCGAGGCCGGTCCACTCGGGCACGATGACCGACCTGATCCGCCCGGCCTCGTCCACCAGGCCCGGCACCCCGACGCCGACCGCCCACAACTCCTCGGCCCGTACGGCATGGTCGTCGAGGAACCGCCGCAGCCGCTGCCGCAGGAAGTCGAGCCGGTCGGCGCCGTCCATCGCGGGGTCGATGTCCTCGCGTTCGGTCGCGCGGACCTCCCCGGCGAGGTCGGCGAGGGTCAGCACGATCTTGTGCAGCCCGATGTCCACACCGGCCACCCGCCCCGCCTCGGCGCGGAACCGGAACCGCCGCGCCGGACGGCCCGGACTGCGCCCCTCGCCCGTCGCCGCCTCGGCGACCCAGCCGCGGGTCGTGAGGTCCTCGAGGGCGAGTTCGAGCGTCGGGCGGGAGAGGTTGGTGGCGGACTTGAGCCGGCTCAGCGTGAGCGGCTCGCCCGCGCGCAGGGCTTGCAGCACGGCGACGGTGTTGAGGCGGCGCAGCGCGCCGAGGTCGTGTCCCTGCATGATGCAGGACTCTTGCATAATGCCGGGGACTTGAGAAGAGGCTGATCCCGGATCTTTTGCAGCACCCCTGCCGAACCCCGGGAGCGCGGGACCCGCCGGCCGCCCCGTGGTGTAAGAAGGGCGGAATGAACCTCTCGCTCGACCCCGCCTCCCACACCGCCCTCATCGCCCGGCTGCGCGCCGCCGGCTGCGTCTTCGCGGAGGAGGAGGCGGACATGATCGCCGCCACCGCCCGTAACCCCGCGGAGATCGACGACATGGCGGCGCGGCGGGCGGCGGGGCTGCCGCTTGAACAGGTGCTGGGATGGGCGGAGTTCTGCGGACGGCGGGTCGCAGTGGACGCCGGGGTGTTCGTGCCGCGGCGGCGGACCGAGTTCCTGGTGGAGCGCGCGGTGGCGGCGGCGCCGGCCGGGCGCGCCGCCGTGGTCGTCGACCTGTGCTGCGGCACGGGCGCGGTGGGCGCGGCGGTGGTGCGGGCGCTACGGGACGCCGAGCTGCACGCCGCCGATGTCGAGCCCGCCGCGGTGCGGTGCGCCGCGCGGAATGTCGCGGCGGTGGGCGGCCGGACGTACGAAGGCGATCTCTTCACGGCCCTGCCCGCCGGGCTGCGTGGCCGGGTGGACGTGCTGGTGGCGAATGTGCCGTACGTGCCGAGCGACGAGATCGCGCTGCTGCCGGGGGAGGCCCGGGATCACGAGCCGCGCGTCGCGCTGGACGGCGGCGCGGACGGGCTCGGCGTGCTGCGGCGGGTGGCGGCGGAGGCGCGCGCGTGGCTGGCGCCGGGCGGGACGGTGCTGAGCGAGACGAGTGAGGCGCAGCGGGCGGCCGCGGTGGCCGCCTTCGCGGAGGGCGGTCTTGACGCGCGGTCGGCTTGGTCGGAGGAGCTCGGCGCGACGGTGGTCGAGGGCCTGAAGTAACGGTTACTCGATCGCTTCCGTCCGATTGAGTGCATGGGCGCATGACGCGAGGGGACTCGGGTATGCGCGGCCCGCCGTCACAGCGAAGAGATTGGGAATCACCATGACCGACATGCCTATGCAGAGCCCCGACGGGAACGCGTCCCCGGCCCAGATGGCGCTGACCGCCCTCGCGGGCACCTCGGACGACGCCGCGGCGCTGGATACCCTCGCCGCCAGCGACGTCCTGGTGCCGGTGCCCGCCGGCGCGCAGGACCCGGAGCAGCCCGACCAGGTGATGCTGCCGGTGATCGAGCAGGACGGGGAGCACCAGGTGCCGGTGTTCACCTCCGAGCCACGGCTGGCGCAGGCGCTGCCGGGCGTGGAGAACTACCTGCGGATCCCGCTCGGCGTCCTCGCCGCCCGCTGGCCGAGCGACGACGTGATGCTGACGATCGACGCGGGCGTCCCTGAGGCCCTGACGCTGCCGGCGGAGGGCGTACGGACGCTGCTGGCCCGCGAGGGTTGAGGGCCGGCCCGTAAAACACGGGTCTCAGTAGGGCAGCGGCCGGCCGCTGGGCGTACGGCGGTCCAGCGGCGGCAGCTCCCGGGGCTTGGGCCTGACCTTGATGCGGATCTGGCGTCCGCCCGGCTTACCCGGCGGCAAAGGACGGACCCGCGGCGGCCGGTGCTGCCCGGAACCGCGTTATGCCTGCCTGCGCCAGGGCGGGGCGGGCAGGGGCGGCGAGCACTTCCGGCAGCCGGTCGCGTGAGGTCATGGCCCCATCATGTGCGCTCGGCAGCGCGCGGGCATCACGAACCGAGATAGCGCAGCACGGCCAGTACCCGTCGGCTGTATCCTTCCCTGCCGCCCAGATCGAGCTTGTCGAAGATGGCGTTGACGTGCTTCTCCACGGCGCTCTGGGAGACGTAAAGCCGCTGCGCGATCGCCGCGTTGGTGTGCCCGGCCGCCATCGCGGCCAGCACCTCCGACTCCCGCGCGGTCAGCCGCTCCAGCGGGTCCGTGTGGCTGCTGCGGGCGAGCAGCTGCCGTACCACCTCGGGGTCGAAGGCCGTCCGGCCGGAGCCGACGCGCTCCAGGGCGTCGAGGAACTCGTCGACCTCCACGACCCGGTCCTTGAGCAGATAGCCGACGCCCTCGGGCGCCGTCGTCAGCAGCTCGGTGGCGTACCGCCGCTCGACGTACTGGGACAGCACCAGCACCCCGACCGCCGGCCGCTCGGCGCG
Source organism: Streptomyces coryli (assembly GCF_011044975.1). Classification (GTDB taxonomy): domain Bacteria; phylum Actinomycetota; class Actinomycetes; order Streptomycetales; family Streptomycetaceae; genus Streptomyces; species Streptomyces coryli. The sequence continues at coordinate 11,634 of NZ_JAAKZV010000061.1, read as the reverse complement.
CAGCCGCAGCGCCGCGCGCAGCCCCTCGTCGGTGTGCGTCGGCGGCATCCGCACGTCCACGACGACCGCGTCCGGCGGGTCCGCCGCCACCGCGTCGAGGAGCGCGTCGGCGTCCCCGACCGCCGCGGCGACCTCGTGCCCCTCGTCGGCGAGCAGCCGCGCGAGGCCCTCGCGGAGCAGCGTCGAGTCATCGGCCAGCATTACGCGCACGGCAGCTCCGCGGTGATCGTGGTGGGCCCGCCGGGCGGGCTGTCGACGGCGAAATGGCCGTCCAGCGCGGCGACCCGCCTGGCCAGGCCGGTGAGCCCGCCGCCCGCGGGGTCGGCGCCGCCGCGGCCGTCGTCGGTGACGGTGAGCAGGGCGCCCGCTTGAGAAGGCGCCAGCCGGATGGCGATACGGGCGGCGCCCGCGTGCTTGATGGCGTTGGTGACGGCCTCGGACGCGACGAAGTACGCCACCGTGCGCTGCGCGTCCGGCAGCGGCGCGGGCAGCTCGTACGCCACGTCGACCGGCAGCGTGGACCGCTCGGCGACCGTCTCCAGCGCCGCCCGCAGCCCCTCCTCGTCGAGCGAGGTCGGATAGACCCGCCACGCGACTTCGCGCAGCTCGGTCAGCGCCTGCCGGGACTCCTCGTGCGCCTGCCGCAGCAGCTCCGCTGTCTTCGTTGAGTTCTCCGGGTCCCGGGCGGACGCGCGCCGGGCGCGGCCGATGAGCATGCCGAGCACGACGAGCCGCTGCTGCACGCCGTCGTGCAGATCGCGCTCGATCCGGCGGCGCTCGTCGTGCACGGCCTCGACGACGCCGGCGCGGGTGGCGGCCAGCTCGCCGATGCGATGCCGCAGCTGCGCCTCGTGGCTGGGCCCGAGGAAGTGGTGGGCGGCGTTCGCGTCCAGGGTGGCGACGCCGTAGACGGCCTGAGCGGCGAGGAAGAGCAGGAAGATCCCGGCGAGGCCGGCGAGCAGGACGTTGAGCGGGTAGTCCAGGTCCAGCACGAACCACACCCACAGCAGCGACGAGGTGTAGCCGGCGCCGATGACGGCCGTGAGCAGCACCAGCGCGCCCAGGAACCCGATCGCCCACCGCGCGGCGACGTACCGCAGCGTGCGTGGACCGGCCGCCGGGCCGGTGGCGGGCGTCGCGTAAAAGGCGGCCATGCGCCGCTGCTCCAGCCGCGTGAGCCGGGCGCTCGCGGCGTACAGCGGGCGGCGGGCGCGCGGCCGGGCCGGGGTGGCGACGAGCCACGGCCCGGCGGCGACGGTGAGCAGCAGCTCGGCGAGCGCCGTGACGGCCCCGGCCAGCAGCCCCGCGGCAAGGCGGAGCCAGCGGCGCAGGGAGTGGGGCATGATCGCCACGGTAGCGGAGCGGGACGGGCGGGGGACTGCGGTTTTCCGCAGGAGTGCCGGGTGGCCGTCCGCATTACGTTTTTGCTCGTTCTTTACGTACCGTCGTAGTCATGATCGAGTACGCAGTGCTGAGCAGCGGCGGTACGGACGGCGCCCCCGTCGGCGGCATCGCCGGCTGGGCGGCCGACCTGATGGAGTCGCTGGGCGCCCCCGGCGCGGGCCTCGCCATCGCCCTGGAGAACCTCTTCCCGCCCCTGCCCAGCGAGATCATCCTGCCGCTGGCCGGCTTCACGGCGAGCCAGGGCGGGATGAGCCTGGTGGCCGCGCTGGTGTGGACGACGCTCGGCTCGGTGGTCGGCGCGCTGGCGCTGTACTGGGTGGGCGCGCTGCTCGGCCGCGACCGGGTGGTGGCGATCGCCGAGAAGTTGCCGCTGGTGAAGGCCTCGGACGTCCACCGCACGGAGGCGTGGTTCCTGCGGCACGGCACCAAGGCGGTGTTCTTCGGCCGCTTCATCCCGGTCTTCCGCAGCCTCATCTCGATCCCGGCGGGCGTCGAACGGATGCGGCTGCCGGTCTTCCTCGGCCTGACCGCGGCGGGCAGCGCGCTGTGGAACGCGATCTTCGTGCTGGCCGGGTACGGGCTCGGGTCCCGCTGGCACGAGGTGTCGGACATCGTCGGGGTGTACTCGAAGGTGGTGCTGGCGGTCGCGGCGGCGGCGCTGGTGGCGCTGGTGGTGATCCGCCTGGTGAAGTCGGGCTCGGGCCGGCGGCGCGCGGGCAAGCGCTGAGCGCTACGCGGCGCGCGCCGACGAGGCAGGCGCTGAGCGCTATGCGGTGCGCGGGCAGGCGCTGAGCGCTATGCGGTGCGCGGGTAAGCGCTGAGCGCTATGCGGTGCGCGGGTAAGCGCTGAGCGCTACGCGGCGTCCGCCCACCGCACCAGCAGCTCGCACATCCCCCGCCGGCGCCGCAGCACCTCCTCGGCACCCCCGCCCGCGTCGTACGAAGCCGAGCCGACCGGCACCCCCGCCGCCAGCCGGGCCAGCATCATCGGCGCCAGCCACGCGTACTTGGCGGCCCCGGAAGCCGCGACCGCCCGCCGCACCTCACCCTCGGGCACGCGGCTCCCGGCCTCGCGCAGCCCGGCGAGATAGCCCTCCAGCACCGCCTCGTGGATCCCGGGAAGCAGCCCGGCGTCGATCAGCCCGTCCGATACGGAGTCCACGATCAGGTTCGCCGCGTCCTCCCCGACCGCGCCGTCCCCGACGAACGCCCAGTCCAGCAGCACGCTCCGGCCGTCCGCCGCCGCGATCAGGTTCATCGGCCAGACGTCGAGATGGCACAGCGTCCGCGGCGCCGCCTCCGCCGCCGCGAAGAGATACTCGCGCTTCTCCCACAGCCGCCGCAGCCCGCCGCGCAGCTCCTCCGGCCAGGCCGCCGCCGCGACCGGGTGGTCCCAATCGAGCTGCTCCGGTACGTCCTTGGCGCCGATGTACCGCACGTACTGCCGCAACCACCGCCGGGACAGCCACGCATGCGGCGGCAGCCCGTCCGCCGCCCACCGGGCCTGCCCCGCGCCGAGCCGCCGCGCGAAGTCCCCCAACTGCGCGACGGTCCAGCCGGTCCCGGCGAGTCCGGCCACATCCTCCAGCCACAGCGCGACCGAGCCGTCCGCCCGCGTCTCCAGGTCGCGCAGCCGCGGCGCGGTCACGCCGCCGTCGGCGAAGGCGCTCTCCGCCAGACCGCTCTGATACGCGAGGACTTCACGCCGCCAGTGGTTCCAGTGCCGCGGCTCGTCGCTCGTCGCCCATCCGGTCGCGCCGCCGTCGCCCGGGGTGCAGACCTTGAGTACGGCACCGCGCTCCGGCACCCGCCAGATGCCGCCGGTGGCCTGGTTGTTGCGGTTGTGGGGGAGCTCTTCGTGGCCGGACACCGGGTGAACGTACACTCCGCGGCATGCGCGAAGAAGCGGATGTGAGCAGGTCGGCGTGGGCAGGGCTCGGCGGGGACGCGGAGCTGCTGGAGCGGGTCGAGTACGGAGGGCCCGCGGGGCTGCTGCCTGCTCGGTTGCCGGTCATGGCGCTGGCCCGCGGATCGGTGGCGGTGGCCTCGCTCGCCGCGGCGGAGCTGGCCGCGCGGCGGCGTGGCGGGGACGCGCTTCAAGTGCCCCGGGTGCGAGTCGACGACGGCGCGGTGGCCACCGCGTTCGTGAGCGAGCGGCAGCTGCGGGTGGACGGGCGGGCCGCGGAGAACTTCGCGCCGCTGTCCCGGTTCTGGGCGGCGGACGGCGGCTGGATCCGTACGCACGCGAACTATCCGCACCACCGGGCGCGGCTGCTCGCGGCGCTCGGCGTCGCGGACGGGGAAGGGGTGGTGGAGCGGGTCGCGGCCGAGCTGGCGAAGCGGCGGCCCGAGGACGTCGAGCGTGACGTGTTCGCGGCCGGCGGGCTCGCCGTCGCCGCGCGGGAGCCCGAGGAGTGGGCGGCGAGTGAGCAGGGGCGACTGGTCGCCGGGCGACCGCTGTTCAGCCTGGAGCGGGAGGAGGCCGGCGCGCCCCGCCGGCTCGACGAAGCCGGGCTGCCCGCCGCGGGCATCCGCGTGCTCGACCTGACCCGCGTCATCTCCGGCCCCGTCGCCACCCGCACCCTCGCCCTGCTCGGGGCGGACGTGCTGCGCGTCGACGGGCCGAGGCTGCCGGAGAGCCAGGACGCGCACAACGACACCGGCTTCGGCAAGCGGTCCGCCACCCTGGACCTGGGCGCGGCCGCCGACCGCCGCGCCTTCGACGAGCTGCTCGACAGCGCCGACGTCGTCGTCACCGCCTACCGCCCCGGCGCGCTCGACCGCTTCGGCCTCGGCGCCGCGGCGCTCGCCGAGCGGCGGCCGGGACTGGTGATCGCCCGGCTCAGCGCCTGGGGCGATGACGGGCCGTGGGGCGAGCGGCGCGGCTTCGACAGCCTCGTACAGGCGGCGACCGGCATCGCCGCGGTGCAGCGCGCCGCCGACGGCACCCCGGGCGTGCTGCCGGCGCAGGCGCTCGACCACGCCACCGGCTATCTGATCGCGGCGGCCGTGCTGCGCGCGCTCACCGAGCGGCTCGAGACCGGCGGCACGTACACCGCGACCTTTTCGCTCGCCCAGACCGCGCACTGGCTGCTGACGGCCCCGCGGGCAGCGGACGCGCCCGCGCCCGGCCCGTACGACCCGGAGGACTGGCTGGCCGAAACCCCCAGCTCACTCGGCCTGATCCGGCACGCGCGGTCCCCGATCCGCCACGACGGCGGTCCCGCGGACTGGGCCGCGCCGCCCGGCCGGCTCGGAGGCGACCTCCCGCAGTGGCGGGGGGACGCGGCATAGTGGACGTATGACCGTCTATTTCCGACGCACCGTCCCCCTCTTCCGGATCTTCGACGTCGAGAAAGCCCGGGAGTTCTATGTGGACTACCTCGGCTTCACCGTGGACTGGGAGCACCGCTTCTCCGACGGCATGCCGGTGTACATGCAGGTCAGCCGCGGTGACCTCACCCTCCACCTGACCGAGCACTACGGCGACGCCTCCCCGGGAGCGACCGCGTACATCGAGGTCGACGGCGTGGGCGAGCTGCACGCCGAGCTGCAGGCCAAGGAATACCCGTACCTGAAGCCGGGCGTCGAGGAGGACGCGACGCTCGGGTCGGTCCTGGAGCTCATCGACCCCTTCGGGAACAAGCTGCGGCTGGTCCAGCCCTAGGGCCTGGTTTCGGCTCTGGCCGTTTTCGTACACTCGGGCGATGACCACCGAGCACGAGCACGAGTATGTGGCCCGCGGACCGCGGGTGGCGATCCGTCCCATCACGCCTGCTGACGAGCAGGAGTGGATCCGCCTGGTGCATGCCAGCACCGAGCTGCATCACCCGTGGATGTATTTGCCGAACACCCCGGTGGACTACGCGGACTTCATGGACCGGATCAAGTCGAAGGAGACCGAGTCCTATCTGATCTGCGACGCCGCCGGCGGTGAGATCGTGGGCTTCGTCAACCTCAACTCGATCATCCTGCGCGCCTTCCGCAGCGCCACCCTCGGCTACGCCGCCTTCGTCCCGTACGCGGGCCGCGGCTATATGACGGAGGGCATCGGCCTCGTCACCCGCTACGCCCTCTCCCCGCAGGGACTCGACCTGCACCGCCTGGAGATCAACGTCCAGCCCGGCAACGAGGCCTCCATCAACATCGCCAAGCGCAACGGCTACCGCCTGGAGGGCTTCTCACCCGACTACCTCTTCATCGGCGGCGCCTGGCGCGACCACGAGCGCTGGGCGATCACCACGGAGATGCTCGCCGAGCAGGCGAAGTGACCACCATACGGGCCATCACCGTCACCCTGCCCGCCGCACCGCTCGGCCCCGAGAACCCGCTGCCACCGCTGCGCACCCTCGACGAGCTGCACGCGGTCGAGCCGGGCGAGCTCGGCACCCTCCCCGAGGACATGGCCCGCCAGCTGAGTTACGGCCGGCTGCGCGACACGCTCCCGGTGCGGATGCGCGACGGCTACGGGCGCGAGCGCGCAGAGACCGGCCTCCCGGCGATCGTCATCGAGAACGACCGGCTGCGCGCGACTGTACTGCCCGGCCTCGGCGGCCGGCTGTGGTCGCTCTTCCACAAGCCGTCCGCCCGCGAACTCCTCTACGTGAACCCGGTCCTCCAGCCCGCGTCCTTCGGCCTCGCCGACGCCTGGTTCTCCGGCGGCGTCGAGTGGAACAGCGGCGCCACCGGCCACACCACCCTCACCTGCGCCCCGCTGCACGCCGCGCGCGTACCGGCGCCCGACGGCGGCGAGATGCTGCGGCTGTGGGAGTGGGAGCGGCTGCGCGACCTGCCGTATCAGGTGGATCTGTGGCTGCCGGAGGACTCCGACTTCCTGTACGCCGGGGTGCGGCTCCGCAATCCGCACGCCGATACCCGGCCGGTGTACTGGTGGTCCAACACCGCCGTGCCCGAGCGGGACGGGGTGCGCGTGCTCGTACCGGCCGACGAGGCCTGGTACTTCGGCTACCAGCGGAAGCTCCGCCGGGTGCCGGTGCCGGAGCGCGAGGGCGTCGACCGGACGTATCCGGGGCGCAGCGAATATCCGGCGGACTACTTCTACGAGCTACCGGATGCCGAACGCCGCTGGATAGCCGCCCTGGAGGCGGACGGCCGCGGCCTGGCGCAGGCCTCCACGGACGTGCTGCGCGGCCGCAAGCTCTTCCACTGGGGCTATGGGCAGGGCGGCACGCAGTGGCAGCGGTGGCTGAACGGCGGTGCGGGGGAGGGGTATCTGGAGATCCAGGCCGGGCTCGCCCGTACCCAGCTGGAGCATCTGGCGCTGGACGGGGGCGGGGAGATCTCCTGGCTGGAGGCGTACGGGCCGCTGGCCGCGGATCCGGCGGTGGTGCACGGCGACGACTGGGCGGCGGCGCGCTCCGGGGCGGGGGCGGAGCTGGAGGCGGCGCTGCCGCGCGAGCGGGTCGACGAGGCGTACGGGCGGTGGCTGGCGCAGGCCGACGCCGAGCCGGGGGAGCGGCTGTCGACCGGATCGGGATGGGGCGCGCTGGAGGTGGCGCGGGGCGGCTGGGAGCTGCCGGGGACGCCCTTCCCCGCGGATGACCTCGGGCCGGAGCAGCACCCCTGGCTGGAACTGCTGCGCACCGGCAGGTTCACCGAGGCTGCCGGGGCGCCGGGGTCAGGCCCCGTCGCCACGCCGTGGCGGGAGCTGCTCGAAGCCGCGCCGCCGGGCCCAACGGCCGCGTACCACCTCGGCGTCGCCCGCTGGCATGCCGGCGACGCGGCCGGGGCGGAGGACGCGTGGCGGAAGTCGCTCGCGTCGGAGTGGACGCAAGGGCCGCCCGCGCCATGGACGCTGCGCTGCCTGGCGTACGCGGAGGCGGAGCGCGGCGACGGCGAGGCGGCGCTCGGGCACTACCTCGGCGCCGTCAAGTCCGCGCACGAGCACGCCGGTCGGGGGGAGGACTGGGACGTGCTGCGGTCCGCGCTCGCGGCCGAAGCGGTGCCGTTCTTCCTGCGCGCCGGCCGCGCGGACATCGCGGCGGTCGTTCTGGACCGCCTGCCGGACGAGGCGCGCGCCCGCGGCCGCTTCCAGCTCCTGCGCGCCCAGACCCTCCTCGCGCAGGGCGACGCCCCGGCCGCCCGCGCGATCTTCGACTCCGGCTTTGAGGTCGCCGACCTCCGCGAGGGTGCCGAGGTCCTCGGCGAGACCTGGTCGGCCATCGCGGAGCGGCTGGTGGCGGGGGACGGCGAGATCACTCCGGAGCTACGGGAACGGGCCCGCGCCGAGCACCCGTTGCCGGCCCGGTACGCGTACCGGATGCGGCCGCAGCCGGACCCGGACCCGGACCCGGACCCGGCCTGAGCGTCAGTCCGGGCGCCGGTCCACGTATTCGAAGACGCTGCCGTCCGGGTGCCGGGCGACCAGGTTGCGGCCGATCGGGGTGGGGGACGGGCCCGCGATGATCTCGGCGCCGACCTCGCGGAGGGTGTGCAGTGCCTCGTCCACGTCCTTCACCGCGAGCGTCGCCGCGACCTTGCGCAGCACGTCCACCGTGGCCGGCGGACCGCTCATGAGCAGGAAGCAGCCGACCGCCGCCACCGAGACGCCGCTCCGTTCGAAGCGCAGCGCCTGCTCGCCGGTCAGGCGCTCGTACACGGCGATCGCGGGCTCGAGCTCGTCGACGGCCACGCGCAGTGATGACCCCAGAATCTCCATGACGAGCAGCCTAGTTGGCCTCGGCCGCCAGGTCCGCCGCGGTCAGAGAACCGGGGGCGCGGCCCTCGCGGGCGAAGGCGTTGGCGGTGCGCTGGAGCAGCTCGTTGACCGGAGTGGGGACGCCGAACTGCCGTCCGAGCAGCACGATTTCGCCGTTGAGGTAGTCCGCCTCGATCGAGCCGGTGCCGCGGGTGAGGCTCTGCCAGGACGAGCCGCCGACCTGGCCGACGCCCTCGACCGGCTGCCGGTCCACCCGGTTTCCGCGCACCTCCTTCTGCTCGGCTTCACTCGCGTGAGCGATCCCGGCGGCGGCGAGGACCGCCCGGCCCTCCGCCTGCGCCCGCTCGCGGAGCGCGGCCCCGTCGGGGGAGCCGTGCTCCTCCGGGCCGAGCACCGCGTCGAGGGAATTGGCGAGGTTGCCGAGCAGCTTCGCGTACTTCCAGCGCATCACGTCCGCCGCCACCGGCGCCGCGAAGTGCGACTTCTCCAGGTCGGCGGCGATGGTGCGGGCCGTCTCCGTGCTCCCGGACGGGTAGCGGCCCAGGTGCAGGATGCCGGTCAGCGGGCCGCAGACCGCGGCGACGTGTCCGGGCTCCAGGAACGCGGACGGCAGCCATACGCACATCCCGTACACCTCGGGGAAGCGGCGCAGCGCGAGCCGCTCACCGGCGACGCCGTTCTGCGCGCAGACCACGGGCGTCCGCCCGTGCCGTACCGCCCAGGCGTCGAGGGCGGCGACGGCGTGCTGGGTCTTCACGGCCATCACCAGCACGTCGCCGTCGCGCGGCTCGATTTCGTCCGGGCCCGCCACCACCGGGATGTGCAGGGTGCGGGTGCCCTCCGGCGTCGCCAGCCGCAGCCCGCCCGCGCGCAGCGCCTCGTAGTGCGCGCCGCGGGCCACCAGGACCACGTCGTGCCCGCTCTCGTGCAGCCGCCCGCCGATGGAGCCGCCGACGGCTCCCGCTCCGATGATGATGTAGCGCATGGGGGTGATCCTTTCAGCAGCCTCCGTTGCTACGGAACCCGGCAGAGGATCTCGCCGTGCAGCACCGCGAACCACGCGTCCTCGCACGCCCCCCACTCCCGCCACGCCGCCGCGATCCGCTCCAGGTCGCCTCGGGTGGCGTGGCCGCCGTCGACCGCCATACGCGCGTAGTCCGAGTCCGTCGTACGGTCCGCCCACAGGCCGCTCCACCAGGCCCGCTCCTCCGCCGTGGCGAAGGTCCAGACGGACCCGGTGGCGGTGATGTCCGTGAAACCGGCCTGCCGCGCCCACGACTTCAGCCGGCGCCCGGCGTCCGGCTCGCCGCCGTTGGCGCGGGCGACGCGGCGGTAGAGTTCCAGCCACTCGTCCAGGACCGGGAGCAGCGGATACCAGGTCATCGCCGCGTAGTCGGAGTCGCGCGCGGCCACGTAGCCGCCGGGCCTGGCGACGCGGCGGAACTCCGCCAGCGCCCGCACCGGGTCCGCCACGTGCTGCAGCACCTGGTGTGCGTGCACGACGCAGAAGGTGTCGTCCGCGTAGTCGAGCGCGTGCACGTCCCCGGTGGTGAAGTCGGCGTTCGCCAGGCCCCGTTCGGCCGCGGTGGCGCGGGCCTGCTCCAGCACCCCGCCGGCCGCCTCGAGGCCCGTCACCCGCCCCTCCGGCACCAGCGCCGCCAGGTCGGCGGTGATCGTGCCGGGGCCGCAGCCGGCATCGAGGACGCGCATGTGCGGCTTCAGGTGCGGCAGCAGATACGCGGCGGAGTTCTCCGCGGTGCGCCAGGTGTGCGAGCGCAGCACGGACTCGTGGTGTCCATGGGTGTAAGTCGCCATGCCGCAGACCGTACTGGGAATCTCGAATGGCGAGAAGATATGTCTTGCCATACGGACAAGATCCTTGTCGGGTAGCCGCCCTCCGCCGGGTACCCGATGCTGGGATCCGGGCAGTGCAGCAACGCGAGGCGTAAAGGAGAGCCGGTCATGGGCGGCATCGAACCGCACGAACTCGACGACCACCAGCTGCTCAGGGAGCTGGAGACGATCCATCGCACCCGCCACGACACGCTGCTGCACGGCTCACCCGCCGCGCTGGCCGCGCACAACAACCGCATGGCCGCCCTGGAGGGCGAATACCTGCGCCGACACCCCGACCGCGCCGTCGCCTACGGGCGCACCCGCGACGGTGCCCGCGAGCGGCCCAAGTAGCCCCCGCGCGATCACCCGGGCAGCGGAACCCCACCCCCGCTGACCTCGCCGGTCTGCCAAGGTGGGAAGAAGGTACCGACGCCGGGAGGTGCGGATGCGGCTGGCCGTTCCTGACCCCGGTCTGCCCGTGCTCGACGAGCTCGCGCGCTGTCTCGCGCACGCCGCGGCCCGCACCGACCCCGAGCCCGCGGGCGGCGCCCTGCCGCTGCGCACCGCCGCCGCCGGCTACTACACCCGCCGCGGCCTGCACACCGCCCCCGGCGACACCCTCGCGGGACCCGGCGCGCAGCCGCTGCTGCTCGCGCTGCTCAAGGCGGCCGGCGGCGACGTCCTGGTGCCGCGGCCAGGGGCCGCCTGGTACGCACCCCAGGCCCGGCTGCTGGGCCGCCCCGTGTACGGCGTCGGGGTGCCCGCGGAGAGCGGCGGGGCGCCGGATCCGTTCCAGCTGCTGGAGACCGTCCGAAGGGTGCGCGGCGAAGGCGGCGACCCGAGAGTGCTGATCGTCTCCGCCGCCGATGACCCCACCGGCACGGTGCCGCCGCCCGAGCTGCTGCACGAGGCCTGCGAGGCCGCCGCCGGTGAGGGGCTGCTGGTGGTCAGCGACGAGAGCTACCGCGACACCCTGCACGACCCGCACGACACCGTCGTCGTCAGCCCGGCCGAGATGCTGCCGAACGGCGACCCGGGCGTCGTCGTGATCACCGACCTGGCCGCCGCCTTCCTGCCGGCCGCCTGGCCCGCCGCCGTCGCCCGCTTCCCGGTCGCCGGCCGCGGCGCGCAGCTGCGCGCCGAGATGCAGACCTCCCTCGCGGCCGTACGGGCCGAACTGTCCGCGCCCGTCGCCGAAGCCGCCACCCTCGCGCTCAACGAGGCTCCTGCCGTCACCGAGCGAATACGCGCCGCGGCCCGGCTGCACGGCGCCCTCGCCGCCGCCCTGCACGCCACCCTCGCCGCCACCGGCGCCGTCTGCCGCCGCCCGCACGCCGGGCATCAGGTCTACGCCGACTTCGAGCCGCTGCGCGGCGCTCTCGAGGCCGCCGGGGTCAGCGACTCCGTCGAACTGGAGCAGCACTTCGCCGGCCGCGTCGGCGACGGCGCCGTCCTCGGCGGCCACCGCTTCGGAGACGAGCTGCACGCGCTGCGCGTCCGCTTCGCCACCGCGCCGCTCACCGGCGCCGTCGACGAGGAGCGGGAGCGGGCGCTCACCGCGGCGGACCCGCTGGAATTGCCCCACGTAGCCCAGGCGTTGACCTTCCTCGGATCAGCAGTCACCGAGCTGACAGGAGCCCCGCGATGACCGAACAGGCAGAGCGCTCCCTCGACCACCGCCCGCCGCCGGCCGCGACCCGGCCGGCGGCGGGCGG
>NZ_JAAKZV010000590.1 GCF_011044975.1 Streptomyces coryli | reverse complement strand
ACCCGGCTCCCAGGCAGTAATGCCGCCCCATCCCAAAGGCCAGCCCGTCATCCCCCCGCCGCACCGAAAAGCCACCCGGATCAGGAAAGCGCCCAGGATCCCGATTGGCAGCAGCCAGCAGCACCAGGACCAGCCGACCGGCCGGCACCCCCGCACCCGCGAGCTCAACAGGACACGACGTCCACCGCGAAGTCACATGCGCGGGCGGCTGGGTCCGCAGCATCTCGGCGACAAAGCCGGGCACAAGCCCGGGTTCGACCCGCAAAACCTCAGCCATCACCGGATCGTGGATCAGCACATGCAGCGCATGCGCCAGCATCGACCGCGCCGTCTCGGTGCCGGCGGCCAGCAGCATGATCAGGTTGGCGGCACGCACCTCCCCCGGATACGGCGCCCCCGCCAGCTCCGCGAGCATCGGCGCCAACGGCGCTCCCCGCGGCGGATCGGCGAGCAGCGCCGCCGCGAATTCACCGACTTCCCGCGCCGCGCGGTCAGCAGCAGCCAGCTCCACTCCCTCAGCAAGATGATCATTCGCCGGACTCATCGCATCGAGCCGCCGCCCCAGCCAAGAAACCAACTCGCCCCCGACCCCAAGCAACCCGGCAAGCACCGCAACCGGCAACGGCTGAGCGAAGTCCACCGCCAGATCCACCCGCTCTCGGCCCGCCAACCCCGT
>NZ_JAAKZV010000589.1 GCF_011044975.1 Streptomyces coryli | reverse complement strand
GACGTCGGCGTGCTGCAGGGCCTCGAGGTCGGGGTGCTCGGGGAGGTGCGGGGTGAGGCCGATGTCGATGAGCCGGAGGGCACCTACGCGCTCGGCGCCCGGGTCGATCAGGAGTCCCGGTTTGTACGCCCCGAAGGTGACGGTGGCGGCTGCTGTCACGGCGTCGCCGCCTACCTCGCCTGTGTCGGCGTCGATCCCGCTGGGGAGGTCGACGGCGACGATGGGCGCGGTGACGGCGCGCAGCAGCTCGGCGGCGTCGTCGCGGAGGCTGCCCTTGCCGCCGATTCCGACGATGCCGTCCAGCACGAGGTCGGCTTCGCCGAGGGCCTTCGCTGGATCGTCGGCTGTCCGCCCACCGGCTTTGCGTAGGGCCGCCAGACCGGCTGCGTGCGCACGCTCGGGGCGGAGGAGGACGGCCGTCACTGCGGCCCCGCGGCGGGCCAGGCGGGCGCCGGCGTAGAGGGCGTCGCCGCCGTTGTCGCCGGAACCGACGAGGAGGGTGATGCGGGCTCCGTACACACCCACACCGTTCAGCATCTGGCCACAGGCGGCCGCAAGTCCGGCAGCGGCGCGCTGCATCAGGGCACCTTCGGGCAGCTGCGCCATGAGCGCGGCTTCGGCGGCACGGATGGTCTCGACGGCGTAGGCAGTCCTCATACGCCCAGTCTGCCTCTGTGGGGCGGGT
>NZ_JAAKZV010000588.1 GCF_011044975.1 Streptomyces coryli | reverse complement strand
GTGGAGGGGCGGGGCGGCTTCCGCTGCCGGGTGCTGGTGGGCAGCTTCAATACCGGCCGCAGCCTGCTGCGAGCACCCAGCCTCTCCGTGCTGGCGAGCACCTGAGCCGGGCCTTGCCGTTGCCTCTGGCCTCGCCCATGCCCCCTGCACCACCACCCGGCCCGCACCCGGCAGCGAAGGCCAAGCACATGCCTGCCCTCCCTTGCCGTAGCCAGCCGCCCGCCGCAGGCGCAGCCCGACCCGCGCCTACCAGCTCCCCATATCCGCCGACAGCCACTTCTCCGGCCGGAGGCGGATGACCACGTTCTCGCTCAGGTTCTCCTCCGAGAACTTGATGTACTCCTCGACCGCTTCCGGCGGCAGATAGCGCTCGGAGACCTCGCGCAGCTGCTCCGGGGTGCCGGGCTCGATCGTCACCGGGCCCTCGACCGTGACGTAGCGGACCGTGGGCTCGAGGCGCTGGGCCATGACGGAGGCGCGGCCCGCCGATGCTGCCGCCTTGGCCTTCGCCGAGTCGTTGCCGGTGAGGATCCAGAGCTCGCCGCCGGGCTCGTAGACGTACCAGATGGGGACGTTCCTGTCTCTTATAAACATCTCCGAGCCCCCGAGACATGAATCTAGCTCGTCTTCACGCTTCTGCTTGCAAAAAAAAAAACTCGGTTCAGGTTGTTACCCATGCCTGCAAGGTC
>NZ_JAAKZV010000587.1 GCF_011044975.1 Streptomyces coryli | reverse complement strand
CGGAAGGGGAGAGGGGGCGGGGCCTGGTCCCGCTGCCGGGCGGCGGTTGGACGGCGGGCGGCGTATGGCCCGGCCCGGTCCCGCTGCCGGGTGGCGGTTGGTTGCCGGGTTGCGGGGCGGGTGAGGGCCAGTGGAATTGGCGGACAGGCGGGCATGCGGATAGGCGGCCGGACAGGCCGACTGGCAGGCAGGCCAGCTGGATGTCGGGCGGGCCGTCTGGCGGGCGGGCAGGCGGCGGAAGGCGTATGACGAGGCCGGGTCCCGCTGCCGGGCGGCGGACGGCTGGGCCGGGTCCCACTGCCGGGCGGCGGCAGCGGACGGCGGGCGACGCAAGACCCGGCCGGGTCCCGCTGCCGGGCGGCGGACGGCAGGGCCGGGTCCCGGCTGCCGGGCGGTCGCAGCGGACGGCGGGCGACGTAAGGCCCGGCCGGGTCCCGCTGCCGGGCGGCGGTGGATCGCCGGACAGCGGGGCGGGTGAGAGACAGTGGAATCCGCGGGCGGGCAGGTCAGCTGGCAAGCGGGCGGGCAGGCCAGCTGACTGACGGGCAGGCCGACTGGCAGGCGGCGGACGGCGTATGACGAGGCCGGGTCCAGCTGCTGGGCGGCGGACGGCGGGGCTGGGTTCGCTGCCGGGCGGCGGGCGGCGTAGGACAGGGCCGGGTCCCGCTGCCGGACAGCGGGCACCAGAC
>NZ_JAAKZV010000586.1 GCF_011044975.1 Streptomyces coryli | reverse complement strand
CCGCCATCCCGCCCTGCGTGCCCGCGTCCAGGCCCACCAGCAGCGCCGCGGCCGCAAGGGCGCCGAGCACGCTGTCCGCCCCCAGCACCACCACCGCCGCGAACCACAGCAACGCCCGCACCGGGTCATACGTGTTCGGGTCGAAGGCCTGCATCCCCATCCCGAGCATCCCGCCGCCCAGCGCGGCCAGCGCCGCCCCCGCGACGAACACCCCCGACTTCAGCGCCGGCACCGCCACCCCCGACGCCGCCGCCCCTGCCTCGTGGTCGCGCATCGCCGCCAGCGCCCGCCCGGTACGGCCCCGCCGCAGCGCCCACACCGTCACCACCGCACCGGCCAGCAGCAGCAACTCCAGCACGTAATACGAGCGATCGGGCCCGAACCCCGCCGGCCGCTCCAGCGTCAGCCCCGTGATCAGATCCGGCTGGGCGAAGACGAAGCGGCTCACCGCCACGCCCACCGCCAAGGTCACCAGCGCGAGCGCCAGCCCCTGCCGCCGTATCGCCGGATACCCCACCAGCAGCCCCAGCGGCGCGACGACGACCACCGCGAGCCCCAGCGCGACCAGTTCCGGCACCTCCGGCACCCCGGGCACCCGCCCCGCCGCCAGCAGCGCCGTCAGCAGCGCGCCGAGGCCCGCATACGCCGCCTGCCCCAGCGACACCTGCCCGCCCCGCCCGGTCACGACCACGAGCGACAGCAGCACCACCCCAAGCG
>NZ_JAAKZV010000585.1 GCF_011044975.1 Streptomyces coryli | reverse complement strand
ACAGCCCCTTCCTGTGTCGCATGACGTTGCCCAGCGTGGCTGCGTTCGGCTGCCGAGGAGCTCGTGGGCCATGGCCGGTCCCCCTGCGGCGCTGCGCTCTCGGGAGCCCTAACACCCGCCCTGCCGACGCGCGTTGCACCCCCCGGCTCCGCGGTGAGTACGGGTGACGGGGAGTCTTGCCTCCCGCCCTCGGCCGGTCGCGCCTCCGCGTCCCGCACTGCCCGCTCCAGCCGGCGCGCCTCCGTGCGCCAGCGCGACGCGTACGCGTCCTGCCCCCGCTGGGCCCTGCGCAGCGCCGCCGCCAAGTCATCCCCGTAATCCCGCGGCGGCTCGTCGCTGAGCAGCGCCACCGCCTCCGCCGCCGCCCGCGCGCCCACCTCGGCCGCGCCGTCCAACAGCGCCCGCGCCAGCCGCGGATGGACGCCGAGACGGGACAGCGCCTCACCTCGGCGCGTGGCCCGGCCGGACTCGTCCAGCGCGCCGATCGCGCGCAGCGTGCCGCGGGCCGCGCCCATCGCGCCGGCCGGCGGGGCGTCCAGCAGGGCCAGGTCGCGGGCCTCCGGGTCGCCCCAGCACGCCGCCTGCAGCGCGAAAGCAGTCAGGTCCGCCACCGCGATCTCCGGCGACGGATAGCGGGGGAGCCGCCCGTGCTCCGCCTCCGGCCAGCAGCGGTACACCGTGCCGGGCGCCTCCCGCCCGGCACGGTGTACCGCTGCTG
>NZ_JAAKZV010000060.1 GCF_011044975.1 Streptomyces coryli | reverse complement strand
CCCCCACCTCCCCGCCCCCACGCTCGACAGAGCGCAAGGCTGCCGAGGAAAGGGGGAACCGAAGATGAACCGCCGGAGGTATCGCTGGCCGCTCCTGGCCCTGGCCTTCCTCACGCTCATAGCCGGCGGCGCCGGCTGGTACTGGTACGAGCGGCTGGACGGCAACATCCACGCCGACTCCGCCACCGCCCGCGAGCTGCTCCGCTACGAGCAGGAGCGCCCCCAGCCCTCGGCCACCGGCGCCCAGAACATCCTCCTCATCGGCTCCGACAGCCGCACCGAGGCCCGTAACCGCAAATACGGCCAGGCCAACGGCAAGCGCTCGGACACCACGATCCTGCTGCACATAGCCGGCGACCGGCGGTCCACCACCGCGGTGTCCATCCCACGTGACCTGATGACCGGGATACCGAGCTGCCGCCGCCCGAACGGCGACAGCTCCGGCGCCCAGACGAACCAGTTCAACTTCGCGTTCTCCTACGGCGGCGCCTCCTGCACCATCCGCACCGTCGAGCGCCTCACCGGGTTGCGCGTCGACCACCACATGATCGTCGACTTCGCCGGCTTCAAGGACATGGTCAATGCCGTCAACGGCGTCGAGGTCTGCGTCCCCGAGGCGATCAACGACAAGCCCGCCAAGCTGCACCTCAAGGCCGGCCGCCAGACCCTGATGGGCGAGGAGGCGCTCGGTTACGTCCGCGCCCGCAAGAGCCTCGGCGACGGCAGCGATACGGACCGGATGGCGCGGCAGCAGGAATTCCTGGCCTCGCTCGTCAGCAAGGTGAAGTCCAACGGCGTGCTGCTGAACCCGCTGCGCCTCGCCCCGCTCCTCGACGCCGCCACGAAGTCGGTCACCACCGACCCGGGATTGGCCTCGCTGACCGATATGTACGACTTGGTGCGCAGTCTGCGCGACGTACCGGAGGCGGACGTGCGCTTTCTCACCGTGCCGCGGCAGCCGTACCGTTACGACACGAACCGGGACGAGCTGGTGCAACCGGACGCCGAGGAGCTGTTCGACGCGCTCCGCCTGGACACCGAAGTCCCCTTCGTCTCCCGCCAGGTGAGCCCGGTGCTGCTCGGCGGCAGCCGGCCGGCCCAGGGCGAGGACCCGGGCGCGGACACCGACCCCGACGGCGGGTCTCCCGCCTTCGAGGGCACGCGCCCTACAGATGACATCTGCAAGTAAACCCGGTTAATAACGGGCAATCCTGTGGCGTAAGAGCCGTGTGGTCGCGACGTAAAGGCGAGTGGAATTTGTCACGGGCGTCGCTAGACGCTGAAGTGGGCGGATAGTGTGAGCGGTCTGGCCGTTCCATGGGGGACGGCCTGCACTGCAAGTAGACCGTATTGAGCGCCCTCGGGGGAGGCGCCTTCGGGGAAGCTGACTGAAGGACCTGAGCGACAGTGGATGCGCGAGGCCGCGGCCGAGCAGGCGACGTCGACCCTGCTGACCAGTGGGTGTTCAACCCGGACACCGGCAGCTATGAGCTGCGCCAGCACGCACCGAGACCGCCTCGGCAGAGACAGTCCCCGGAGCCGTACGCGGAGTCCTACGCTCCGCCCGCCGACCCGTACGCCCCGCCGGCCGAGCCCCGGCTGCCGGGCCAGCGCCGTCGGCCCGTCGAGGACCCGGGTGCACGCCCCAGCCGGCGCAAGCCGAAGCCGCCCAAGACCCGTAAGCAGAAGGCCCTGTTGTGGGGCGGCGGGACGATGGCGTTCCTGCTGCTGGGCGGGTGCGTGGGCGCGTATGTGCTGTACGAGCAGCTCAACGGCAACATCAACACGTACGACATCGGCGAGGAGAACGCGGCCACCACCGACGGTCCCGTCAACATCCTGATCCTGGGCACCGACGCCCGTACGGGGAAGGGCAACGAGGGCTACGGCGACGCGGGCAGCGTCGGTCACGCGGACACCACGCTGCTGCTGCATGTGGCCGAGGACCGCAAGAGCGCGACCGCGCTGTCCATCCCGCGCGACATGATCGTCGACATCCCCAACTGCACGTCGCGCAAGGACGGCGAGGAGAAGTCCATCCCCGCCACCCCGAATCAGCGCTTCAACACCAGCCTGGGGCAGAGCGGGCGCGACCCGAGCTGCACCATCGACACCACCGAGAAGCTGACCGGGCTGAACATCAGCCACTTCATGATGGCCGACTTCAACGCCGTCAAGGAGCTGTCGTCGGCCGTCGGCGGCGTCGAGGTCTGCACCACCAAGCCCATCAACGACCCGAAGTCGCACCTGAAGCTGCCCAAGGGCAAGAGCGTCGTGGAGGGCGAGGACGCGCTGGCGTTCGTCCGCACCCGGCACTCGGTCGGCTTCGGCAGCGACCTCAGCCGGATCGAGCTGCAGCAGCAGTTCCTCGGCTCGCTGGTGCGGAAGATGAAGTCGGGCGGCACCCTCACCAATCCGAAGAAGCTCTACGACCTGAGCCAGGTGGCCACCAAGGCGCTCACGGTTGACACGGGCATCGGCAGTGTGAAGAAGCTGATGCAGCTCGCCAACGACCTCAAGCAGGTGCCGCAGAAGAACATCGAGTTCGCAACGGTGCCTGTCGTGGACAATCCGGACGACCCCGCCACGGTCGTGCTGGACAAGACGAAGGCCGAGCCCCTGTTCAAGATGCTGCAGGCGGACCGCCCGCTGAACGGCGGTGCGAAGGGCAAGAAGGAGGCGAAGAAGGTCAAGAAGGCCCCGGCGGCCGAGGTCCGGGTCGATGTCTACAACGGCAGTGGCGTGACCGGCCAGGCTCAGAACGTCCTGACCTGGCTGCAGACCGACAAGGGCGTACCGCTGTCGACCAACGCGGGCGACGCCGGCACGCAGAACCAGGCGAAGACCACCCTCACCTATGCACCGAATCAGGCCGACCAGGCAGCGACCCTGGCCGACATGATGGGGCTGCCGAAGAGCGCCATGAAGCAGACGAAGACCGACGCCGGCGCCCGGGAAGCGATGAAGCTGTCCCTGGGCAAGGACTTCACCGGTGTCGGCACGCCTATTGAGGCGCCCGACAAGGCCCCTGAAGGGGTGCAGCACGTCAACGCGGACGACAAAAACATTTGTGCCAAGTGAGGACACGGCCGCACCGCCATTCGACCGTGTCAGCTAACCCATCGACTGGGAGGGCCCATGCGCCGCAGCAGCGTTCGCGGTGAGGGAGCGCATTACTACCGGCGTTCCGGCTACGCACGCGATCCTCGCGATCTCGGCTGGGATGACAGCCTGTACGAGGAAAGACCCCGGGGGCGGAGGCTACCGCCGCCGCGGCGAGGGGGCTTCGTCCCGAATGACGACTATGACGACGGATACTACGACGACGACGATTACTACTACGACGATGACTATTGGGAGCCGCCGCGCAAAAAGCGGCGGGTTCTCCGATTCTTCGCCTGGGTGGTCGCGCTCGGAATACTCGCCACCGCCGCGGGCGGTTATCTCTGGTATCGGGACCTGAACAACAATCTCCGTAAAGATGAGCTCAATCTCGGACAGAACCGGGTCGACAAGAAGCCGCCGAACGCGGCGGGTCAGACCCCGCTGAACATCCTGCTGCTCGGCTCCGACAGCCGCGGCTCGAAGGAGAACCAGAAGCTCGGCGGCGCCAAGGGCGACGCCGACCGGCCGCCGCTGGCGGATGTGCAGATGCTGCTGCACGTATCGGCGGACCGCTCCAACATCTCGGTCGTCTCCGTCCCCCGGGACACCCTCACCAAGATCCCGGAGTGCAAGACCAAGGACGGCAAGACCTACGAGGCCACCACCACGAACTCCATCAACTCCAGCCTCCAGCACGGCGGCCCGGGCTGCACCGTGGCCACGTGGGAGGAGATGACCGGCATCCACATCGACCACTTCATGATGGTCGACTTCGCCGGCGTGGTGCAGATGGCGGACGCGGTCGGCGGCGTCCCGGTCTGCGTGAAGAACAACATCTATGACAAGCAGTCGCACCTGCGGCTGAAGAAGGGCACCACCGTCGTCAAGGGCGAGCAGGCGCTGCAGTGGCTGCGCACCCGCCATGGCTTCGAGGACGGCTCGGACATCGGCCGTACGCACGCCCAGCACCAGTACATGAACTCCATGGTCCGCGAGCTGAAGGCGGGCGCGAAGCTGACCGACCCCGGCAAGCTGCGCTCCCTGGCCACCGCGGCGACCAAGGCGCTCACCGTCAACGAGGAGATCGGCTCGGTCAAGAAGCTCTACGACCTGGCCAACGACATCAAGAAGGTCCCGACCGACCGGATCACGATGACCACGATGCCGTGGAAGTCCGGCGCCCCCGAGGCCCCCGGCCGGGTCCGCCCGAAGAACCCGGACGCGGACTGGATCTGGAACCGGCTGCGCTCCGACCAGCCGATCGACGGCAAGGACAAGAAGAAGAAGCCGTCGGCACCGCCCGCCCAGGCCCCGCCGAAGGGCGAGGTCGAGGTCACGGTCCAGAACGGCACCGGCACCGTCACCCAGGTCCCGGTCACCGGCCGGGCCGGCGCGGTCGCCGACCGGATGCAGGACCTCGGCTTCACCAACACCAAGTCGGACACCACACGGCGGTCTTCGGCCGACACCACGATCACGTACAAGGGCGCGGAACAGCGCGCCGGTGCGCAGTCGGTGGCGAAGGCGCTCGGCCTGCCGGACCAGGCGGTACGGGAGTCCTCGCAGGCGACCGGCATCACGCTGGTCGTGGGCGCGGACTGGCGCCAGGGCGCGTCGTACCCGAAGGGCAAGGCGGAGGCCTACGGCGGCGACAAGGCGCCGGACAGCTCCAACCCGCTGAACGCCGGGGACGACAAGAAGGCGTGCATGGACGTGTACGAGCCGTACATCTGGTGATGTGAGGCAAAGCTTCGGGGCCGGCACCGTGTGGTGCCGGCCCCGAGGTGTTTGTGCGCGGCCCTACGCCTTCACGGCGGGCCGGCGGCTGGCGATGACCTTTCTGGCCAGCTTCTTCGGGCTGGTGAGGAAGCCCCAGCCCCAGGACATGTGCATTGTGGCCAGGGCCACCGGGATCTGCGCGCGGGCCTTCGCCGACAGGCCCTTGCCCGCCGGTACGGAGCCCGCGGCGATGGCCGCCAGGTAGCCGCCGGGGATGATCCAGCCCCACGGGGTGAGGACGGCGCCGATCACGAGGCCCGCGGCGATGCCGAGGACGGCGGCCGGGGGCGCGAGGTAGCGCAGGTTGATCGAGCCGGAGTGGTAGCGCGCGACGACGTGGCGCCACTTGCCGTAGTCCTTGTACTGCTTGGCCAGCGCCTTGACCGAGGGCCGCGGCCGGTACGAGACCCGCAGCTCCGGCGAGAACCAGATCAGGCCGCCGGCCTCGCGGATGCGGTAGTTCAGCTCCCAGTCCTGGGCGCGGATGAACTCCTCGTTGTATCCGCCCTGCTGCTCGAGCGCCTCGCGGCGGAAGACGCCCAGGTAGACCGTCTCGGCCGGGGCGGCTTCGCCGCCGGTGTGGAAGGCGGCGTTGCCGACGCCGATCTTCGACGTCATGGCGGCCGCGACGGCCCGCTCCCAGTCGTTCTCGCCCTCGGCGTGCATGATGCCGCCGACGTTCATCGCGCCGGTCTCGTCCAGCAGCCGCACCGCGGTGGCGATGTAGCCCGGCGAGAGCATCCCGTGGCCGTCGACCCGCACCACGATGGGGTGCCGGGAGGCCTTGATGGCGGCGTTGAGCGCGGCGGGGGTGCGGCCCGTGGGGTTCGGCACCGTATGCACCCGGCCCCAGGAATGGGACGCAGTCTCGGCGACCAGCTCGGCGGCGATCTCCTCCGTGCGGTCCTTGGACGGGCCGATGGCGATCACCACCTCCAGCTCACCCGGGTACTCCTGCTCCAGGATGGCCTCGACGGCATGCCGCAGATGCCGCTCCTCATTGAGCACCGGCATGATCACGGAAACGGCCGGCGGCTGCTGTGCCTGGTCGTGGTGGTCTGTCGCGTTCATATCCACGCCACGTTACCGCGAACGGGGGATGCCCAGGCGCGCTGCCACCTGCCGGGGGACGGGCATACATAGCTTTGACGGTCTGTGCTGCCGCGCACCGGCTCCTGGGGAGGATTCTCGTTGACCGCGCCGTCCCGTCCACCCGGCCCTAGGTGGGGGCTCCGGCTCGCCACCGGTCTCTCGCTGGCACTGCTGGTACTCGGGGGTGCGGGGCATCTGCTGCTCGGCACCCTGGGCCACAAGATCGACCGGGTGGACGCCTTCGACGGCCTCGACAACCGCCCGCAGCAGCACGGCAGGGGCATGAACTTCCTGCTCGCCGGCGTCGACCGGCGGGACAGCGTCACGGCCGCGGAGAAGGCGAAGTACCGGCTGGGCGGCGCGCCCTGCAACTGCACCGACACGCTCATGCTGGTGCACGTCTCCGGCGACCGCCGCCGCGCCAGCGTCATCTCCATCCCCCGCGATACGTACGTGAAGTTCCCGCCGCACACCAACCACGACCTCGGCGAGGAGCTGGCCGCCCACCCCGGCAAGCTCAATTCGGCGTACGGGCACGGCGGTCCGCCGCTCACGATCCGCTCGGTCGAGCGGCTGACCGGCGTGCACATCGACCACTACCTGGAGATCGACTTCTCCGCCTTCATGAAGACGGTCGACGTCATCGGCGGCGTGGACGTCTGCACCGCGCGCCCGCTCAAGGACTCGCACTCCGGGCTCGACCTCCCCGCCGGCACCTCGACGCTGAAGGGCGGCGAGGCGCTGCAGTACGTCCGCGCCCGGCACGTCGACGGCGCCTCCGACCTCAGCCGGATGAAGCGCCAGCAGCGCTTCATGGCCGCCGTCATCGCGAAGCTCAGCGGCACCGGCGGGCTGTTGAACCCGGCGAAGTTCCGGGAGGTCAGCTCGACGGTGCTGGGGTCCGTACGGGCCGATGCCGGCTTCTCCAGCGAGTCGATGGTGTCGCTGGGCGAGGCGATGCGGGACTTCTCGCCGAAGTCCTCGGAGTTCGCGACGGTGCCGATCGCGGACGAGAACTTCCAGGTGCCGGAGGTCGGCGAGACGGTCAAGTGGGACACGAAGAAGGCCGACAACCTCTTCGCCAAGATCCGCGCCGACGAGCCGCTGCTGATGCAGCGCCCGAAGGGCCCTCAGCCCCGCCTCGTCGAGGTGCCCCCGCAGCAGATCCAGGTGGCGGTGCGCAACGGCACCGGGCGCTCTGGTCTGGCCGGCAAGGCGGTGGCCGATCTGACGAAGGCCGGCTTCATCGCAGGGCCGCCGGACAATGCGGACGCCGACGAGAAGCGCACGGTGATCTCCTACGACCCGGCCCACGACCAGTCGGCCCGCTCCCTGCAGGCCGCCCTGCCGGGCTCGGTGCTACGCGAGGAGCCGGGCCAGGGCCCGGTGATGCAGGTCACACTCGGCAAGAACTTCAAGAAGGTCGCCCCGGTCCGCCCGGCGGACCCGGTGCTGGACGCGGAGGCCTTCGGTGAGTTCTCGGCGGTCTCGGGCGACCAGGTGACCTGCAAGTAGCGGTCAGTCCATGCCCTCGGCGGTCCGCTTGGCGCGCAGCTCCTGAATCGCGCGGCGGCGGGCCAGGCGGTGGGTGCGGCGGATCTGGGCCTCCTGCCGGCGGCGGCGGTCCTCGCCGGTCTGCGGCTCCGCCTGCGGGACAGGGCGTGGCTTGCCCTCCTCGTCGACGGCCACGAACACCAGGTAGGCGCTGGCCACGTGCTTGGCGGGGGTCGATTCGTTCCAGCGCTCCGCCAGCACCCGCACCCCGATCTCCATCGAGGACGATCCGGTCCAGTTGACCTGGGCTTTTACATGCAGCAGGTCCCCGACCCGTACCGGCTCCAGGAAGACCATCTCGTCCATCGAGACCGTCACCGCGGGCCCCTCCGAGTGCCGCCCCGCCACCGCGCCCGCGGTGTCGTCGACGAGCTTCATGACCACACCGCCGTGGACGGTGCCGAGGAGGTTGGTGTCGTTCCCCGTCATGATGTGGGACAGGGTCGTACGGGAAGCCTCGGTGGGCTTGGTGTTCATGACGGTCAGCTTATGCACAGACCCGCAGAGCGACATATTTGGCCTGCTCTGCATCAGGTTCGCCACAGTCTCTGCCCGATTCAGAACCCCACTTCCAGCCGACACGCCGAGCAAGGCAGACTTCACGGCATGAACGACTGGCCGGATGCATGGAACGACAACCGCAGGGACCGGAGTGGGCAGCGCCCGCAGCCGGAGCCCACGCGCGTCATGCCGACGCAGCGGCCAGGCGTGCCGCCGCAGCATGACTACGGACGGTATGACGACGGTTACAACGAGGGACAGGTCTACGGCGGCGGCGGTGGCCGCGGCCCCGACCAGTACGACGCAGGGCCGCGCCGCGCCCCGAACTGGGGCAAGCGGATCAAGATAGGCCTCATCACGCTGCTCGTCGTGGTGCTCGCCGTCTCGCTCGGCACGTACTTCTGGGCCGACAGCAAGATGCGCAAGGAGGTCGACCTCAGCAAGGTCGAGGACCGTCCTTCCAGCGAGGGCACCAACACCCTGATCGTCGGCTCCGACAGCCGCGCGGGCCTGTCCGACGAGGACAAGAAGCGCCTGCACACCGGCTCGTCCGAGGGCAACCGCACCGACTCGATGATGATCCTGCACGAGGGCGACAACGGGAACACGCTGATCTCCATCCCGCGTGACTGGTACGTGACGATCCCGGCCTTCAAGGGCTCGGAGAGCGGCAAGCAGTACCCGGCGACCAAGAACAAGATCAACTCTGCGTACTCGCAGGACGGTCCCGGCCTTCTCGTGCGCACCATCGAGTACAACACCGGCCTGAAGATGGACCACTACGCGGAGATCGGCTTCGGCGGCTTCGCGAACATCGTGGACGAGCTCGGCGGCGTCGAGATGTGCTTCGACAAGCCGATCAAGGACAAGAACTCCGGCGCCGACTTCAAGGCCGGCTGCCAGGACCTCAACGGCGAGCAGGCGCTGGCCATGGCCCGTAACCGCTACGCGCTCGCGGACGGCGACCTGGGCCGTACCAAGAACCAGCAGAAGCTGCTCAACGCCATCGCGAAGAAGGCGGCGAGCCCGGGCACGATCATGAACCCGTTCAGCCTCTACCCGACCATGGGTGCGGGCCTGGACACGCTGGTCGTGGACAAGGACAACGGGCCTTACACGCTGCTGAAGATGTTCATGGCGATGAAGTCCGTGAACGGCGGCGACGGCAACTCGCTGAACCTGCCCACCGTCCCTGGCGGCAACATGCCGGGCGCGGGCTCGGTCCTGAAGTGGGACGAGGCGAAGGCGAAGCAGCTGCTGGAGCAGGTGAAGAACGACGAGAAGGTCACCGTCACCGACAAGTGACGCGGTGACGCGCTGATACGCGAAAAGGGCCGGGTCCAGCGGACCCGGCCCTTCTGCGTGCGCCGTTACGGCAGGTTGCGCGCCATCACGATGCGCTGGACCTGGTTGGTGCCCTCGTAGATCTGGGTGATCTTGGCGTCCCGCATCATCCGCTCCACCGGGTAGTCGCGGGTGTAGCCGTAGCCGCCGAGGAGCTGGACCGCGTCCGTGGTGACCTCCATGGCGATGTCCGAGGCGAAGCACTTCGCGGCCGCGCCCAGGTACGTCAGGTCGGCGTCGACCCGCTCGGAGGCGGCGGCGGCCTGGTAGGTCAGGGCGCGGGCGGCGGAGACCTTCATCGCCATGTCGGCGAGCATGAACTGGATGCCCTGGAAGTCGGCGATCGGCTTGCCGAACTGCTTGCGCTCCTTGACATAGCCCTTGGCGTAGTCGAGCGCGCCCTGGGCGATGCCCAGCGCCTGGGCGGCGATGGTGATGCGGGTGTGGTCGAGGGTCTTCATCGCCGTGGCGAAGCCGGTGCCCTCGGCGCCGATCATCCGGTCCGCGGGGATACGGACGTTGTCGAGGTAGACCTCGCGGGTCGGCGAGCCCTTGATGCCGAGCTTCTTCTCCGGGGCGCCGAAGGAGACGCCCTCGTCGCTCTTCTCGACGACGAAGGCGGAGATGCCCTTGCTGCGCTTCTCCGGGTCGGTGACGGCCATCACCGTGTAGTACTCGGACTCACCGGCGTTGGTGATCCAGCGCTTCACGCCGTTGAGGATGTAGTGGTCGCCGTCGCGCACCGCGCGGGTCTTCATGCCCGCCGCGTCCGAGCCGGCGTCCGGCTCGCTGAGGCAGTACGAGAACATTCCGTCGCCCTTGGCCAGCGGGCTCAGGTACTGCTTCTTCAGCTCCTCGGAGCCGGAGAGGATGACCGGCAGCGAGCCCAGCTTGTTGACGGCCGGGATCAGCGAGGAGGAGCCGCAGACGCGGGCCACCTCCTCGATCACGATGACGGTGGCGAGCGCGTCGGCGCCGCTGCCGCCGTACGTCTCGGGTACGTGCACGGCGTGCAGGTCATTCGCTACGAGGGCAGCCAGCGCCTCCCGCGGGAAGCGGGCCTCCTCGTCGACCTCGGCCGCGAACGGGGCGATCTTCGCCTCGGCGAGCGAGCGCACGGCGTCCCGGAGCATGTCGTGCTCCTCGGCCGGCCGGTACAGGTCGAATTCGGGCTGTCCTGCCAAGGCTCTCTCCACTCCACGCTGCCTGCTAACTACCGTTAAGTAACGCAACGATGGTAGAGCGCCCCGGGACAGCGGGCCTACGTGACGTTGCGCACGCCGCGTAGGCCCGTGCCCGGGCGGGCTACCGCTTACTGCGGCAGGCGTACGCGGCGGCGGGCGGCGTACGCTGCGGCGGCCGCGCCGAGGGCGGTGAGGGTGGCGGCGCCGCCGATGAGGGCGGCGGTGCCGTCGGTGCCGGTGTGGGCGAGGTCGCCGGTGGTGGGCTTGGTGGCGGTGGTCTGGATGGAGGTGCCGGTTCCGTTGCCGTTGCCGGTTCCGTTGCCGTTGTTCGCGCCGGGCTTCGAACCGGAGCCGGCGTCGTTGCCGTGGTCGCCGCCGTTGCCGTGGTCGCCACCGTGGCCCGGGTCGGTGCCGGGGTCCGTGCCCGGGTCGGTCTCCGGCAGCTTGCTCTGCAGGTACTTGGCGCCGTCGACGGTGGCCTGGCGGTACGCCGCGTCCGTCACCTTCGTGGCGTCCTTGATCACGCTCTCGAGCTTGTCGAACGCCTTCTCCGGGTCGCCGCCGACCTTGGCCTTACGCGCCTCGCGGACGAGCTTCGCCAGGTGCTGGTGGTCGCCGTCGGAGAGGTGGCCCTTCTCCTTCGCCTCGCCCAGGACGGCCAGCAGCTGCTTGTAGCTGTGCGGCGTCATGATCGGCTGCGGCAGTTCCTCCAGGTTCAGCCGCTCCTGCAGGTACTTGGCACCGTCCACGAGCGACTGGCGGTAGGCCTCGTCCGTCACCACACCGGCGGTCTTGATGACGGCCTGCAGCCGCTCGTACGCCGTGTCCTTGTCCCCGGCCTTCTCGGCCGTCTCCGCCTGGGTGACCCGGTAGGTCATCCGGCCGAGCTCGGTCTTGTCCAAGTGCCCCTTGCCGTGCGCCTTGTTCAGCAGGTCGCGCATGTCCTGGTAGCTGCGCGGGGTCCTTATCGGCTCCGGCAGCTCGACCGGCGGCAGCTGCTCCCGCAGGTTCTTGGCGCCGTCCACGATGAGCGTGCGGTACGTCTCGTCGTGGACCGCGCGGGCGGCATGCTCGCCAAGGCTCTTGAGCTCCTCGTACGCCTTGCCCGGGTCGCCTGCGTCGGCGGCCTTCTGCGCCCGGCTCAGCTGCGACGCCATCCGGCCGTGATCGCCATGCGATACGTGCTGGAGCTCAAGTGCCTTGTCCAGCGCGGCCCGCAGCTCCTCGTACGTCTTCGGGGTGTCCGGGACCGGCTTCGGCAGCTCGACCGGGGGCAGCTGGGTCTGCAGCTGCTTGGCACCGGCGATGATCACCTGGCGGTAGCCGGCGTCCATCGGCGTATTGCCGGCGAGCGTGGCAAGGCTCGCGAGCTCCTGGTGCGCCTTCTCCGTGTCCCCGGCGCCGGCCGCCTGCTTCGCCTGGCTGACGTGGTGGGTCATCCGGGCGTGGGGCCCGTCCTTGACCGCCGCATCCACCACGGCCTGCAGCGCCTCATACGTCCGCGGCGTGTCCGGCAGCGTCGCCGCCGTCTCCTGGCTCGCCGTCGGCTCCGGGTTGTCCGCCGCGATGGCGGCTGTGCTCGACAGGATGACCGAGCCACCCATGATGGTGGTCGCAGCGGCGGTGGTCATGATCCGGCGGCCGGCAGTGCGCTTGGGCGCGCGTCGCTTACCCATGGGTGAGCGGGCCCCTTTCGGTTGGGAGTTGAGGCGTTGTCCCGGGTGGACCGCTTCAACGTATAAGGGGCACATATGCACAAGCGCGGGCAATGGTCCCGACCGGGCGGGACCAAAGTCCACTGCACCGCCGGCCGCGCGGCGGCGGCTACTGGGCCGGCGGGTCGAGCAGTCGGCCGAGGGCGACCGGGTCGTAGGCGTTCTGCCAGTGGTGCGTGATCAGGCCGTCGCGGAACTTCCACAGGCCGCAGAACCGCTCCGCGTGCTCCTCGCCGCGGATCGTGAAGTGGAAGGTGCCGATGATCGTGCCCCAGTGGTCGTTGGCCACCACCGACTCCACCTCCGCGCGCAGCGTGCCGCCCGTCTTGTCCGCCAGCCAGCGCTCAACCGCGGTGACGGCGTGCTTGCCGTGCAGGTCGGGTGCGCCCTCGGGGGTGTCGCGGGCGGCGACGTGATAGACGACGTCGTCGGCCGCGTACTCCGCGATCCGGGTGAGGTCCCGGTACACGGCGCGGATCGTGGCGCAGTTCGGGTGCTCGCTGCTCGCCGCGGGGCTCGTCTGCCGCGGTTCCGGGCGCCAGGCCTCGGCCTGAGCGCACTGGGCCTCGACGTCCCGCCACTGGCCGCCGGTCAGCACGACGCCGGCCGCCTTCATGTTGTCCTCCAGGTGCGGCAGCTTCGTGGTGCCCGGGATGGCGAGGATGTTCGGCGAGCGCTGCAGCAGCCAGGCCAGGCCGAGCCGGGCGCCGCTGGTGCCGTATGCCTCGGCCGCCTTGGTCAGCACCCCGGCGGGGCCGACGAGGCCGCCGTGGCCGAGCGGGAACCACGGGATGAAGGCGATGCCGTTGTCCTCGCAGTACTCCAGCACCGGCGTGCTCGCCTGGTCCGCGATGTTGAACAGCGCCTCCACGGCGGCGATGTCGGTGATCTGCCGGGCCGCCTCGATCGTCGCCACCGGCACATCCGGCTGGCCGGAGAGGCCGATGTGCCGGATCTTGCCCTCGGCCTTCAGCTCGGCCAGCACACCCAGCTGGTCGGCCAGCGGCACCCGGTCGTCGATGCGGTGCAGCTGGTAGAGCCCGATCGATTCGGCTCCCAGCCGCAGCAGGCTCACCTCGACCTGCTGCCGCAGGTATTCGGGCCGCCCGAGCGCCATGATGTACGGGTCCCGGCCCTCCTCGTGCGTCCAGTCCCGCGGGCCCGTACGCAGCATGCCGCCCTTGGTGGAGATCACCAGGTCGTCGGGGTACGGGTGCAGGGCCTTGCGGATGATCTCCTCGTTGTGGCCGGGGCCGTACGAATCAGCGGTGTCGAGGAAGTTCACGCCGAGGTCGTGCACGGCGCGGCGGAGGATCCGGACCGCGCTGTCCGGGTCCTCCGGCGGACCCCACATGCCCGGTCCTGTGAGGTGCATGGCTCCGTAGCCGAGCCGGTTGACGGGGGTCTCGCCGCCGAGGCGGAAGGTGGAAGGGGACGTGGCGGTTTCGGGCATGGCACAGCCTCGCTTTCGTGCTGGACGGTCCGTACGGGAGGGGGGTGGTCAGTGCTGGGCGGTGGGGACCGCGCCGCCGGTCTGCCGGACCACGGAGCGGGGGCCGGTGGGGGCGCGCCAGACGCCCAGTGACGTTTCTGCGGTGATCCCGGGCCCGAAGCCGGCGAGCAGCCCACGCGCCCCTTCGGGGAGGCCCTCGTCGAACTGCCGCCGCAGCGCGTCGAAGACGACGGCGGAGGCGATGTTGCCGTACTCGGTGAGGGTGGTCCGCGAATGGCGGAAGGCGTGCGGCTCGACGGACAGGTAGTGGCACAGGTCGTCGAGGATGCGCGGGCCGCCCGCATGGATGATGTAGAAGTCGAGCGCCGAGGCGTCCCAGTCGTGGGCGCCCGCGAGCGTGTGCAGGGCGGGGGCGAGGACGGACATGGTGCCGGGCACCCGGCGGTCCAGCCGGAAGTGGAAGCCGGTGGCCTTCACCTCGTACGCGATCCAGTCCTCCGTATCCGGCACCAGGTGGGAGGCGTTGCGGACCAGCCGCATGCCGTGCCCGCCGTCGTCGCCGCGCACCACGGCGGCGGCGATGGCGTCGCCGAACAGGCCGTTGGAGAGCAGCGAGCCGACGTCGGAGTCGTCCGGCTGGTAGCACAGCGAGCAGAACTCGCAGGCCACGATGAGCACATGGGCGCCGGGGTAGGCGCGGCAGAAGTCGTGCGCCCGGTTGATCGCGGTGCCGCCGGCGGCGCAGCCGAGCTGGGCGATGGGGATCTGCCGGGTCGCGCTGCGGAAGCCGAGCTCGTTGATCAGCCAGCTGGTCAGCGGTGGCATGGCGAAGCCGGTGCAGGAGACGAAGACGATCGCGTCGATGTCGCGGACGCCCAGGCCTGCCGAGGCAAGGGCCTGCTCGACTGCCGCCGGGATATGGCGTTTGGCCTCCCGGACGTAGACCTTGTTACGGGCCTCGAAGCCGGGGTGGGTGAGGGTGACGTCCACCGGCTGGATCAAGTGCCGCTTGGTCACACCGGTGTTGGTGATCATGCGCTTCACCAGGCGCAGCCTGGGGTGCTTGGGGTGTAACTCCTCTGCGAGGCTGAGGGTCTTTTCCATCGAGAGGATGTTCTCGGGGACCCAGACAGCGGGTCGGCACAGCACGGGCACGGGACAGGCCCTGCCTTTCGTCGTCCATGGGGTTCTCGCGAACCAACCGTGAGGTTCCACTGGTCGGCCGCACCCGGGACGCCGGCGTGCAGACCTCGTCGCCGCACCACCTTGCCCATGTGACGGGTGATGCGTAAAGCCAGAACTGGGGGGCGGGCGATGCATTGGGCCGCCTACTAAGTACAACCGTCAACAATGAATGTCACCGCCTGCGCCCGCTCGGCTACCGACAGTTACGGCTTGCGGAGGTGCTCCGCCAGCGTGTCGTTGCGCATCGCCTCCCACAGACGGTCGCCCTTGTCCTTGTCGAGGAGCACCACCGACTGGCCCTTGACCGTGTCGAGGCCGCCGACCGGGGCGTTCATGAAGGTCATGTCCGAGGTGCGGACGTTGCGCAGGTCCCACATGAGGTCGCGGAGGTCGGAGTCGGCGAGGCGGTCGTCGACGCTGATCGTGGAGGTCACCGCGTCGAGGAGGCGCTTGGCCTTGAGCGGGTTGGAGAGGTTCGCGGGTGAGATCGTCTTCGCGGCGACGGCCTTGAGGAAGAACTGCTGGCGCCGGGTGCGGTCGAGGTCGCCGCGCGGCAGGTTCTTGCGTTCGCGTACGTACGTCAGCGCCTGCTCGCCGTTCATCTCCCGGCCCTCCAGCGTGACGCCGCCGACGGCGTCGGTGAGGCGCTTGAAGCCGCTCCAGTCGATGACGGCCAGGTGGTCGACGCGTACGTCCGTGAGCCGCTGCACCGTGTCGATGAGCAGCGGCGGGCCGCCCCAGGAGAAGGCGGCGTTCAGCTTCGCGTCGCCGTGCCCAGGGACCGGGACCCAGCTGTCGCGGGGCAGCGAGACGACGTAGGCGGCGCTGCGGTCCTCCGGCAGGTGGACCAGCATCATCGTGTCGCTGCGCTGCGCGCCCGGCTTCCACTGCGGGGCCTTCGCGGAGCTGCCGGTGGTGGGCAGGTCGGAGCGGGCGTCGAGGCCGACGAGGAGATAGGTCTCGCCGCCCTTGCCGGGCGCCGGCTGGTCCTTCTCCGGTACGTGCGAAGGGAAGGCGCCGGGGATGCGGTCGACGCGGCCGGTGTAGTGCTCGTACGCCCACCACGCCGCGCCGGCGGCCAGGAGGGCGCCCGCGGCCAGGAGGGCCAGGGCGCCCATGAGGACGCGGCGGCCGCGGGGGCGGCGGCGGGAGGTCTGGGCCTGATGGGCGGGCTGGGCCTGCTCGGTTTCGACACCGGTGCTGTCATTCACATCCACGTCAGACAACCCAGGGTGGCTCAAGGTTGCCCGGTCACGCGGTTATGCTCGGGGGCGGCCCAGCCCCCGCGAACCGGAGGACCCGCTTCCATGGCCCCCAAGATCACTGTGATCGGCACCGGCTACCTCGGTGCCACGCACGCAGCCGCCATGGCGGAGCTGGGATTCGAGGTGCTGGCGCTGGACGTCGTACCCGAGAAGATCGCGCAGCTGTCGACCGGCAGGGGCCCGATGTACGAGCCCGGCCTCGACGAGCTGCTGACCAAGCATGTGGCGGGGCTCGAGGGATCGTCCGGGCGGCTGCGCTTCACCATGGACTTCGCCGAGGTCGCGGACTTCGGCGACGTGCACTTCGTGTGCGTGAACACGCCGCAGAAGCACGGCGAGTACGCCTGCGACATGTCGTACGTGGACAGCGCCATGGAGTCGCTCGCCAAGCACCTCAGCAAGCCGTGCCTGGTGGTCGGCAAGTCCACCGTGCCGGTGGGGTCCGCCGAGCGGCTCGCCTCCCGTATCGCCGAGCTGGCGCCCGCGGGCGACGAGGCGGAGCTGGCCTGGAACCCGGAGTTCCTGCGCGAGGGCTTCGCCGTCGACGACACCCTGCACCCGGACCGGCTCGTCGTCGGCGTGCGCAGCGAGCGCGCGGAGAAGCTGCTGCGGGAGGTGTACGCGACGCCGATCGAGGAGGGCACGCCCTTCGTGGTGACGGACTTCCCGACGGCCGAGCTGGTGAAGACCTCCGCGAACGCCTTCCTGGCCACGAAGATCTCCTTCATCAACGCGATGGCGGAGATCTGCGAGGCCGCGGGCGGCGACGTCGTGAAGCTCGCGGAGTCGCTGGGCTATGACGAGCGGATCGGCCACAAGTTCCTGCGCGCCGGGGTCGGCTTCGGCGGCGGCTGCCTGCCGAAGGACATCCGCGCCTACATGGCGCGGGCCGGCGAGCTGGGCGTCGACCAGGCGCTGACCTTCCTGCGCGAGATCGACTCGATCAACATGCGGCGGCGGGGTGCCGCGGTGGAGCTGGCCCGCGAGGCCTGCGGCGGCTCCTTCCTCGGCAAGCGGGTCGCGGTGCTCGGCGCCACCTTCAAGCCGGACTCGGACGACGTCCGCGACTCGCCCGCGCTGAACGTCGCCGGGCAGATCCACCTGCAGGGCGGCCAGGTCACGGTGTACGACCCGAAGGGGATGGAGAACGCGCGGCGGCTCTTCCCGACGCTCGGCTACGCCGATTCGGCACTGGACGCCGTGCGCGGCACGGACATCGTGCTGCACCTGACGGAGTGGCGCGAGTTCCGCGAGCTGGACCCGGCGGAGCTCGGCGCGGTGGCCGCCCGCCGCACCATCGTCGACGGCCGCAACGCCCTCGACCCGGAGAAGTGGCGCGCGGCCGGCTGGACGTACCGCGGGATGGGCCGCCCGAACGCGTAGCGCCCTGGCGGGCGGCTGGGCGGCGCGGGCCAGGCCAGGCGGGCCGGGCGTTCAACGCTGCCGGGTCCGGTACGCCCGCATCTTCGCGCGGCTGCCGCACACCGCCATCGTGCACCAGCGGCGCCGGCCCGCCGGGCTGCGGTCGTAGTACGCCCATCGGCAGTCGTCCGCCTCGCAGGCCTTGAGGCGGTCCCAGGTGCCGTCCGCGGCCGCGGACGCGATCGTCGCCGCGATACGGGCCGTCAGCACCGCCACGCCTTTCAGCTCGCGCGCCGGGCGCAGCCGCGCCCCGCCGTCCGGCGACACCGCCACCGTCAGCGGCGCCGCCGCCAGCAGCTCCCCCAGCGGCTCCGTGGGGGCCGGAAGGCCCGCGTGCGCCAGGCATACGGCCCGCAGCGCCTCCCGCAGCCGCCGGAGCGCCGGCAGGTCACGTTTGCGCAGGGACAGCGCGGACACCCGGTCGTCGGTGAGGAACGACTCCAGGTCGTCCGCCCCGGACTCCACGTCCAGCGTGTTCACGAAGTCCTGGATCAGCTGCAGACCCGCCGGTGTCTCCACGCTTGCGATGTTACCTGTGTCACCCCATCATGAGGTAACGGAGTCAGTTACCGGAATAAGCCAGCAAGGAGTAACGCCATGCCCATCGCCACGCTGGGTCCCGTAGCGCTGGACTGTCCCGACCCCCGGGCGCTCGCGGAGTTCTACGCCGGCATCCTGGGCGGCGAGGTGAAGCAGAACGCCGACGCGCCGGACTGGATCGACCTCAACCTCCCCACGGGCGAGCGCCTCGCCTTCCAGGAGGCCCCGGACTTCGTGCCGCCGAGCTGGCCGAACCCGGAGCGGCCGCAGCAGTTCCACCTGGACCTGATGGTGCCGCGGGCGGAGCTGGACGCCGCCCAGGAGCAGGTGCTCGCGCTCGGCGCGAAGCTGCTGGACGACCAGATCGGCAAGGGCCTCTGGCGCGTCTACGCGGATCCGGCCGGGCACCCGTTCTGCCTCTGCGTCAGCTGAGCCCGTACGCCCCCGGGCACGACGAAGCCCCCGGTCCGCCGGAACCGGGGGCTCTGCCGTATCAGCTATGCGCGCTTCAGAGGCTGACGCCGTGCGAGCGCAGGTACTGCACCGGGTCCACGTCGGAGCCGTACTCGGCGCCGGTGCGGATCTCGAAGTGCAGGTGCGGGCCCGTGACGTTGCCGGTGGCGCCGGAGAGGCCGAGCTGCTCGCCCGCCTTCACCTGCTGGCCGGTGGTCACCGAGACCGACGAGAGGTGGGCGTACTGGGCGTAGCGGCCGTCGTCGAGCTTGACGACGATCGCGTTGCCGTACGCGCCGCCGTCGGCGCCGTTGCCGGCCTTGACGACGGTGCCCGCGGCCACGGACTTCACCGGGGTGCCGGTGGAGGCGCTGAAGTCGATGCCGGTGTGGCTGCCGGAGGACCACATGCCGCCGCCCGCGCCGTACGGCGTGGAGACGGAGCCGGGGACCGGGCGGACGAAGCCGTCGGACGAGGAGCTGTCAGCGGCCTGCTTGGTCTCGGCCTTGGGGGCCTCCTCCTTGGGGGCCTCCTGCTTCGGGGCGGCCGACTTCTTCGGGCCCTCCTCGAAGGTGACGTCGCGGTCACCGTCGAAGTCGTACTTCTGGCCCGGGAAGATCAGGTCGGGGTCGCCGCCGATGGTCTTCTTGTTGCTGTCGTAGATCGCGTGCCAGCCGCCCTTGACGTCGTGCTTGTGCGCGATGTCGGAGAGCGTGTCGCCCTTGACCACGGTGTACGTGCCCGGCTTGGTCTGCTTCTGCTGCGGGGCCGCCTTGGTGCCCCACTCCTCGTTCGAGGAGTCCTGCTTCGGGGCCTCCTGCTTGGGAGCGGCCTCCTGCTTCGGGGCCTCGGCCTCCGTCTGCGGGGCCGGGCCGCCCTGGGACAGGCCGGCCTTCGGGCCGCAGTTCGGCCAGGCGCCCGGGCCCTGGGAGTCGAGGACCTTCTCGGCGATCTCGATCTGCTGGGCCTTGGTGGCCTTGTCGGCGGTCGCCGCGTACTTGGTGCCGCCGTGGGCCGCCCAAGTCGACTGCGAGAACTGCAGGCCACCGGTGTAGCCGTTGCCGGTGTTGATGGACCAGTTGCCGCCCGACTCGCACTGGGCGACCTTGTCCCAGGTGTCGACGGAGGCTGCGTGCGCCGAGCCGCCCGCGATCATCGGAATGGCTACGCCCGCGCCGCCGGCGGCGAGGACGAGAGTGGCGCGCTTCTTGGCTATTCGGCCGAGACGACGGTGACGTCCGCGTGCGGACATAGGGACTGCTCCTCTCCGACGCCTGCGAGGTGAGCTGTCGGGTTCGGGCTGGAGATGCCCGGCCGCATATCGCGACTTCACCCCAAGCCGGTGCTGTGTGTTGAGCGGCACAGTTCCGGCGGCTTACCTGGGTCCCCCGCTCCTGTCGGTACGGCGTAAATCGTGTGCCCGCTGCCGCCGACAGGATTAGGCGTTCGGCTGCGAGGTGCCCGGACATTTCATCCGGACACGGCGAGCACCGTAAACACATCGATTTGCGGGAAACAAGCGGCGATTGCCCCGAAGAAGATCGCGTCATCACCGGCTGCGGTGGATCAGCACACCGAGAGCGATGTGACGTAACCCGGGCACGGCATCAAATAGCGCTGTTAGCTGGGGAGATGACGCAATGAAACCAAAATGGACACGACAGGCCACGGGGTCCGATGTCGATGAAAATTGGCTTAGTGAGCTGCGTCACCGGGGAGTTGGAGGGTGCGGATAGATGCCCCACGGTGCGTGGAGATGTCCGTTGCGACCGATTCAGCATCCTTGAGCACGCGCACGGCATTACGCCACGTGAGTCGGGCGAGATCCGATTCCGACCAGTTGCGCCGCAGCAATTCGGCTACGAGCGTGGGATAACTGCTCACATCGGACATATCGACAGGGGTGACGGGAACGCCGTCGTAGTCGCCGCCGATCCCGATGTGCTCGATGCCGGCGACCTCGCGCATGTGGTCGAGGTGGTCGGCGACGACGGCCGCGGTGGCGCGGCGCGCCTGCTCCTCCTCGGTCTCGTCGGGGCGGCGCTCGAGAATGAACTTCGGCACGAAAGTGGCCATCGCCACCCCGCCGTTCGCGGGGAGCTGAGCGAGGACGTCGTCCGGAATGTTCCGGGGGTGGTCGTTCATCGCGCGGGAGGAGGAGTGCGAGAAGATCACCGGCGCCTCGGTGACGCGGAGGGCGTCATGCATGGTCGCCGGGGCGACGTGCGAGAGGTCGACGAGCATGCCGAGTCGGTTCATCTCGCGGACGACCTCCTCGCCGAAGTCCGTGAGGCCGTCGTGCGCGGGCTCGTCGGTCGCCGAGTCCGCCCAGTCGGTGTTGTCGTTGTGGGTCAGCGTCAGGTAGCGGACGCCGAGCTCGTGGAGGGCGCGCAGGGTGGCAAGGGAGTTGTTGATGCAATGGCCGCCCTCGGCGCCCATGAGCGAGGCGATCTTGCCTTCGGCGCGGGCCGCCTCCATGTCGTCGGCCGTGAGCGCGAGCTTCAGGTCGGCCGGGTGCGCGGCCACGAGCCGCTTGACGCAGTCGATCTGCTCGAGGACAGCGCTGACGGCATCGTCGCCGGCGTGCTCGGTGGAGACGTAGACGGACCAGAACTGCGCACCGACGCCGCCCGCACGCAGGCGGGGGATGTCGGTGTGGAGGTGCGCGCTCTGGTCGACGGCGACGTCGCGCCGGTCGAGGTCGTAGGCGACCTGCTTGCGCAGGGCCCAGGGAAGGTCGTTGTGGCCGTCCACGACCGGGTGCGCCTTGAGCAGCTCGTGCGCGCGGGCGAGGTGGTCTGCGGCCATCGTCGGCGTCTCCCTAATTCAGCCCGCCGGCGTTTGAGGCCGAGGCGCGCAGCGCCGATGCGGGGGTCCGTGGGCGGAGCCCCCGGAGGGCGGCCTACTCGGCGGCCCGCTTGCGCAGCCTGCGCCCCTTCTCCGAGGCAAGCTCGTTCAGCTCGCTCTGGAAGGCGCTCATCCGCTGACGGAGGTCAGCATCGTGCGCAGCGATCATACGGACCGCCAGCAGCCCCGCATTACGCGCCCCGCCGATCGACACCGTCGCCACCGGCACGCCCGCCGGCATCTGCACGATCGACAGCAGCGAGTCCATGCCGTCCAGGTACTTCAGCGGCACCGGCACCCCGATCACCGGCAGCGGCGTCACCGACGCCAGCATGCCCGGCAGGTGCGCCGCGCCCCCGGCGCCCGCGATGACCGCCTTCAGGCCGCGGTCGGCGGCGCCCTCGCCGTACGCGATCATCTCGTGCGGCATCCGGTGGGCGGAGACGACGTCGACCTCGTACGGGACCTCGAACTCCGCCAGCGCCTGGGCCGCGGCCTCCATGACCGGCCAGTCGGAGTCGGAGCCCATGACGATGCCGACCAGCGGGGACTCGGGGGTGCTCATTCGGTGATCGTTCCTCGCAGGTAGTCGGCGGCGTGCCGGGCGCGCTCGCGCACATCGGCCAGGTCGTCGCCGTAGACGTTCACGTGGCCGACCTTGCGGCCGGGCTTCACGTCCTTGCCGTACATGTGGATCTTCAGGCCCGGGTCGCGGGCCATGCAGTGCAGATAGCCCTGGTACATGTCCGGGTAGTCGCCGCCGAGGACGTTCGCCATGACCGTCCACTTCGCGCGCGGGCGCGGGTCGCCGAGCGGCAGGTCGAGGACCGCGCGGACGTGGTTGGCGAACTGGGACGTGACCGCGCCGTCCTGGGTCCAGTGACCGGAGTTGTGCGGGCGCATGGCGAGCTCGTTGACCAGCACCTCGCCGGACGCGGTTTCGAAGAGCTCGACCGCCAGGTGGCCGATCACGTCCAGCTCCTTGGCGATACGGAGCGCCAGCTCCTGGGTCCGTACCGAAAGGGCCGGGTCCAGGCCGGGGGCCGGGGCGATGACGGTGTCGCAGACGCCGCCCACCTGGATGGACTCCACCACCGGGTACGCGACCGCCTGGCCGTGCGGGGACCGGACGACATTCGCGGCGAGCTCGCGGGTGAAGGGGACCTTCTCCTCCGCCAGCACCGGGACGCCGGCCTTGAAGGGATCGGCGGCTCCTGAGATAGCAGCCTCGGAGTCCACGACCCAGACACCCTTGCCGTCGTAGCCGCCGCGGACGGTCTTCAGGACGACCGGATAGCCGGCGCCCTCCTCCGCGAAGCGGGTCACGTCCGCCGGGTCCGTCACGATGCGGTGGCGGGGACAGGGGACGCCGAGCTCGGTGAGGCGGGCGCGCATGACGCCCTTGTCCTGGGCGTGCACGAGGGCGTCGGGCCCCGGTCGTACGGGGATGCCCTCCGCCTGCAGCGCCTTCAGGTGCTCCGTCGGCACGTGCTCGTGATCGAAGGTGATCACGTCACAGCCGCGGGCGAAGGCGCGCAGCGTCTCCAGGTCGCGGTAGTCGCCGACGATCACATCGCCGACGGCCTGGGCCGCGGAGTCCTGCGGGGTGTCACTGAGGAGCTTGAATCTGATGCCGAGGGGGATGCCCGCCTCGTGGGTCATGCGCGCGAGCTGGCCGCCGCCGACCATGCCGACTACCGGGAACGTCACGCACTACAGGGTATCGGCCTCATGTACCGGCTTTTACCGGCAGGTGACCTTGTGGCGGTTAGCATGAAGTTCCGGACCGACGAACAACGGAGCTGACATCACTATGACTGGACCGGCCATAGTCAGTTCCCGCATGCGGCGCATCGGTCAGGAGCTGGTGAAGTTCGCCGCGGTCGGCGGGGCCGGCGTGGTGGTGAACTTCCTGGTCTTCAACCTGGTCCACCACAACACGGAGCTGCCCGTCGTCCGGTGCAGCATGATCGCGACGATAGTCGCCATCGCGTTCAATTACGTGGGCTTCCGGCACTTCACGTACCGGGACCGGGACAAGAGCGGGCGGACCCGTGAGCTGACGCTCTTCATGATCTTCAGCGCTGTCGGCCTGGTGATCGAGAACGGCGTGCTCTACGTCGCCACGTACGGCTTCCACTGGGACAGCCCAGTGGAGAACAACATTTTCAAGTTCGCCGGCGTCATCATCGCCTCGGCCTTCCGCTTCTGGTCGTACCGCAGCTGGGTCTTCCGGGCGCTGCCCGAGACCCCGTCGATCCCGGCGGCGCGGCAGGAGCAGCCGGTGCGGGTGCCCCGCTAGCGGCCGGAAAGAGTTCTGGGGGCTTTGCCCCCAGGCCCCCTGCTCAAGCCTCGGCTTCCCGCCCTAGGAACAGCGCGAACACCGGCGGGCGCTGCTGGACCAGCTCAAGCCTTCCCCCGTCCGCCTCCGCCAGGTCCCGCGCCACCGCCAGCCCCAGCCCCGTCGAGTTCCGGCCGCTCACCGAGCGCTCGAAGACCCGCGAGCCCAGCTCGGGGGACACGCCCTTGCCCTCGTCGGTGACCTCGATCACGATCTGGGTGCCGGTGACGCGGGTGCGGATCGCGACCCGGCCCTCGCCGTGCATCAGGGCGTTCTCGATCAGGGTGGCCAGCACCTGGGCCACGGAGCCGGGTGTAGCCACCGCGCGCAGGTCGGTCTTGCCGGAGCGTACGATCGCCCGTCCCGCGCTGCGGTAGGCCGGGCGCCACTCCTCGATCTGCTGCTTGACCACCTCGTCCACGTCCACGTCGATGCCGAGGCCGGATCGCGGGTCGCGGGAATTGGTGAGCAGCCGCTGCACCACGTCCGTGAGCCGCTCGACCTGGGTCAGGCCGATGGCCGCCTCCTCCTTCACCGTCTCCGGGTCGTCGGAGACGGTGATCTCCTCCAGCCGCATGGAGAGCGCGGTCAGGGGCGTACGGAGCTGGTGGGAGGCGTCGGCGGCGAGGCGGCGCTCGGCGGTGAGCATGCGGGAGATGCGCTCGGCGCTGTTGTCGAGGACGTCGGCGACGCGGTCCAGCTCGGGGACGCCGTAGCGGCGGTGGCGGGGGCGCTGGTCGCCGGAGCCGAGGCGCTCGGCGGTCTCGGCGAGGTCGGTGAGCGGGGCGGTGAGGCGGTTGGCCTGGCGGATGGCGAGCAGCACGGCGGCGCCGATGGCGAGCAGCGCGACCGCGAGGATGATCATGAGGGCCCGGCCGATCTCGCCGTTGACCCCGCCGCGGGACTCCTGGACGGTGACGGAGACGC
The DNA here is from genome assembly GCF_011044975.1 of Streptomyces coryli. Taxonomy (GTDB): domain Bacteria; phylum Actinomycetota; class Actinomycetes; order Streptomycetales; family Streptomycetaceae; genus Streptomyces; species Streptomyces coryli. The sequence goes on along the minus strand of NZ_JAAKZV010000060.1, from coordinate 11,291 downwards.
CGCCCGCGCCCTTCTGGGTCTCCTCGATGATGCCGGTGCTCTCGGGCTTCTGGCCCAGCTCGATCGGCCGCTGCCCCGGCGCCCGCACGACGGCGAAGCGCCCCCCGGTCACCTGCTCCTGCAGCGCCTCGGGCGTCACCGGCTCACCGCCGGCGATCCGCCCCTCGACGACGCTGAAGAGGCGCACCGCCTCGGACCTGACCCGGTCGTGCGCGGCACTCTCGATCGTCCGGGTCTCCACGATCACGAGGGACACACCGAAGACCGCGATGACGACGAGCACGACGGCAAGGGTGGAATTGATCAGTCGGCGGCGCAATGTGCCCTCCGGGCGGGTACGGCGAGAGCTTGGGGCGTGCGCCCGCGCAGGCAGGCGGGGCCGGGAAGGCGGGCAGGTCCGGGCCGGTGGCCGGGAGGGCGGGTCCCGCCGAGGACGAGCTGCCCGTGCATCGCCATCGCGCCGACCCGCCCGGAGGGCGCTAGCTCTTCTCGAAGCGGAAGCCCACGCCGCGCACCGTGGCGATGTAGCGCGGGTTGGCGGCGTCGTCGCCGAGTTTCTTGCGGAGCCAGGAGATGTGCATGTCGAGGGTCTTGGTGGACGACCACCAGGTGGTGTCCCAGACCTCGCGCATCAGCTGGTCGCGGGTGACCACCCGCCCCGCGTCGCGGACCAGCACCCGGAGCAGGTCGAACTCCTTCGCCGTGAGCTGCAGCTCCTCGTCGCCGATCCAGGCGCGGTGCGACTCGGTGTCGATGCGTACGCCATGGGTGTCCGGCGGCGGCGCGGCGGGCTCGGCGGCGGTGCCGCGGCGGAGCAGGGCCCGGACCCGGGCGAGCAGCTCGGCGAGGCGGAAGGGCTTGGTGACGTAGTCGTCGGCGCCGGCGTCGAGGCCGACGACCGTGTCCACTTCGTCGGCCCGCGCGGTGAGCACCAGCACCGGGAAGCCGTGGCCCTCGGTGCGCATCCGGCGGCAGACCTCCAGGCCGTCCATCCCGGGCAGCCCGAGGTCGAGGACGACCAGGTCGATCCCGCCCTTCAGACCGGCTTCCAGCGCGGTCGGTCCGTCCTCCCGCACCTCTACGTCGTAACCCTCACGGCGCAACGCACGGGCCAGAGGTTCCGAGATGGCCGCGTCGTCCTCGGCGAGCAGTACACGGGTCATGGGGTGATGGTAGTCCGGCGGTCAGGGTGCCGGGCACTTGTGAGGTGCATTACAAAACCACCCATAAGCCTTATCGCGCGCATACAGTGAGCGAACGTCACGTTAACTCGGGACCTGTGACCATCTTCCCCCAGGTCGCAGTGCCCTGACGTGCCACCCCCTGTAAGTAGCATTCTGGTCGGACGTTCAGTCTGCCCGGCACCCGGGGCCCGCCAAGGAGCGCCCGGTGGCCGTGTGCCCAGATGCCCGGCGACGCGTCGTACGCGACCGGCCGTCCCCGTAAAGCAAGGAACCATCATGGCGTCAAGCCTGACGAAGGACTCCGCTGCCACAAGCGGCAAGACGTTCTTCGGCCACCCCCGCGGCCTGGCCACCCTCTTCATGACGGAGATGTGGGAGCGCTTCAGCTATTACGGCATGCGCGCTCTCCTCGTGCTCTACCTGGTCTCCGGAGGCGCGGACGCCGCGACCGGCAGCCAGGGCGGCGGTCTCGCCTACACGGCGGCGACCGCGACGGCCATCTACTCCGTCTACGTGGCGATGGTCTACCTCTTCACCATGCCCGGCGGCTGGTTCGGTGACCGCGTCTGGGGTCCCCGTAAGACCGTCGCCATCTCCGGCGTGATCATCACCGCGGGCCACCTGTCGCTGGCGCTGCCGACCGACGCGATGTTCTTCGTCGGCCTGGCCCTCATCGCCGTCGGCTCCGGTCTGCTGAAGGCCAACATCTCCACGATGGTCGGCCAGCTCTACGACGGCCCGAACGACCCGCGCCGCGACGCCGGCTTCTCGGTCTTCTACATGGGTATCAACCTGGGTGCCTTCGGCGCGCCGTTCATCATCGGCTGGCTCGGCGAGAAGGTGAACTGGCACCTGGGCTTCGGTATCGCGGCCCTCGGTATGGCGCTGGGCACGATCCAGTTCCTGCTCGGCTCGAAGCACCTGAGCGCGCAGTCCAGCGTGGTCCCGAACCCGGTGACCCCGCAGGAGCGCCGCAAGGTCCTCAACGTGTCGCTGGCCACCACCGCCGTGGCCGTGGTCTTCTACGCCATCGTGGTCGCCACCGGCGTCTACACGCTGAACTGGGCGCTGGTCCCGATCACCATCGCCGGTCTGATCATCCCGATCTGGGTCATCGCCCGGATCCGCCGGGACAAGGACCTCACGGGCGAGGACAAGAAGAAGCTGTCCGCGTTCAACTGGTTCTTCGTCGCCTGCGCCGTGTTCTGGATGATCTTCGACCAGGGTGCGTCCACGCTGTCGCTCTTCGGTGACGCGCACACCAACCGGGACATCCTCGGCTGGGAGATGCCGAACACCCTGTTCCAGTCGCTGAACCCGATGTTCGTGATGATGCTGGCGCCGGTCTTCGCCGTCGTCTGGCTGGCCCTGGCCCGCCGCGGCAAGGAGCCGAGCACGGTCGCGAAGTACAGCTTCGGTCTGGTCGTCACCGGTCTGTCGTTCTTCGTCTTCCTGATCCCGCTGGGCATGGCGACGGGCGACGAGAAGGTCGCCATCTGGTGGCTGGTGCTCATCTTCCTGATGCACACCATCGCCGAGCTGTGCATCAGCCCGGTCGGCCTGTCGATGACCACGAAGCTGGCGCCGGCGAAGTACCTGTCCCAGATGATGGCGGTCTTCTTCCTGGCCGTCACCGCGGGTGACAGCGTCACCGGCCTGCTCGCCATCGCCGGTGTGGACCTGAACGGCAAGGGCGTCGTCGCCCTGGAGGCCACGGCCGCCGTGATCGCCGGTATCGCGATCTACATGTCGCGCAAGCGCGTGAAGGCGCTGATGGGCGAGGTCCGCTAACCGCGGCAGCCCGCAACACCACACCGCCCGAAGGCCCGCGATCCACCCGGATCGCGGGCCTTCGGCATAGCGTGGATCATGTAGACATCATTACTGATCTGGCGAAAGGTCGGGATGTGTCAGGGTCCGCTGCTTTACGTCCCCGGCTCCTCCTGGTGCTCGCCCTGGGGCTGCTCCTGGCGCTGCTGCCGGTGAGCCACTCGGCCGGGCTGCCGCACGAGGACCCGCCCCCTGACCCCCGCGCGGCGCCGGTCTCCGTACCGGAGGGCGCGCTGCACCACGCGACCCGCTCCTACGGCCCGCATCCGCGCCAGCGCCTGACCGCCTACTGGCATCCGCACGGCGGCGCCCCGCGGGCCGGCGTCGTGATCGTGCACGGCGGCTACTGGGCCAAGGACACCGACTGGAGCGGCTGGGCCCGTACCTACGCGGCCGCCGGCTACGCCGTCTTCGACCTCTACTACCGGCTGAACAGCGACGCCGTCTGGCCGGCCCAGCGCGACGACGTGCTCCGCGCGCTGCGCTGGATCCGCGGCCACGCCGCCGAATACGGCCTCGCCAAGGACCGCATGGTGCTGCTCGGCTCCTCCGCGGGCGGCCAGATCGCCGCCTCCGTGGGTACGTACGGCGCCGGGCGCGAGCTCGCGGCCGGGGTGGTGGCGCTGTCCCCGGTGGCCTCGCCGTACCGCGCCTGGCTGGACGGCGGCCGCCAGGGCGCCAGTGCCGACCAGCGCAAACTCCGCCGCAACGCCGAACTCCTCACCGGCTGCGCGCCCCGGCGCGCGGACGCCGGCTGCTGGGACGCCTGGCGCTCCACGGTGGTCAAGAACACGGCGTCGGGCGCGGACGACGCACCGATGCTGCTGGTGCACTCCGCACACGACTGGGTGTCGGTGCGGCACTCGACGGAACTCGCGATGGCCCAGTGGGGCCAGGGCATGTCCCGCGCGGACCTCACCCTCGACGTGGTCCCGGGCGGGGCCCACGGGATGGCGCTGCTGGAGGACCGGCGGGTACGGGGGCGCGTGGACGCGTGGATCCGGGCGCGGACCGAGCTGTTCTAGACCCCCGCCGGTCTAGACCCCCGCCGGTGCCTCGCCTTCCTCCGGCGTCCGGTTCGGGCGCTCGCGCTGTTGCCAGCGGCGGCGGGAGGACTTCGCCCGATGCCGGCCGTCGGGGGCGTACGGGCGGAGGCGGCCGACGATCGTCATGCCGATGCGGAAGGCGGCGGTCACCACGACGACGAAGAGCAGGACCCAGAAGAGCATGACGCCCCAGGGGCGGGCCACGCCCCAGGGCTGTTCGGCCAGCAGCCGGCCCTGGTACTTCATCGAGACGACGTAGTCGCCGTGGGCTCCGGACGGGAGCTCCACCAGCAGCTTGACCTGCTTCTTTCCGCCCGGCGGGATCACTCCGCGCCACTGCCTGCGCTCCCACTCCGGCGAGACCACGCCGTGCGCGGTGCCGATCTCGAAGACGGGGTTCTTGGCGGGCTCGGTGCCCATATTGCCGACGGTGACGGTCAGCCGCCGCTGGGCGGGGGCGCCGAACCAGTTCAGGATCCCGGACGTGCCCTCGAGCCCCGGCTCCCCGAGCAGCGCGAGCCGCCCGCGCCCGGCCTCCGGCGGCAGCGGTGCGGTGGCGTGCCCGGCGATGACGAACTTCTTCTGTGCCGCCACCTTGCGGCCGGTGACCGTCGCGACGGCGACCACACAGGGGCATGGCTTGGGGGGTTCGGCGACCCGCAGCTTGCGGCTGAAGGTGCCGGCGGCGTCGGTGGTCACGGCGCGGCCGTCGGCGTTCGCGCAGGAGTCGGTGCCGCCGATCATGTTCTGCCCGCAGATGAGCAGGGTGAGCAGGGCCTTGGCGGGCCAGTCCTTGCCGGTGACGGTGACATTGCCGCCGGCGCCCGACTGGCTGTCGGAGAGGGTGATCTCCGGCTTCTTGTCGGCGGCCGGGGCCGCGGTGGCCAGCGGCGCGACCGGGATGAGGACGAGCGCGAGGACGGCGACGACGGCGGCCGTGGCGGACCGTCTCAGGTCGCGGACCCGGTATCGAACGGCACGCACCCAAGCCACCTTTGTCATCGCGGCACCCCCGCGGCCTCGTGTTCCGACTCGTCTCCGGCCCGGTTCGACACCAGGTCCAGCTCCTCCCCTGGCGGCCAGGGCCCGATCTCGGCCCGCGCCGCGTCGACGGTTCTGATGGGTACGGCCCGCCGCCGCCACCAGGCGGCCGCCGCACCGCCGCCCACCAGGACGACGAGGACGATCCAGCCCCAGGGCACCGCCGTGTACTCGGTCGTGCCGCTCGCCCGCGCGCCGCCCGCGGCCGTGACCGTGAGGCGTACGTCGACCGAGTCGAGGGCCGAGGTGCCGGGCCACTTGGCGGTCAGCCGGGCCCGCTGCCCGGGCAGCAGCTCGACACCAACGTCGCGGGGGCCGTGCCGCAGCACATCCCCGTAAAAGCCCTTCGCGCGCACCGCGAGCTTCGGACTCAGTGCGGTGTTGCCGCGGTTGACCAGCGTGTAGTGGATGCCATCGCTCTGCGCGGACACCTTCTCCACGTCGATCGCCGCCAGCTGCGGCCCCGCCACCCGCAGGTGCAGGCGGATGCCGTCGCTGCGGGCCTCTCCGGAGGCGGATTCCACCACCACCGCGCCCGGGTGGTCCCCGGGCGTCGCGTCCCGCGGCACCGTGACCGAGAACGGCACCTCGGCCCGGGTGCGCGGCGGCACGGTCACCTTCGTACGGGCGAAGGCGAGCCATGCGCCGGTGCTCTTGCTGCGCTTCTCCGCGCGGATGGCGAAGGAGCCGTCGCCCTTGTTGTACGCGTCGGCGCCGCGCAGCCGTACCGTGAGCGGCTTGTCGCCGCGGTTGGTGACGGCGACGGCGTCCTCCAGGACGGCGCCGGGCGCGCCTTCCGCGTAGAAGAAGGGGCGCCCGGGGTCGCGGTCCAGGTCGCTCACGCCCGTGGGAGCGGCATCCCACGTGCGGTTGTTGTCGGCCGCGCCGGCGGCGGCGGCCTGGGTCGCGGGCACCATCGCAAGGAGCCCGAGGCCGCAGACCACCGCCGCCGTGACGGCGTCCCGCAGCCGCCGGCGCAACCACTGTGCGTTTGCCGTGCTCTTACTCAGCAACCCGCCTCCGCCGCGTCAGCCACAGCCCGCCGGCCACGCCGGCGAGGAGCACCGTGCCGCCGAGGGTGCCGAGCGCGACGGCGTTGTCGGCCGGGCCGGTGTCGGCCAGGTCGCCGCCGCCACCGCCGCCGCCCGGTGCGGCAGCCGAGTCGCCGCCTCCGGTCGCCGTGCCGCCGCCACCGCCGCCACCGGCCGCCGCCTTGACGTCCAGCTCAAGGGAGGGCTTGGGGTTGTTGGTGGCGGTGCAGGTCGTGGTCGTGCCCATCGCCTTGATGGTGAGAACACCGGCGGTGAACGTGACCTTGCCCGACTTCTTCGGCGTGTACGTGCCCGACAGGTCGGTGATCTTGATGGGTGTGTTGGCCGGAATGGCCTTGGGGTTGGTGGGCCCGCTGACGGGCACCGTCCCGGACTCCGCCCCGCCGAGCTTGATCGTGGCGGAGGGCTTCATGGCGCCCTTCCCCAGCTCCACTGGGCTGGAGGAGACGCCTTTCTGGAAGGACATGACGAGCTTGTAACCGCTGCCGCTCTTGGTCGACTTGATGTCGATGGGCGATACGGCGCTCTTGTTGCCGATCGGCGTCTTGCACGCGTAATTGACGTCGACGACGGTTGCGTGTGCGGATGGCGCCGCCAGCAGCGCCACCGTGGTCCCGGCCGCGAGCGCGGCGGCCACCTTGCGTTTGCTGTGCACTAATTTCACGCGGCTCACTGTTGAGCTCCCCTTTTCTGACGGCGCATCAGATTGGCCGCTCAAGGTACGCGGGTGACCTTGCGGAGGGAAGACCAAGTGCACAGCAGATCCGGAGTGCAACGGAAAAGAGTCCGTGAAGCCTGTGAAACCCCAGGTCACGCAGGTGCGGCAAGCTCCGCCCACACCGTCTTACCGGGGCGCCCGTCGCGGCGCACAACACCCCAATCCAGACAAAGCCTCTGCACGATGCTGCATCCTTCGGGGGGCGACCCCCGGACCCCCACGTTCCCGGTGCCGGTGAGCCCGCAGGCCCGGTCAGCCGGGTGCCGCAAGCTCCGCCCACACCGTCTTACCGGGGCGCCCGTCGTACCGGACCACACCCCAGTCAAGGCACAGCCGCTGCACGATGAACATGCCGTGCCCGCCCGGCCGCGTGGCCCGGTGCGGCGTGCGCGGGGCCGGGGTGCCGGTGCCGAGGTCGGACACCTCCAAGCGCAGCAGCTTCGGGGCGCAGTGGAGGCGGAGTTCGTCGGGGCCGCCGGCGTGGAGGCAGGCGTTGGTGACCAGTTCGGAGACGACGAGGAGGACGTCCTCCGCCGCGGCGCGCTGGTCGGCGCCGGCGGCGGGCAGCCAGCCCCAGTCGTAGAGGGCCTGGCGGGCGAAATCGCGGGCACGCGGGACCGCGCCGCTGGCCCCGACGAGCGTCAGCCTGCGCAGCTGACCGGGGGCGGCGGCGCCGTCGCCCGGTGGATACGGCCGGGTGCTGCTCATCGCCGCCCCACCTCACCGCTCGCCATCGTCGCCACTGAAACGGCTCCTGCCCTGCACGCTCTGTAACTCAAAATCTGTAACACGAGATTTTCGAATGGGCTTCTGCCCTGAGATCCCGGGGAAACACCCGCGAGTTTCCGGTAAGGCATGTGACCCGCCTTACTCCCCGCCACTGGACGGAGCCCGCATGTGACGGATCACTCGATGAGCGCCGCGTCCAGACTGTCGTGGACGGTGAAGACCGCTTCGGCGCCGGTGATCTCGAAGACCCGGGCGACGACCGGCAGCATCGCGGCGAGATGCACCCCGCCACCCGCGGCCTCGGCCTTCAGCCGGGCACCGAGGAGCACATTGAGCCCGGTGGAGTCGCAGAACTCCAGCTCCGAGCAGTCCACCACCAGACGGGCCAACCCGTCGGCCACACACTGCTCGAGAGGCTGCCGCAGCAGTTCGGCGGTGTGGTAGTCGAGCTCGCCCGCGGGCTTGACCACGGCGCTCGCACCGTGTCTCTGCACATCGACCCGGAGCCGTCCCCGGCTGCCGCTGCCGACCAGTCCGCGGTCCATTCCGTTGCTCTCCCGACCGTTGGTTCCCGTGCTTGCTGTGCTGGCTTGCTGTACGTCCATTCTCCGCCCCAGACCCTACGCCCGCACCCGCCTGTTCGACAGCCGAACAGCCCGTAAACCCGGGCAAATACGGACATCTACCCCTTGCCAAGGCGCACCGAATGCGGGTAGGCGTAGAAGAGCACAGAAAACACGGCCGGCTTTGGAGGCGCCGCACACCCGAGAAACGCGAGATGGCATCGGCAGCCGTATGCCGAGAATCGATGGAGGACACAATGTCACCCCGGCTCGACGCGCGCACTACGCCGTCGGCACCCCCCGCTCAGCACGCCCTCGTCCCCGACGAAGCGGCCGACTGCGACCCCGAGGGCCCGCTCGCGGACCTCCTCGAGGAGCTCGCGGACATCCCGCCGTACGACGAGGTTGCCCCGCTGGACGCGCGGGCCCTGTCCAAGACACTCTTCAGCCGCCTCGAGGTTCTTGAGGAAGGCACGCACGAGTACGCGTACGTCCGTAACACCCTGGTCGAACTCAACCTGGCGCTGGTGAAGTTCGCCGCCTCCCGCTTCCGCTCCCGCAGCGAGCCGATGGAGGACATCATCCAGGTCGGGACCATCGGCCTGATCAAGGCGATCGACCGCTTCGAACTGGGCCGCGGCGTGGAGTTCCCCACCTTCGCGATGCCCACGATCGTCGGTGAGATCAAGCGCTTCTTCCGCGACACGTCCTGGTCGGTGCGGGTGCCCCGGCGCCTGCAGGAGCTGCGCCTGGACCTGGCGAAGGCCGGCGACGAGCTGGCCCAGAAGCTGGACCGCGCCCCGACCGTGACGGAGCTCGCCGACCGCCTCGACCTGTCCAGGGACGAGGTCGTGGAGGGCATGGCCGCCTCCAACGCGTACACCGCGAGCTCCCTCGACGCGCAGCCCGAGGAGGACGAGACCGAAGGCGCCCTGGCCGACCGGATCGGCTACGAGGACCACGGTCTCGAGGGAATCGAGTACGTGGAGTCCCTCAAGCCGCTGATCGCCTCGCTGCCGGCCCGGGATCGCAAGATCCTGTCGCTGCGGTTCGTCGCGAACATGACCCAGTCCGAGATCGGCGAGGAGCTCGGCATCTCCCAGATGCACGTCTCCCGCCTGCTGGCCCGGACGCTGACGAAGCTCCGCAAGGGGCTGCTGGTCGAGGAGTGACCGACCTTTAGGGCCGGGCCTGTGTGAGGGCCCGGCTCCGGTCGTTCCTCCGCACCTGCCGCAGATATTTCCCTCGTACGGCCCGGTCCCGGCTGCGGGCGTCCGGGCCCGGCGGTTCGCTTGACTGTATGTCACCGCGCCGCGTCATCGCCCTGCTGGCGAGCGCGGTGCTGGCGGTGCTCGCCGGCTGCGCCCCACGGGTCGAGATCGAGATCGACCGCTCCCGGCACTTCCATCCCCCGCCCGACACCTCCCCCGACGGCTGGTGGCCCTGCCCCGTCGGCGGCGCGGAGACCCGCGAGTGCCGGCTGGTGCACGTGCCCCAGGGCGGTCCCGGGTCCGCGACCGTCGCGCTCTCCCTCAGCCGACTGCCCGCCCGCGATCCCGAGCGGCGCGTCGGCGCCCTGGTCCTCGCCCCCGGCGGCCCCGGCCTCTCCGGTCTGCAGGAGGCCCTCGCCGCCTCCCTCGACTACCCCGCCGAGCTGCGCGACCGCTTCGACATCGTCGGCTTCGACCGCCGCGGCGTCGGCCTCAGCGGCCGGGTCGACTGCGGCGAGCCGAAGGGCGCCCTGGACAAGCTGCGGCACGCGCGGGACCTCGGCTCCCCCCGCACCTTCGCCGCCGTCGACGCCGACGCCCGCGCGTACGTCGAGGGCTGCCGTATGCGGCACGGCGAACTGCTCGGCCACCTCGGCTCACGGGCGGCCGCCGACGATCTGGAGGCGGTGCGGGTCGCGCTCGGCGAGGAGAAGATCAGCCTGCTGATGCACTCGTACTCCACGATCCCCGGCCAGCTCTACGTCGCCCAGCACCCGGACCGCGTCCGCTCGGCGGTCTTCGACGGCGTCGTCGACCCCGGCCGCCGCGGTACGGCCATGGCGCTGCGGACGCTGCACTCCCCCGAGGAACTGGACGACGAGCACGTCCCCGTACCACCGTCCCGGGACCTGCCGGAGGAGGTCCGCGAGGCCTTCGCGACGCTGGACCCGGGCAAGCCGCCACTCGCACTCTTCCTGAGCGTGCACTGCGCGGACTTCCCCTGGCCGGACTCGGTCCCCGAGCTGCTGCGCAAGCTGGCGGCGCTGCGGAAGTCGGGGCAGGAGGCGGGGTGGCGGGTGAACACGGTGGCACGGGACTACGCGGCGTGCGTCCACTGGCCGGGGCGAGGGGCCCCGCTCGGGGCGGTGCGACCGGCGTCGGCCGCCGGGGACTCGCCTCAGGTGCTGCCACTGCTGATCAACAGCCGCAAGGACATGCGCACGCCCCTGGCGGGGGCTGAGCGGGTGGCGAACCGCTTCCATGCGCCGCTGCTGACGGTGCGGGGCGGGCAGCATGGGCTGGTGGGGTACGGCAACAGGTGCGCGGAGAAGTATGCGGTGGAGCATCTGACGGGACGCTTGCGGTCGGGGGCTAGCGAGCGCCTGACCTGCGGGTGACCTGCGGTCGGCTTCGGGGGCTGTACCCACCAACCCACCCGTTGCTGTATGCCGCAGGGGAAGGGGCAGCACCTGGCGGTGCGCCTTGGCCGATGCCCCTTGGCCGATGCGCCTTGGCTGGCGCCCTTGGCCGATGCCCCTTGGCCAATGCCCCTTGGCCAATGCCCCTTGGCCGATGCGCCTTGGCCGACGCCCCTTGGCCGATGCGCCTTGGCCGGCGCCCTTGGCCGATGCCCCTTGGCCAATGCCCCTTGGCCAATGCCCCTTGGCCGATGCGCCTTGGCCGACGCCCCTTGGCCGATGCGCCTTGGCCGGCGCCCTTGGCCGATGCGCCTTGGCCGACGCCCCTTGGCCGGCGCCCCTTGGCCGGCGCCCTTCGCTGGCGCCCTTGGCCAATGCCCCTTGGCCAATGTCCCTTGGCCGGCGCCCCTTGGCCGGCGCCCCTTGGTCGATGCGCCTTGGTCGATGCGCCTTGGCCAATGCCCCTTGCCCACAGCCCCACAGCCCCACAGCCCGGCAG
>NZ_JAAKZV010000584.1 GCF_011044975.1 Streptomyces coryli | reverse complement strand
GGCTTCGGGGGTTGTGGGGGCGGCTGGGTCTGTGGGGCCGGAGGCTGAGGTGGCGGCTGAGGTGGTCGCGGCGATGTGCGGGGCGCATGCGCAGGTGCTGTCGGCGGCCGAGCTGTCGGTGGCGATGCGGGTCGAGGGCGCGACGCGGGTGGATGTGCGGGACGCGCTGTGGCGGGATCGCACTCTGGTCAAGACGTATGGGCCGCGCGGGACCGTGCATCTGCTGCCGACGGCGGACCTGCCGCTGTGGACCGGGGCTCTGTCGGCGCTGCCTGTCGGGTCCGGCAATGGTGGTGGTGCGGTGGGCGCGCTGCTCACCGCCGACCAGGCGGAGACGGTGGTGGCGGCGATCGGGGACGCGCTGGCGGACGCGGAGCTGACCGTCGACGAACTGACCGAGGCGGTCGCCGAGCGGGCCGGGGCGTGGGCGGCGGACCCGGTGATGGACGCCTTCCAGACCAAGTGGCCACGCTGGCGCGCCGCGACGGCGCTGGCCGCGCATCGGGGGGCGCTGTGCTTCGGCGCGAACCGGGGGCGGAAGGTCACGTACACGAACCCGCACCGTTGGCTGCCGGGCTTCGAGCCGCAGGCGGGGGAGGTGGCGTTGGCGGGGGTGGTTCGGCGGTATCTGCATGCTTACGGACCTGCGACGCCGCAGCACTTCGCGAAGTGGATGGCGGCGCCGGTGGGTTGGGCGAGTGGGCTGTTCGAGCGGTTGGC
>NZ_JAAKZV010000583.1 GCF_011044975.1 Streptomyces coryli | reverse complement strand
CCGCACCCCCGGCGCCGCACCGGGCAGCCCCCCGGCCACCGACCGGCTCGACCGGTCCCTGCCGGAAGACATCGGCGGCGACCCGCTCGCCGATGTCCTCGCGTGGGCGCTGGAGCACCTGCACGAGCCCTTCGACGTGGAGGCGCTGGCCGGGCGTGCGTACATGTCGCGGCGCACCTTCGACCGCCGGTTCCGTACGCTCACCGGCTCGGCGCCGCTGCAGTGGCTGATCACCCAGCGGGTGCTGCAGGCGCAGCGGCTGCTGGAGACCACCGATCTCCCGGTCGACGAGGTGGCCTCCCGCTGCGGCTTCCGCTCCCCGGTGGCGCTGCGCGGGCACTTCCGCCGCCAGCTCGACTCCTCGCCGGCCGCGTACCGGGCCGTCTTCAGGGCCCGTAACGATGGGGCCCCGATGCGCGGCGCCACAGCCTGACCGCCGCCGGGGAGCGCTAGCGCACCAACTCCCTTCCCGTCGCGACCTGATTGCTGGTTAGGGTGGGGCTCGTGGACGGGGGGCCGTTGGTGTCGGTGGTGCTGCCTTTATTACTGCGGGCTTGGCTGGGGGTCGTCGCGGGGCTTGCTGCGGTCGTGGTTGTCGTGCTCGGGGTGGTGTACAGCGGGCAGGACAGGCCTGGCGGCGTGGATGCGTGGGTCCAGGAGCCGACAGCGGATGCGGTTCGGGGGTCGTGGCGGGGAGTTGCGCTTGCTGTGGACTTCTGGGG
>NZ_JAAKZV010000582.1 GCF_011044975.1 Streptomyces coryli | reverse complement strand
GGCCGGGTGGGGTCGCGCTTCGCGCACGTCCGCGGTCACGCCCTCGCTGCCCGGCTCGGGAGCCCGTTGGGCCCCGCCATCGCCGCCTACAAGCGCTCGGTCGCGCTCCAGGGGCCGCGCCGAGGGCTCGCCCCTTCCCGCCGCGGGGCCGGTGCCAAAGGCTCCGTCCCGCTCGGTCGTGCGTGCATGCGGTCCACGCCCGTTCGTCTTCGCACCGCTGCCGGCAGGCGCCCCGCCCCGCCCGCTTGCCGAGCCGGCCGCACTCTCCCCTTCATCGCTGCCGGCAACCGGTGGGTGGGTGGGTCCAGCCGAGTCTCCACCCACATGCAGCCACCGCCCCCGCAAGGCGACCAACACCAGCGCCGCGATCGCCAGCAGCAGCAGCGACAGCGCAGTCGCCCCCTCAGGGTCGTCCTGCAGCAGCAGATACACCTTCAAAGGCAGCGTCTGCGTGACCCCCGGCAGATTCCCGGCGAAGGTGATCGTCGCGCCGAACTCGCCCAGCGCCCGCGCCCAGCACAGCGCCGCCCCCGCGACCAGCCCCGGCGCCACCATCGGCATCGTGATCGTCGAGAACACCCGCAGCGGCCCCGCGCCGAGAGACGCCGCCGTCTCCTCGTACCGGACGTGCAGCCCGTTCAGCGCCCCCTCAAGGCTGATGACGAGAAACGGCATCGACACGAACGCCGCCGCCACCACCGCCCCCGCCGTGCTGAACGGGCTGCACGCCCGGTACTAGGA
>NZ_JAAKZV010000581.1 GCF_011044975.1 Streptomyces coryli | reverse complement strand
GGGCGGGGGGTGCGTCAGTCGGACGGAACGGCTCCTGTGCCCGCCGAGCCCGTCTCAATTCCTGACCCTGCGCCTGCCCCGGCTCCTGCGTCCGAGCGTGCCTCGGTGTCGGAGCCCGAGCCTGATCCCGCCTCGACGCAGGGGCACGTCCCGCGCGGCAGCGCGCTGCGAGCCTGGGCGGAACTCCTGCGCATATCGGCGGTGTTCACTGTCCCCGGCGACGCCCTCGCCGGTGCCGCGGCGGCGGGCCGCAGGCCGAATCGCGGGACGTTGCTGGCTGCAGGCGCCTCCCTCTGCCTATACGAGGCGGGCATGGCCCTGAACGACTACGCCGACCGCGACGTGGACGCCATCGAGCGTCCCCACCGCCCGCTGCCTTCGGGTCGCATCAGCCCGGGCGCGGCACTGGTAGCGGCCGCCGGCCTGACGGCGGTCGGTCTGTCGCTGGCAGCGGCGGCGGGCCGTAAGCCATTGGCAGTGGCGACGGCATTGGCCGGCACGGTCTGGGCCTACGACCTCCACCTGAAGCAAACCCCGGCGGGCCCGGCAGCGATGGCGATGGCCCGCGGCTTGGACTTGCTGCTGGGTTCGACGGCGACCATCGGCCGAGCCGCAGGCCCGATCCCCCGCCGAGAGCGGGCTGCACCCGGCGGCCCAACCGGCACCGAGATCAACGCAGCCAGCCCACCCGCCCCGAGGGGGCCCGGGGGCATCCCCCCGGTTGCGGGAAGGGGCGGGTCCGGGGC
>NZ_JAAKZV010000005.1 GCF_011044975.1 Streptomyces coryli | reverse complement strand
CAGGGGGCCGGGCTGGGGCGGCGGTTGGCGGCGGCCGCCCGGCGGCTGGTGCCGGACGGCGCGCCGCTGTGGGCGCAGATCGCGCCGGGGAACGCGGCCAGCGTGCGGGCCTTTCTCGCCGCCGGGTTCAGGCCGGTCGGCGCGGAGGCGCTGCTGACGGCCGGCTGATCAGGCCAGGCCCGACGGGTCGGCGCGGAGGCGCTGCTGACGGCCGGTTGATCAGGTCAGGCCGGACGGGTCGGCGTTGGCGCCGCACAGGACCACCGCGATGCGCTCGCCGGGCTGGGGGTCGTACGCGCCGTGGGTGAGGGCCGCGTATGCGGTGGCGGCGGCGTTCTCCACCGCGATGCGGTGGTCCGCCCAGAGGGTGCGGCGGGCGGCCGCGATCGCTTCGTCCGGGACCAGGACCGAGCGGGTGCCGGGGTGCTGCGCCCAGGTCAGGGCGTCCTGCGAGACGCGGGGAGCGCCGAGGGCGTCGGCGGCGATGGAGTCGGGGACGACGTCGACGATCTTGCCCGCCTCCAGCGCGGCATGCAGGGCGCGGGAGCCCTCCGGCTCGACGGCGACGACGCGGATGCCGAGGTGGTCGGCGGCTGCCGCGACGCCGGCGTAGAGCCCGCCGCCGCCGACCGAGACGATCACGGTGTCGATGCCGTCGGGCACCGCGGCCGCCAGCTCCGGGAGGAGGGTGCCGGCGCCGGCCGACACGAGGGGGTTGTCGTAGGCGTGGGCGACGAGGGCGCCGGAGGAGGCGGCGTAGGCGCGGGACGCCTCGAGCGCCTCGCCGTACAGCGCTCCCTCCAGGCGGACGTCGGCGCCGTAGCGGCGCAGGCCCGCCACCTTCACCGCCGGGGTGGTCTCGGGCACGAAGACATGCGCCTCGATGCCGTGCCGGGCGGTGGCCCAGGCACAGGCCAGGCCGGCATTGCCACCGGACGCGATCACCACGCCCGCCTCGGGCAGCGCGCCCTGCTCGGCATGCGCGGCAAGGAAGTTGGCCTGACCGCGGGCCTTGAAGGTGCCGGTGTGCTGCAGGAATTCCAGGGCGAAGTGCAGCCCCTCGCCGACGGGGGCCACGGTCAGCGGCCTGACCTGCCCGGCGATGCGCGCGGCGGCGCTCTTCACGTCGGTGTGCGCGACGGTGTGTGACGTCTCCATGGGATCAGGGTGCCGTACCCGGACCCCCGTAAGGTATTGGGGATTTCCTGGGTCTGCCTTAAGGGTTTCTTTTATGTACGATCCGCAGCGCCTGGCCGCGCTCGTCGCCGTTGCCGAGGCCGGTTCAATTACGCGGGCGGCCGAGCGGCTCGGGTATACCGCGCCCGCGCTGTCGCAGCAGCTCGCGAAGCTGGAGCGGGAAGCGGGGGCCGCGTTGCTCGTACGCCACCACCGGGGCACCACGCTCACCGCCGCCGGTGAGCTGCTGCTGGCCCGGGCGCGGCGCGTACTGGATGAGCTGGACCGGGCGCGGCTGGAGCTGGCCGAGTTGAGTGGGCTCAGTGGTGGGCGGCTGCGGGTCGGGTCGTTCATGACGGCCGGGACGCATTTGCTGCCGCCCGTGCTGAGCGCGTTCCGCCGTGATCATCCCGATGTGCAGCTCTCCGTCGTCGAGTACGAGCCGCCGCTCGGTGTCGCGGCGGTGGCGCGCGGGGAGGCGGACCTGGCGTTGACGCACACGTACGAGCCGGCGCCCGCGGCTACGGCACAGCAGCCGCCCGCCGGGGTGGCCGTCGAGCCGCTGCTGACCGAGGAGCTGGTGGTCGTCAGTGCACCCGGGCATGCGCTGACGGCCGGCACCGGGCGGCTGCCGATGGCCGGTCTCGCCGGGCAGCCGCTGGTGGCCTGCGCCCCGGAGAACACCAGCCGCAGCGCCGTCGAGGCGCATCTCGTCGCGGCAGGGGCGCGGGTGGCCGTGCGCTGCGACACCCCCGGCTATGTGCTCGTCTGCGCGCTGGTCAGCGCGGGGCTCGGGGTGGCGGTGGTGCCGGAGATGATGGCGCGGCTGGCCGTCACGCCGATCGCGACGCGGCGCCTCGATCCGCCGGCGCTGAAGCGGACGATCGGGGTGGCGTACCGGGAAGGCGAGGCGAATGCGGCGGCGCAGTCGCTGCGGGCGCTGCTGCGCGGGACGTTCGGCAGGTCGCAGCAGTAGGGGGCCGGCGGCCTCAGGCCACCGGCGTCTTCCACGGCAGCGCGATCCACACCGTCTTGCCGCCGTCCGCTGTCGGCTTGACCGTCAGCCGGCCGCCGGCCTCGGCCATCAGCCAGCGGATGATGACCATGCCGCGGCCGTTGTCCTGCTGCACCGCGGCCGGCAGCCGCTGCGGCCAGCGGGGGTGGCTGTCGGTGACGCCGATCCGCAGCGCCTCGTCGCGCTCCAGCTCCACCTTCACCGTGAAGACGGGCGACTGCCCGAAAGTGTGCTGAATGGCGTTGGTGGCCAGCTCGGAGACGATCAGGCGTACCGTGTCACGGGTCTCGGCCTCTTCCGGCACGCCCCACTCGGTCAGCACTTCGGTGACATATCTGCGGGCCGCGGTGACCGACGCCGGATCGCTCGGCAGAGTGACTGATGCTTCCTGATGATCCGCCATGGCCGCGCCCGTCCCTTTCCCGCCCCGGGGCCGGACTCCGACGCTTTGTGCGGGTAGAAGTCGAGGACGACCACGGGTGGTTGCTGCGCGACAGCCTGCCACCGAAGTGCCCTGGCCCGTGGCCGATCTCACAGGATCTGCATATATCTGTCCCTCGAAGCGGTGAAGTCTGCTACGGCCGACCGTATTCGGGGGGCACACTGGTGCGGCATGCGGCACGGTCCAGCGGTGCGCCGGCGCAAGCTCGGCGAAGAGTTACGACGACAGCGAGCCCTGGCCGGGCTCACCAGCGGCGAGGCGGCCGGACGGGTCGGCTGGCATCAGTCGAAGGTCAGCCGGATCGAGACGGGGCGCAGCGCCGCCAAGCCGGCGGACGTCGTGCTGCTCCTTGACGCCTACCGGGTGCGCGATCTCGAACTGCGGCAGCTGCTGCTGGCGCTGGCCGAGGGGGTGGCGTCAGGGCCGCGGATCTGGTGGAGCTCGTACCGCGATCTACTGCCGCCCGCCTACCGGGACTTCATCAGCCTGGAGGCGGAGGCGACCGGCATGCGCACGCTGGAGACCACGGTGGTGCCCGGCCTGCTGCAGACGCCGGATTACGCGCGCTGCGTGACCTCGGCGGCGCTCGGCAGCGCGGCCCGGGGCCGCCAGGTCGAGGCGCTGGTGGATGTGCGGCTGGCGCGGCAGACGGTGCTGCACGGCAGCCGGCCGCTGCTGCTGCACGCGGTGCTGGACGAGGCGGTGTTGCGCCGGAAGGTGGGCGGGCCCGAGGTGATGGCGGAGCAGCTGCGGCATCTCGTGGAGGTGGGGAGACTGCCCCATGTGCGGCTGCAGGTGCTGCCGTTCGACAGCGGCGTGCACATTGGGGTTACAGGGCCTTTCGTTATCTTCTCTTTTTCGCACGGAGCCGACCTGGATGTGGTGGTTCTCGACCACTTGACGAGTACTCTCTACCTCGAACGGAAAGAAGACCTGAGGGCGTACGGGGAGGCCTTCACCACACTGGAGGCGGGCGCCCTACCGCACGACGCGTCACTGGAATTGATCGCCGCCATAAGCGCACGAGCGTGAGGAGGCACCATGACCGCCCCGTCCCGGTACATCCCCAGCACCGCAGCTCCACCCGGCGCCCGCTGGGTGCGCAGCAGCTATTCGACAGGCGCCAACAACTGCGTGGAGACCACCCGCACGGTCTCCGGGTCGCTCGCCGTCCGCGACTCGAAGAACCCGGCGGGTGGCACGCTCGTCTTCACCGCGCAGGCGTGGACGTCGTTCACCGCGGCAGTCAAGACCGGCGAAATCACCGACTGCTAGCGGGCGCGGTGCGCACCACCGTCGTCACCGCCCGCTCCACCTGACCGTCCGTGAGATCCGCGCGCGCGGTCAGCCGCAGGCGGGAGATGCCGTCCGGCACCGACGGCGGACGGAAGCAACCGACCGCGAGGCCGGCGTCCCGGCAGTCCGCGGCCCACCGGACCGCGGACCCCGGGGTCGGCGCAGGCACGGAGACCACGGCCGCCTGCGGTCGTACGGGCGCGAACCCGGCGGCTGTCAGGCCGCCGTGCAGCGCCTCCGCCACGGCGCGGACGCGGGTCGCCCGCCGCGGTTCGCGGGCGAGCAGCCGCAGCGCCGCCAGGGCGCCGGCCGCCGCGGCCGGGGCCAGGCCCGTATCGAAGATGAAGGTGCGCGCGGTGTTGAGCAGATGCTCGATCACCGGCGCCGGGCCGAGCACGGCGCCGCCCTGGCTGCCGAGGGACTTCGACAGCGTCACGGTCGCGACGACACCCGGATCGCCCGCCAGGCCCGCGGCATGCAGCGTGCCGCGGCCGCCCTCCCCCAGCACACCGAGGCCGTGGGCGTCGTCGGCGAGGAGCGCCGCTCCGTGCGTACGGCAGACGGCGGCGAGCTCGGGCAGCGGAGCCGTATCGCCGTCGACGGAGAAAACGGCGTCGGTGACGACGAGGGTGCGGCCGTCGTGGCCGGTCAGGGCCTTGTCGACGGCCTCCGGGTCGGCGTGCGGGGCGACGTCGACCGCGGCGCGGGAGAGCCGGCAGCCGTCGATGAGGGAGGCGTGATTGCCCGCGTCGGAGACCACCAGGCTGCCGCGGCCGGTGAGTGCGGTGACGGCGGCGAGATTGGCGGCGTACCCGGAGGAGAAGACGAGCGCGGCCTCGAAGCCGGTGAAGGCGGCGAGCTCCGCCTCGAGTTCGGCGTGCAGCTGCGTGGTGCCGGAGACCAGGCGGGAGCCGGTGGCGCCCGCGCCCCAACGGCGGGCGGCTTCGGCGGCCGCGCCCGTGACCTCGGGGTGCGCGGAAAGACCCAGGTAGTCGTTGCCCGCCAGGTCGAGCAGGTCGCTGTCCGCGGGGCGCGGGCGCAGGGTGCGGACGAGACCGGCGCGGCGCCGGGCGGCGGCCGCCTCGTCGATCCAGGCGAAGGGTGTGGGCTGGGGGTCGCGGGGCATGTGCGCACCGTACGACGCCCGACCCGGCTCGCGCTGTGTGGCGAGGCACACACGCTTCGCGGCGAGCCTTGTGCGGTGTCTCATTGGCCGCCGGGCAGGTGGTGGGGAAGGATCACCGGCATGGACCTGCTGAAGACGCTGGTGGACAAAGGGCTGCGGCGCGAGCTGCCGAGCCGGGACGAGGCGCTCGCCGTACTGGCTACGCCGGACGACGACCTGCTGGACGTGGTGGCGGCCGCCGGCAAGGTGCGCCGGAAGTACTTCGGCCGCCGGGTGAAGCTGAACTATCTGGTCAACCTCAAGTCGGGCCTGTGCCCGGAGGACTGCGGCTACTGCTCGCAGCGGCTCGGCTCCAAGGCCGAGATCCTGAAGTACACCTGGCTGAAGCCCGGCGAGGCGGCCGCCGCGGCGGCCTCGGGCGTCGCCGGCGGCGCCAAGCGGGTGTGCCTGGTCGCCAGCGGCCGCGGGCCGACGGACCGGGACGTGGACCGGGTCGCCGACACCATCTCGGCGATCCGCGACGAGAACGAGGGCGTCGAGGTGTGCGCCTGCCTGGGCCTGCTCTCCGACGGCCAGGCCGACCGGCTGCGCGCGGCGGGCGCGGACGCGTACAACCACAACCTGAACACCTCGGAGGAGATGTACGGCGACATCTGCTCCACGCACGACTTCTCCGACCGGGTGCAGACGGTCAAGCAGGCCCAGGCGGCGGGCCTTTCGGCCTGCTCCGGGCTGATCGCCGGGATGGGTGAGAGCGACGCCGACCTGGTGGACGTCGCCTTCGCGCTACGGGAAATGGACCCGGACTCGGTGCCGGTGAACTTCCTGATCCCCTTCGAGGGCACGCCGCTGGCCAAGGAGTGGAACCTCACCCCGCAGCGGGCGATGAAGATCCTCGCCATGGTCCGCTTCGTCCACCCCGACGTCGAGGTCCGCATCGCCGGCGGCCGCGAGGTGCACCTGCGCAGCCTGCAGCCGCTCGCCCTGCACATCGCCAACTCCATCTTCCTCGGCGACTACCTGACCAGCGAGGGCCAGGCCGGCAAGGCCGACCTCGACATGATCGCGGACGCGGGCTTCGAGGTGGAGGGCCAGGAGACGACGACCCTGCCGGAGCACCGCGACGCGGAGCTGGTCGCGGTCCGCCGCCGCGGCGCCGGGACGGAGCTGCCACCGAATGCGTGACCCGCTTCCGCCGCGGCAGCTGCTGGAGCTCGACCGCGAGCACGTCTGGCACCCGTACGGGCCCATGCCCGGGCGGCAGCAGCCCCTGGTCGTCGAGTCGGCGGCCGGGGTGCGGCTGCGGCTCGCGGAGCCGGCGTACGGGCGTGACGAGCTCATCGACGGGATGTCGTCCTGGTGGTCGGCGATCCACGGCTACCGGCACCCGGCGCTGGACGAGGCCGCGCGCGATCAGCTGGACCGGATGAGCCATGTGATGTTCGGCGGCCTGACGCACGAGCCGGCGGTGGCGCTGGCGACGCGGCTGGTGGAGATCACGCCGGAGCCGCTGCGGCACGTCTTCCTCGCCGACTCCGGGTCGGTGTCGGTCGAGGTCGCGGCGAAGATGTGCCTGCAGTACTGGCGTTCGCGGGGGCGGCCGGGCAAGCGGCGGCTGATGACGTGGCGCGGCGGCTATCACGGGGACACGTGGCAGCCGATGAGCGTGTGCGATCCGGACGGCGGCATGCACCATCTGTGGGGTGGCGTGCTGCCTCAGCAGGTGTTCGCGGACGCGCCGCCGGGGGGCTTCGCGGATGCGGTGGACCCGGCGTACGCGGACCATCTGCGGGAGACGGTGGCGCGGCATGCGGATGAGCTGGCCGCGGTGATCGTCGAACCGGTGGTGCAGGGCGCGGGCGGGATGCGCTTCCACTCCCCCGGCTATCTGCGGGTGCTGCGGGAGGCGTGCGACGAGCACGATGTGCTGCTGGTCTTCGACGAGATCGCGACCGGATTCGGGCGTACGGGGGCGCTGTTCGCGGCGGATCATGCGCAGGTGTCGCCCGATGTGATGTGCCTGGGCAAGGCGCTGACCGGCGGCTATCTGACCATGGCGGCGACGCTGTGCACGAGTGAGGTCGCCGAAGGCATCTCGCGGGGCGAGGTGCCGGTGCTGGCGCATGGGCCGACGTTCATGGGCAATCCGCTGGCCGCGGCGGTGGCGTGCGCCTCCGTGGACCTGCTGACCGGGCAGGACTGGCAGGCCGAGGTGAAGCGGATCGAGGGCGGTCTCGCGGACGGCCTCGCCGGGGCGGCGGAGCTCCGCGGAGTGCGGGATGTGCGGGTGCTCGGGGCGATCGGTGTCGTACAGCTGGACCACGAGGTGGACATGGCGGCGGCATCGCGGGCGGCGGTTTCGGCCGGGGTGTGGCTGCGGCCGTTCCGGGATCTGATCTACACGATGCCGCCGTACGTGACGGGCGACGCGGATCTCGCGCGCGTCTGCGCGGCGGTGTGTGCGGCGGCGGAGGCTGGGTGAGCATGGGCGTCACGTTTGTCAGCGGTACGGGTACGGAGATCGGCAAGACCGTGGTGACGGCGGCGCTGGCCGCGGTCGCGGTGGCCGCGGGGCGGTCGGTGGCCGTGCTGAAGGCGGCGCAGACCGGGGTCGCGCCTGGGGAGCCCGGCGATGTCGCGGAGGTGGCTCGCCTCGCCGGGTCCGTAACGGGAGTGGAGCTGGCGCGCTATCCGGAGCCGCTCGCGCCGGGGACGGCTGCCCGGCGGTGCGGGCTGGCGCCCGTACGGCCCGGGGAGGTGGCGGAGGCGGCGGAGAAGCTGGCGGCCGCGCACGACCTGGTGCTGGTCGAGGGGGCCGGTGGGCTGCTGGTGCGATACGACGCCGACGGGGGGACGCTCGCTGATGCGGCGGCGCTTGTCGGTGCGCCCGTCATCGTCGTGGCGGCGGCCGGGCTCGGCACGCTCAACGTCACGGAGCTGACGACCGAGGCGCTGCGATCGCGGGGCATCGAATGCCCTGGCGTGGTCGTCGGGTCGTGGCCGGGTGAGCCGGATCTGGCGGCGCGGTGCAATGTGGCGGACCTGCCGGAGGTGGCGGCGGTGCCGCTGCTGGGGGCGGTGCCTTCGGGGTCCGGCGGGCTGGTGCCGTCGGAATTTCGCGCAGCCGCGTCGGGGTGGCTGGCGCCGCGGCTCGGCGGTGGGTGGGATGCGCGGGACTTTGCGGCGCGGTGGGCGCCGCCGGGCTGACCGGTCACGCCGGCTCCCGTAGATCCACGATCCTCTCGAAGAAGCACTCGTGCTTGAGGAAGGACGTGTCGTACTCGTGGCCCCGGGCGGGCGGGATCAGCTGCGCGACCTGGATCAGCCGCCAGCCGTCGAGGAGGGCGGCGACGCCCGTCGGGTACGGCGGTTCGTCGCTGTCCCCCGCCGTCGGGGTGGTGCGGCCGGTCCCGTCGTAGCGCGACCAGGCGACGACCGGCGAGTCGAGGGCGGAGGTCGACAGGTACAGCACCAGCAGCTGCTGCCTCAGTGCGGTCGTCGTGGGTGCGGTCATACGGCAGCCTCCTGAGGGCGGTTGGCGGTCCTGGTCACCCAGTGCTCGATGTCGAAGGTGTCGTCGCCGGTGAGCTCGCGCCAAAGCAGCGCGCGGTTGTACCGCTCGAGCCGGCCCGACGCCTGCTCGTACCAAGGGAAGTGCGTGTCGAGCTCGGCGTGCACCTCCGGGTCGTGCAGGTCCGAGGTGTCCCACAGGAGCCGCTGTCGCACCCGGGGATTGAAGCGGATCTTGAACATGTAGCGGCGGCTGTCGCTGTCGTTGCGCCGGCCGCCGTGCCAGAGTCCGTGGTGCAGGAACACCACGGTGCCGGCCGGACAGACGAGCCGGTCCTGGCCGCGCAGGTTCTGGTAGCGGCCGGTGTCGGACTCGTTGGTGCGCCGCAGATGGCTGCCGGGCACGCTGAGGGTGCCGCCCATTTCGAGGGTCACCTGCTGCGGGTAGTACATGAGCTGGACGTCGAAGGCGTCCGGTCGTACGTCGATGATGGCGTCCGCGTGCAGTGGCTGGGCCTCACCGCCGTGCGGTTCGCGGATGTGCACGGCGTGGTGGTCGACCGTCGGCTCCGGGCCCACCAGGCTTCGCAACGCACCGGCCACCTGCGGCAGTTCGAGCAGCCGGCGGGGGAACGAGCCCGGCTTGAAGGCCTGGCTCACCGGCGTACCGTACGGCACCGGCGGCACTCCGTCATCGAGGACGGGCAGCGCCTCGGCGTTCATCTCCGGCGGGACCACCGCGTCGAGGCGGACCGAACCGCGCGCTACGAAGCGGGCCATCTGCACCGAACTGAGCAGAGCTTCGGGGATGTCTGTCTCGGCTTCTTCCATGCGTCCAAGCTAGGAGCGGCGGTGTCGGATCGCGTGGGTCGCGTTCACCGTCCACTGGTCGATTCTCACCTTCGGGCGGCCCCGGCTCTGATGGCGCGCGGGGAGGCGCCCAGCTCCCGGTGGCACGCTTTGTTGAACGCCTGCAGGTCCGGGATGCCGACGGTGGCGGCGACCGCGGCAATGGACAGGGTGCTGGCCCGCAGCAGGTGCCGGGCCTGCGTCATTCTGCGGGTGCGGATATAGCCGATCACCGTCTGCCCGGTGGCGGCCCGGAACAGGCGGGTCAGGTGGTTGTGGGAGACCCCTGTCTCCTTGGCGATCCCGGACACGGTCAGCGGCCGGGCGAGCCGCGCCTCGATCAGGGCCACCGCGGCAGCCACCGCCGGATGAGTGCCGTGCGCCGTCCGGTCGCGGGGCGGCTCGAGCTCGGCCACCCGCCACAGCGCCGCCCACACCTCGGCGACCGCCCGCCCGGGCGTCTGCGGCCAGGCGGAGAGGGCCTTCCGCAACTGCCGGTCCAGCTCGGTGACATGCACCCCGGCGTGCTGCACCGCCGCCACCTCGCGCGGTGCGCCGCCCGCGCCGAGCCGGAGATGGACGTAGAGGTGCTCCGAGCGACCGCGATAGCGGTAGCGCACCGGCGTTCCGGGTGGCACCAGGCTGACGCTGCCGGGGCGGATGGTGTGCTCGACCCCGCCGACGGTCAGGTCGGCCTCGTAGTCGTAGAGGTGGAACTGCCAGAGGTCCGGCAGCAGGAACTCGTCCACGTGGCCCGCCGGGCCGTGCACGCCGATGCCGATGGCTTCCGGGGCCGGCGGGGTGTCGAGTCGTACGACAGCCGTTCCTGCGGCCGGGAGTTCAGACACGTCCAGCGCCCTGCCGCAGATACGGATGCATCCCGCCGTGCGCACGGCACAATCGCCGTAGCACTGTCGTCGGAGGGACACCCCAATGCCCGGCCGCAGCAAAACCCCGCGAGACGCCGTGCACCACCCGCTCTTCGCCCGCTTTTACGCCAGGATGAGCCCCCGCGCGGAAGTGGGCGCCGGTCTCGGCGCCCACCGGGACCGGCTCCTCGACGGCCTCACCGGCCGCGTCATCGAGATCGGCGCCGGCAACGGCCTCAGCTTCGCGCATTACCCGGGCACCGTCTCCGAGGTCGTCGCGATCGAACCGGAGCGCCGCCTCCGCCGCCTCGCCTCCGACGCGGCCCTGCGCGCCGACATTCCCGTGGACGTCGTGCCCGGCACCGCCGAAGCGCTGCCCGTCAAGAGCGAGGCCTTCGACGCCGCCGTGGCGTCGCTCGTGCTCTGCTCCGTGCGCGACGTCGACCGGACCCTCGGCGAGCTCCGCCGCGTCCTGCGCCCGGGCGGGGAGCTGCGGTTCTTCGAGCACGTGCGGTCGGACCGGCCGGTGACCCGCGCCGCCCAGTGGACCGTCGACCACACCTTCTGGCCCCTGCTCCTCGGCGGCTGCCACACCTCCCGCGACGCGATCGCCGCCATCACCCGCGCCGGCTTCGAGATCGGCCCGTACGACCACGTCAAGGTGCCCTTCAACGGGCCGGCGGCCGGTCACGTCCTGGGCGTCGCCCACAAGCCCGGCTGACGGCTCACTCCCCCGTCACGCCGTCGATCGCCTGCCGGATCATGTCCGCGTGCCCGTTGTGCCGCGCATACTCCTCGATCATGTGCAGGTACAGGCAGCGCACGCTCATCGTCTGCCGCTCGACTCGCCCGAACGTGAACGTGTCGTCGAGTTCGTATCCCGCCATCACCGCATCGCACGCGGCGACCTCGTCCCGGTACGCGGCGAAGTCCGCCTCCGCCGCCGACGCGTCGAGATCCTCGTAATCCGCGTCGGGCCGCTCCGCCGTCGAGTAGAGCTTCGGCACGTCCTCGCCCGCGACGTCCTGCCGGAACCAGCTCCGCTCCACCTTCGTCAGGTGCCGCACCAGCCCGTGCAGGGTGAGATTCGACGTCGGTACGGCAGCCGTGCCGAGCTGCTCGGCGGTCAGGCCCTCGCACTTGAGCAGGAGCGTGTCGCGGTGCCAGTTCAGATAGTCCTGCAGCATCGCCCGCTCGGGCCCGACCAGCGGGCCCTCCTGGCGGTCGATCTTCGGTGCGGTCCAGGAAATAGTCATGGCGGTCAGTCTCCCGTAACCCCGTCGACGCGCTCGCGCACCAGGTCGGCGTGACCGTTGTGGCGCGCGTACTCCTCGATCATGTGGATGTAGACCCAGCGCAGGCTGCGCGTCGACCCGCCCAGCGGGTCCACGAAGGTCTCCTCCAGATCGCGGTCGGCGACGGCCGCGTCGCAGGCCACGAGCTCCGCCCGGTACACCGCGAAGTCCGCCTCGGCGTCGGCCGACGCCACGTCGTCGAACTCCGCATCCTGATTGTCGTCCGTGATGTAGAGGTCCTTCACATCCTCGCCCGCGAAACGGATCCGGAACCAGCTGCGCTCCACCAGCGCCAGGTGCCGCACCAGGCCGAGCAGCGTCAGCCCCGACGGCGGCACGCTGGCCTGCTTCAGCTGCTCGGCCGTCAGGCCCCTGCACTTCTGCAGCAGCGTGTCGCGGTGGAAGTCCAGCCAGCCCTGCAGCATCGTGCGCTCGTCGCCGACGTACGGCTCGGTCCTGCGGTCGATCACCGGTGCGGTCCATGTCATGGGCCGGGAGCCTATGCGGCGGCGATCTGCGTGTCATCCCGGTTTATGTCATCCCCGGGTACGAGAGGCGCCGCCGCCGGGAAGCCCTCGGAAGGATGCCGTGCGGGCCGCCCGCGGCCTACCCTCGGGCGCAGGCAGGGGAGTTGACCGTTCAACGCACCGGGGAGGCGGCCGTGTCCACACCGGCGGCGGCACAGGCAGACAGCGTCGCGGACGGGGCCCCGTTCGCGGCCCGGGCGACAGGGCTGACAAAGGCGTACGGGTCCGGCGAGACGGCGGTCATCGCCCTGGACGCCGTGGATGTGGAGATAGCGCGCGGCCGTTTCACGGCGGTGATGGGGCCCTCCGGCTCCGGGAAATCTACGCTGATGCACTGCCTGGCAGGGCTGGACTCCGTATCGGCGGGGCAGGTCTGGCTCGGGACCACCCAGATCACCGGGCTGAGCGAGCGGGAGCTGACGCGGCTGCGGCGCGACCGGGTCGGGTTCATGTTCCAGTCGTTCAATCTCCTGCCCACGCTCAATGCGCTGGAGAACATCACCCTCCCCATGGACATCGCCGGCCGGAAGGCCGACAAGGAGTGGCTGGACCGCGTCATCGACACGCTCGGCCTCGGCGACCGGCTCACCCACCGCCCGGCGCAGCTCTCCGGCGGGCAGCAGCAGCGGGTGGCGTGCGCGCGGGCGCTGGCCTCCCGCCCGGAGCTGATCTTCGCGGACGAGCCGACCGGGAATCTCGACTCCCGCTCCGGGCTCGAGGTGCTGTCCTTCCTCCGCGAGGCCGTGGACGCGCTCGGGCAGACCGTGGTGATGGTGACGCACGATCCGGGGGCCGCGGCGCATTCGGATCTGGTGCTGTTCCTCGGCGACGGGCGGATCGTCGACGAGATGCCGGATCCGACGGCCGAGGCCGTACTGGAACGGATGAAGCGCTTCGACGGGATCAGGAAGAGCTGAGCCGAGGATGCTCCGTGCGACGCTGCGCAGCTTCTTCGCGCACAAGGGGCGGATGCTCCTGTCCGCCCTCGCGGTTGTGCTGTCGGTGGCGTTCGTCTCCGGCAGCCTGATCTTCTCCGACACCGTCAACCGGACCTTCGACCGGCTCTTCAAGTCGACTGCCGCGGATGTGTCCGTGGGGCCGAAGGAGCGGTTCAACGAGGCGCAGGGGATCAGCTCAGGGCTGGTGCCGACCGTGCCCGCATCGCTCCGCGACAAGGTCGCCGCCGTGGACGGCGTCGCGGAGGCCCGGGTGCGGGTGCAGGTCGAGCGGGTGACGGTGGTCGATTCCCGTAACAAACCCGTCGGGCGCACGAACGGCCCGCCGACCATCGCCTCCAACTGGGACCCGGGGCCGAAGAGCGCCGTGGAGCTGCGCACCGGCGATGCCCCGCGCGGGCCGGGCGAGGCGCTGGTGGACCAGGACACCGCCGACCGTAAGAACATCGGGATCGGCGACCGGCTGAAGATCGTCGCCGGGCCCGGCAGCCATCAGGTGCGGGTGGTGGGCGTGGCCGCGTTCACCACCACCAACCCGGGCGCGACCCTCGTCTTCACCGATACGGACACGGCGCAGCGCAAGGTGCTCGGCAAGCCCGGGCAGGCGACCGCGATCGTCATCGACGCCGCCGAGGGGGTCGACGACGCGGCGCTGAAGAAGCGGGTGGCGGCCGCCGTCGGGTCCGGGTACACCGTGAAGACGGCGGACGAGCAGGCCAAGTCGGCCACCGAGGAGCTGGGTTCGTTCCTCGATGTGATCAAGTACGTGATGCTCGGCTTCGCGGGCGTGGCGGTGCTGGTCGGGGTCTTCCTCATCGTGAATACGTTCTCGATGCTGATCGCGCAGCGCACCCGCGAGCTCGGCCTGATGCGGGCGCTGGGCGCGGACCGGCGGCAGGTCCGCCGGTCGGTGCTGACCGAGGCGGTGCTGCTCGGGCTCGTCGGCGCGACGCTGGGCCTCGCGGCCGGGGTCGGGCTCGCGGCGGCGCTGATCGAGCTGATGAGCGCGCTGGGGATGAATCTGGACGCGGCCGAGATGACGGTCAAGGCCACCACCCCCGTCGCGGCCTACGTGGTCGGCCTCGGCGTGACCTTCGTGGCCGCCTATCTGCCCGCCCGCCGAGCCGCCCGGGTCTCCCCCATGGCGGCGCTCGCCGACCTGGAGATCGCCGGGACCGGCCGGCCGCTGCGCATCCGGGCCGTCGCGGGGACCTTGTTGGCGCTGGCGGGCGCGGCGGCCTTCGTCGGGTGCGTGCTGAGCACGGACACCTCGACCACGGCCGTCTATCTGCTGCTCGGGGTGGTGCTCACCCTGATCGCGATGGTGGTGGCCGGGCCGCTGCTGGTACGGCCCGTCATCCGCGCGCTCGGGGCGGCGTTCCCGCGGGTGTTCGGCCCGGTGGGGACGATGAGCCGGCAGAACGCGCTGCGCAATCCGCGCCGCACCGGCGCCACCGCCTCCGCGCTGATGGTGGGGCTCGCACTGGTCGGCGGCATGGCGGTGGCCGGGGCGTCGATGACGAAGTCCTTCGACGAGGAGATCGACCGCTCGCTGGGCGCCGATTTCGTTGTCCAGAACGACAACTTCGGGCCGTTCCCGAAGGAGATCAGCGAGCGGGTGCAGAAGGTCGACGGGGTCGGGCTGCTGGTGCGCCAGCGGTACGCGCCGCTGCGCATCACGCTGCCGGACGGCAGCAAGGTGCGTACCGCCGCGGGGGCCATGGACCCCGGTCTCGACAAGGTGGCCAAGCTCGAATACACGGCGGGCAGCACCAAGGCGGCGCTCGCCGACGGGAGCGTCGGCCTCGAGGCGAAGTACGCGCGCGAGCACGGCCTGCGGATCGGCTCGCGCCTGCCGGTGGAGTTCAGCACCGGCAAACGCACCGTGCTGACCGTCGCCGCCCTGAACAAGCGGGACTCCGCGAACGCCTTCGGCACCCAAGGCGGCTTCCTCATGGGCCTCGGCACCCTGGAGAAGCACCTCCCCGGCGCCCAGGACGCGGCGCTGTTCATCAACGCCGCCGACGGCACCGACCAGCAGCAGCTGCGCTCGCGCATCGACCGCGCGATGGAGGGCTTCCCCCAGGTCAAGGTCCGCGACCAGGCCGACCTGAAGGAGCTCGTACGGGAACAGATCGCGGTGCTGCTCTATCTCGTCTACGCGCTGCTCGGCCTCGCGATCATCATCGCGGTGCTGGGCGTGGTGAACACCCTCGCCCTGTCCGTGGTCGAGCGCACCCGCGAGATCGGGCTGCTGCGCGCGATCGGCCTGTCCCGGCGTCAGCTGCGCCGGATGATCCGCCTCGAGGCGGTGATGATCGCGGTGTTCGGCGCGCTGCTGGGCCTGGCCCTGGGTCTCGTCTGGGGCGGCGGCGTGCACGAGGTGCTGGCACTGCAGGGCATGCGAGCCTTCGCCGTGCCGTGGTGGACAGTGGTCGCGGTCATGGGCGGCTCGGTACTGGTGGGCCTGGCCGCCGCGCTACTACCCGCGCTCCGGGCATCGCGGCTGAACGTACTGGCGGCGATCGCTCACGAGTGAGCGGCGAGCGCTTGCCTGGTCCCACCTTCCGGCCCTCCGACACCTGTCGCGTCGGAGGGCCGGTGGAGGTCAGGAGACGTGGGTGACCTTGAGGGTGAGGGAGTAGTCGCCGTCGCCGTCGGTGAAGCGGCGGACCACGTTGAATGACGAGCCCACATTGGGGATCTGCTTCGCCACGACGCTGCCGGTGAAGACGAAGGTGTTGTCGGCGATGTGGTCGTCTTCCATGAAGCCGATCAGCCATTGGATGGTGGCGCCGACGCCGGCGACGACTGCGCCGACCCAGGCCGCGACCCCGGTGGCCACCAGGATCCCCGCGGCGGCCGCGAACGCCACCGCCACGCCCGCTCTGATCTCCGACGGGTCGCCCGAATCGTGCTCGAAGAGCGAGACCAGGGAGCCGATCTCGCCGGTCGGCAGCGCTTGGGCCGCGCAGTTCTGGCCCCAGATGCAGCCATCGGTGGAGGAGAAGGTGCGGGTCTCGCCGTTGTCGACGTCGTCGAAGACTCGGCTTTGGGTGGTGACGGCGATGCCGCCGCCGAGCGATCCGAAGATGAAATACGGTTCGTTGGCCGGGCCGAAGACACTGTCGGTCTGCCGGTCGGTGCAGTGGAATGAGCTGGCCTTGATGGTGTACCGGCCGGCGGCGGCCGCAGCGGCCGTGGGCTCATCGGACTCCAACGCCACCAGCATCGCGGCGGCGTGCTCGCGCAGCACAGAGCGCGACGGCAGCGGGAAGTCCGCCAGCGTCGCGGTCCCCTGGTGGATCGCGGGCACGTCGATCTGGGTGACGGTCGGCATGGCCAGCGTTGTCCGTACGAGATCCGGGGCGTCGCGGCCCAGATCGGCCAGGGTGTAGGACTGCTTGACGTCGAGCTGGGCGAATTTGGCGGGGAACAGCTCGTTGCGCAGATCCTGCGGAATCCGCTGGTCGACCTGTCCGTGGCTCTTGATCTGCGCGTCGGTGAAGCCGTTCTTGCGGAACGCGGTGACGATCGACTGCTCCAGATCGCTGAGCTTGGCGCCCTCGGCGTGCTTGGCGCAGCTGTGCAGGATCACGGCAAGCAGCCAGTTGCGGTCCTTGTTTCTGGCCAACTTCCGGCGTAGCGGTGCCCCACGGCCCCGGTTCTGCACCATGTCATCGAGAACGCGTTGCGCTGGTCGAGCCGGCATGAGCTGCCCCTCCCCTAGAGCCGGACCTCGTCTGCTGCAGGCCCGGTCGAGTCGAACGTCCTGCCGCTGCCCCGCGCTGTCAACGACGGCCATGCCCGGCTACGCCAATCGCACCCCTCGCGCCGAAGCTTGCGCTCATGACCGGGACGTATCCCCACCACACGCCGCGAACCGGGCATCAGCCGGGCGGGCGAGCTGGGGGCGTGACCTTAGGGGTGGATAGACAGGGCTCCTAGTGATGCGCGTCTCAGCTCTGCTGTGTGATGCCACACACAGTGCACGACCGCGGCACCTGGGTCGCCCAGCTTGGGGTACTGGCAAAGGGAGCAATTAGTATATTTGGGCTGAAGGGAGGTGGTGGCGCAGTGATCACCGCGGCGCATCGGGCTCACCTGGTTCTACACAGGCGCGCCCTCGCCCCCCTCCTGCTCGTCCCCCTCGCCGTGCTGCTGTGCCAGGTCACTCCTGGGTGGCTGCACATGGAGCCCGCCATCGGCGTCGTCCCGGTGGTCGCCGCCGCCACCACCGAGCTGTGGGTCACGGCCCTGGTCAGTGTGCTCGCCGTCCTCGCCACGGTGTGGATGGATGTCGTCCACCATCTGTGGGGGCGGGTGGACTCCGATGTGCTCCTCGTATCCATCGCAGCCGTCTGCGCGGCCAGCATCGCCGCCTGCGGGATCCGGCGGCGGCAGGAGAGAGAACTGCGCCAGGTGCGTGCCGTCGCCGAAGCGGCACAGGCAGCGCTGCTGCATCCGGTGCCGTCACGCATTGCCGGGACGGAGCTGCGTGCCGTCTATCTCGCGGCCGCTTCCGAGGCGCGGGTCGGCGGAGACTTCTTCGAGGCGCTGCACACGCAGTACGGGGTGCGGCTGCTTATCGGCGACGTGCGCGGCAAAGGGCTGCCGGCGGTCGGCGCCTCGGCCGCCCTGCTGGGGTGCTTTCGCGAGGCGGCACACCGGGAACAGTCACTCGCCGGCGTGGCGGAGCGGCTGGAGGAGAGCCTGACGCGACATGTGAAGCTCAGCTACGACGAGGAATTCAGCGAGCGGTTTGCGACCGCTCTGATGCTGGAGATCCCGGAGGGCGAGCCGTACGTGCGCATGGTGCATTGCGGGCACACCGAGCCGCTGCGCGTACGAAACGGCCGAGTGGAGACCGTACGGCCGCAGGCGCCAGGGGCCCCCGTCGGGCTGGGCGCGCTCTTCGGCACCGAGCATGTCGTACAGACGGTCGACTTCCGGGAGGGGGACCGTCTGCTGCTCTATACGGACGGGTTCATCGAATGCCGCAACCGCGACGGGCACTACCTCCCCCTCGCCCAGGAGACGGAGAATCTGGCCGGAGAGACGCTGGACCACCTGGTGCAAGGGCTGCGAGGTGCACTGCTGCGGCATGCGGGAGGACGCCAGCAGGACGACGCCGCACTGCTCGCTGTCGAGCGACGGCGGTAGCGCGAGCACTCCCCGCAGACACCGATGATCGAAGTCGATGAAATGCGACGGACGGCGTGTCGCCCTCCGACGGCGGAGGGCGACACGCTCACCCCCGGGCGCCAGGGGCGTTAGCCCTGGATGTTCAGTGCGCCGGGGCCGGAGAGGTTGTCCGTCTGGTCGCGTTCTACGTCGTTGACGTTGTCCGGAGCGATTACGGCGAGGCTGTAGACGACGCCGCGCGGTCCGCCGGGGATGAGCGTGAGCGGGATGCGCAGCTGACGCTCGGCGCCTGCGGGGATGGGGCGCAGATTGCACTGGACCACCTCGGGCAGCAGCGGGTCGGTCTCCGCCAGCTTCCGTGAACAGCCGGGTGGGAGCGGCTGCTTGTGGTCGGTGTTGACGTAGAAGGGCGTGACGAAGACGAGCTGTGCCGGCCCGTTCATGTCCGGTCCCTTGTTGCCGAAGGTGAAGGTGATGTCCCTGCCGCGCTGCGGGGACAGCGGTGGCACATCGATGGAGTGCCACAGATCGACTACATGTCCCTGGGGGACGGCAGGCGTCGGGCGGATGGACTGGATGATCGGCTGTGTCCAGTTGTCCGTGGGATCGGCATCCGAAGTCCCGACAGGGCGGGCCATGCCCATACCGAAGTTGGGTCCGACGAAGCGCGCCCTCTTGGTCATCGTCACCGGGAAGGTGACCTTCTTCTTCGCTCCGGCGGCGAGACGCGGGAGGGTGCAGGAGACGACTTGGGGGAGGTAAGGGTCGGCGTCGGCCAGCTTCATCCGACAGCCCCGCGGCAGGTCGGCCTTCTCGTTCACGTTGACATAGACGGGCGTTACGTAGGTGAGGCGGACCTTTTTCGCGGCGGCTTTGCCGGAGTTCTCGATGACCAGTGACTGGGTGCCTTTGCCGCCCGGTGCCATCTTCGTGGTGCTGCCGACCAAGGAGAGGTTGGGGGCTGCGGCGGCGCCTGCGGGCGCGGCTGCCCCCAGGGACGAAGACAGTACTGCGGCCGCTCCCCGGGACCTTTGCGCTATCTGGCGCCCAGCTCGACTCAGCGGGGATGCGACCAGAGACGCGCTCGCGTTCGGCCCAATGCAGCCGCGTCGGATGGCGGCCACCTATGCCTGGAGGAGGTGACCGAGCGGAGGACCAGAGGGTGTGAAGGAACCGTGATGTTTGTTCGTGTGTGGGCCGGCAGGAGGCGGCTGTCTCGCTTGGGGCGCATCCCTCTCCTGGTGGCCGGTGCCGTAGCCGTAATTGGCCTCGGCGCGTTGGCAGTCTCCACCGAGCAGCCGGACCACGACGATCAGTTGGCGCAAACCGGCCTCGACCAAAAGCAGCAGCCGCCTGCGCCGCGCACCGTGCCGGCCGTCCGCTCCTTCGAGCCGGCTGACGGTCCCGGGTGGCGGCCGGTGCCCGGCACTCGGGTGATCACCGCCGAGAAATCATTGGGCGACGAGGCCCGGCTACTGGCCCGCGACCTTGACGTACGGCACCAGGCCACCGGCGACACCGCTGAGGAGCGCCAACCCGGGCCAGGGGATGTACTCCTCCGGCTCGGCCCGGACCAACACGGCGGTCGCGAGGCGTACCGCATCACCGTGCACGACGGCGCCGTCACCGTCACCGGCGGCGACGACGCTGCAGGCGCTGCGTGGTGGCGGTGGGCTACCCGCAGGACAGATCGCAGACCGGCCGGACCGGGCACAGCGCGGGCTCATGGTCGACACCGCCCGCAAGCACTTCAGCGCCGACTGGCTCCTGGCCCGCCTGGACGAGATGGCCGACCTGAAACTCAACCAACTCGGCCTGCACTTCTCCGACGACCAGGCGTTCCGCATCGAAAGCGACAAGCACCCCGAGATCGACTCACCCGGACATCTGGGCGCGGTACTCAAGGCGCACCCGGGACTGCAGCTGAAGAGCGGCGATGGAACACGGCTGCCGGGCGCGATCGACGTATCCAAGCCGGCCGCCGCCGACCTGACCGATGACCTGCTGGACGAATTCGCCCCGCTCTTTCCCGGAACACGCTGGCACCTCGGCGGCGACGAATACCTGGCACTGCAGGACGCCGACCCCGAGGCCCACTTCCCGCACCTCGCCGCCGCCGCCCGCGAACGCCACGGTCCCCGCGCCAAGGTGGCAGACCTGACCGCCGGCTGGCTCAACGACCGCGCGGACAGGCTGCGCGCTCACGGCAAGAAGACCACGGCGTGGAACGACGGATTCGTACCCGGCGCCGCCGTCCGGCCGGACGCCGACCGCCAGGTCGAGTACTGGACCGGGAAAGAAATCGGCGCGCTCACACCGGAACCCTTTCTGAAGCAGGGCCGCAAGGTAATCAACACCCACGACGAGTACCTCTATTACGTGCTCGGCGAGCCCAACGACTTCGACTACCCCACCGGAAAGCGGATCTACCACGTGCCTGGCGCCCGCCTCGCCGTCTGGTGCGATCAGGCCCGGGCACAGAGCGCACAGCAAGTAGCCCGCGGCATTCGACTTCCGCTCGCGGCATTGGCGCAGAAAGTCTGGTCCCCCAGCAAGCCTCCGCAATCCTGGGAAGAATTCCGTACGCTCACCGACCAGGTCTCCGAATGAGCGTTGACAGCCTGCAACAACCCCTCACCAATTGGATGTTGTCGTGCCGACCGGCCGCGACAACCGAGGCGTTCGCGTGCCGCGGGTGGCCGGCCGGCGTTGGTGGGCGGGGCGCCAGGTGGCGACCAGGGCTACCGCCAGCAGCAGTTCGGCGATGTCGCCGCCGTAGTACATGATCTCCGCGCCGCCCTGGACCTGGTGGATGGGGGCGTGGATGTTGACCCAGAAGCCGCCGTACATCAGCTGGGAGATCAGCGCGTGCCCCGCGATGGCGGTCCCGAGGTAGACCAGGCGGGCGCGCACGCCGGGACGGGCGGGCGCTGGATCGGGTCCGGCGATGACGTAGGCGAACAGGCAGCCGGACAGCAGGAAGTGGGTGTGCAGCAGCCAGTGCGCTGCCGGGTTGCTCATGGTCGCGTTGTAGAGGGGGGTGAAGTAGAGCACCGCGAGGCTGCCCGTGGACAGCGCCAGCGCCACCGCCGGGTGGACGAGCACGCGGGCAGGTGGGCTGTGCAGTACGGCGGTCAGCTGTCGCCCTCGGGCTGCGGGCAGCGTGCGCAGCAGGAGGGTGATGGGGGCGGCGAGGACGAGCGCGAGAGGCGCGTACATGCCGATGAGCAGGTGCTGGGCCATGTGACCGCGGAAGTCTTCGTGCGCGAACGGGGCCAGGGGCGGCAGCAGCGCTACGCCGAGTAGGGCAGCGCCTGCCAGGAAGCCGGTGGTCCGCCACCGATTCCAGCCCACGGCCGGATTACGGCGGCACGCCCGGCGGGCGAGCAGCAGGTAGGCACCGCAGGCGATCACCAGGACGAGGGCGGGCAGCAGTGTCTCCAGGACACTGCTGCCCGCGGCGTGCTCGTGCGCCGGCATGTCATGGCCCGTCATCCGGGCCGGTTCGCCTGCCGGTCGGCCGGAGCGTTGGGGTCGAAGGGCTGGCCACTGCGCTGTAGCAGGTAGCCGCCGGCGACCAGCAGGGCCCCGAACACGAGGAAGCCGATGTCCCACCAGACCTGGCCGTCTCCGGCGTAGACATGGTGGATACCCAGGATGTGGTGGTCCAGGGCGCCTTCGACGAGATTGAACAGGCCCCAGCCGACGAGCGTCCAGCCCCACAGCACTCGGGAGGTCCACACCCGCCTGCGGTTGTGGGTCACCCGCGAGTAGAGGATGGAGAGGCCGCACAGGACCGCCAGCCAGCACACGGTGTGGAAAATCCCGTCCCAGACGGTGTTCATCTCCAGGCCGGAGACCGTGTGGGGGTTGTAGTACTTCACCCCGATGTGATCTTGGTTGGTGCTGGTGAGCATGTGGTGCCACTGCAGCAGCTGATGCAGCAGGATGCCGTCGACGAATCCGCCCAGCCCGACGCCGAGCACGATGCCCGGCAACTGGATGCTCCTCGGTTGGGAGAGACCGGCCTGCGTCCCGCCCAAGGTGGTGGCCATCCCCTGTCTCCATTCCTGTCCCCGGCGTCACCTGGAAGATTCCTCAGCAACAGGTTCCCCGCTCCACAGCACTGACGCGCGCGCAGGTCCTCCATCCGGGCTGTGGGCTTCCTCAGCCGTTGAACTGGTCCGGATCGGGTCCGTGGCGTTCGTCGCGGTTCAGGGCGGAGATCTCGCCGATGTCGCTCTCGGTGAGGTCGAAGTCGAAGAGGTCGGCGTTCTCCTGGATGCGGTGAGGCGTCGCCGACTTGGGGAAGACGATGTCGCCACGCTGGAGGTGCCAGCGCAGCGTGACCTGTGCCGGTGTCTTTCCGGTCCGCTCCGCGATACGCGTGATGGCCGGGTCGCTCAGCACCTTGCCCCGCGCAATGGGCGACCAGGCTTCCGTGGCGATCCCGTGCTCGGCGTTGAAGGCGCGCACGGTCTCCTGCGTCAGGTAGGGGTGCACCTCGATCTGGTTGACCGCGGGTACCACCACGCTGTTGTCGAGGAGCCGGCGCAGGTGGTGCGGCTGGAAGTTGGAGACCCCGATGGACTTGACCCGTCCCGAACGGTAGATCTCCTCCATGGCCTTCCACGTCTCGACGAAGTCGCCGACGCCGGGCAGCGGCCAGTGGACGAGGAAGAGATCCAGGTAGTCGAGTCCGAGATCCGCCATCGTGCCGTCGAACGCGCGGAGGGCGTCGTCATACGCGTGGGCGGCGTTGTGCAGCTTGCTGGTCACGAAGACGTCCGCACGGTCGAGGCCGGACTCCTGGACCGCCTGGCCGACCTCCTTCTCGTTGCCGTACATCTCTGCGGTGTCGATGTGCCGGTAGCCGGTCTGCAGAGCCGCCAGCGTTGCCTCGCGGACGTCTTCCGCCGGGATCTGGTAGGTGCCGAAGCCCAGTTGGGGGATCTTCACACCGTTGTTCAGGGTGATGTCAGGTATTGCGTGCATGGTTTCTCTTCGTTGTCGTTGTTACGGGTGGGGTAGGCCGCGGTCGCTCAGCCGGCGATCCCGCTCAGCTCCGCGTCGGGCGGCAGGATCCGGACCAGCTTCCGATTGACGAATTCCCGCATGCCGAGCTCCGAGAGCTCCCTGCCGTAGCCGGAGCGCTTGATGCCGCCGAACGGAAGGTCGGGCTGCGTCGACGTCGGGTGGTTCACCCAGACCATGCCGGACTCCACCCGCTCCGCGACGCGTCGACCCCGCTCCACGTCCGCGCAGAAGACGGACCCACCGAGGCCGAACTCACTGTCGTTGGCAAGGGCCACCGCCTCGTCCTCGTCCGCCACCCGGTAGATCACGGCGGCCGGGCCGAAGAGCTCCTCGGCGTAAGCGCGCATCCCGGGCTTGACGCCGGTGAGAATGGTCGGCTGGACGAAGGCGCCCTGCCGGTCGATCCGGTCGCCGCCGAGGATGAGTTCCGCGCCCTCGTCCACGGCCTCGCGGATCTGGTCCGCCAGGCCGGCGGCCGCCCGCTCGGACGAGAGCGGCCCCAGCGTGGTGGCCTCGTCCGAGGGATCACCGGGTACGAGCGCCTCGAACGCGCGGCGCACGCCCGCCACGAACTCGTCGTAGACGTCCGCCAGCACGATGAACCGCTTCGACGCCACACAGCTCTGCCCGGTGTTCGCCATCCGCCCGGCGACCGCGGCGGCGACCGTGCGTTCCATGTTCTCGCCGTCGAGGACGATGAAGACGTCGCTCCCGCCCAGCTCCAGCAGGCTGGGCTTCATGTTCCGTCCGGCACGTTCGGCGACCTGGGCCCCCGCCCGCTCGCTGCCGGTGAGCGAGGCGCCGCGCACGATCGGGCTGTCGATGATGCGGGAGATCTCGTCGTGGCTCACGAACAGGTTGGTGTAGACCCCCTCGGGCGCTTCCGCGTCGCGGAACAGCGCCTCCAGCGCCAGTGCGGACTGCGGGCAAATGCCGGCGTGCTTGACCAGCACGGTGTTGCCCAGCACGAGATTGGGACCGGCGAAGCGGGCCACCTGGTAGAGCGGGAAGTTCCACGGCATGACACCGAGGAGGACGCCGAGGGGGTCGTTGGCGAGGTACGCCTCGCCCTCCTCGACCTCGAGGGGCTCGGGAGCGGCGAACTCCGGGCCTCGCTCCGCGTAGTAGCTGAGGATCGAAGCGGCGAGGTCCACTTCGCCGCGCGCCTCGGAGATCAGCTTGCCCATCTCCAGGGTGATGGTCTGCGCCAGATCCTCCTTGCGCTGCCTCATCAGCTCGGCGGCACGTCCTACCACGGCCGCTCGTTCCGCGATCGGGCGGTTCCGCCACTCCTCGAATGCCTGACCTGCGGTTTCCAAGGCCGCATCCACCTGAGCGCCCTCGATCTCCGGGAACTCGGCGAGCGTTTCGCCGGTGTAGGGATTGACGGTGGCGTACGAGCTCCGGCGCTGATCCGACATGGAATCTCCAGGACGAGGGACGAGGGTCTCAGTGGCGGAACCTTCCGTTCCGCCCTGTTTGCCGCGTAACCAGCCCTAAAGCATGCAAACGGACTAATATGCAGGCCGCCAAGACAGGATCAGCCCACTCGGTGCAGTCGCGCCGACAAGTGATGCTGCAACGGCTGGCCCACGGCGGCCAGTTCGTGCGTGAAGTCGAGCGTGTCGTCGTCCGTCAGCACATACCGCCGGCGGGTCGCCTCGACCTCCTTCGCCGTGGGCGTACGGGCCACCTCGTGGGTCGCGATATCCACCGCGCCATCGCCCGCCCGGCCCTCCGCCAGCTCCGCGATGCCGGTCGGCTGGGTGATCAGCGCTTCCACCCGGCCGTCGGGCTGCAGCCGCCACCACCCGCTCTCCCGTGCCGAGGGCCGCAGCGGCGCGCCGTCGGCGTCGATGAGCCAGGCGCGGGTCTCGTAATGCAGGAAGGGGCGCCCGTCGTGGCTGAAGGTGACCCGCTGCTCGTAGGCGAAGTCCGAGGCCAGGGTCGGGTATTCGCCGCGGCCGCGGCCCGCCCAGCTGCCGAGGAGGCCGAGGACGGGCGTGAGCAGTGCGTGCGGCGACGGCTGGTCGTCCGGGCGTACGGCGTCGGGATACGGGAGGCTTGCGGCGAGGTCGAACATGGGAGGCAGACTAATCCCCTGGCCCGCCGGGCCGGCATTCTGCTTGGCTCGCGTCCATGAGTGATCTCCGCATACGCCACGCCTCCCCCGCCGATCTGCACCCCGTGCTCGCCTTCTGGAAGGAGGCCGCGGAGGGTACGAGCGTCAGCGACGACCCGGACGGCGTCGCCGCGCTCATCGACCGCGACCCGGAGGCGCTGCTGCTCGCCGAGCGCGACGGGGAGCTGGTCGGCACGGTGATCGCCGGGTTCGACGGCTGGCGCTGCCACCTCTACCGGCTGGCCGTGCACCCGGACCACCGCCGCCAGGGCATCTCCGGCGCGCTCCTCCAGGCCGCCGAGGAGCGGTTCGCGGCGCTGGGCGGGCGGCGGCTCGACGCCATGGTGCTGGAGCGGAACGAGCTCGCCCACCATGCCTGGCGCGGGGCCGGGTACGCGCCACAGGAGCAGTGGCGCCGGTGGGTGAAGCCGCTCCCGCGGTGACCGCACTTTGCCGGTCCTTTAACATTGATCCTTCCGTCACCCGTATCCGAGGAAAGGTGTGAGCGTCCACTGATGGACGAGCCTCCAAGTCCCTGCCATCGCGCCACCCCGCCCGCTCCGGCGATCATGGGACGGTGGTGACCCGATGACCGAAGTGATCCTCCTCGGTGTCGCGCTGGCCCTGACGCTGGCGTGCGGCATCTTCGTGGCCGCCGAGTTCTCCCTCACCACCGTCGAGCGCGCCGACCTGGAGCTCGCCGTGGACCGCGGCGAGCGGGGCGCGGAGAGCGCCCTGAAGGCCGTACGCAGCCTCACCTTCCAGCTCTCCGGCGCGCAGCTGGGCATCACCGTCACCAACCTGGTCGTCGGCATGCTCGCCAAGCCGTCCATCGCCGCGATCATCCAGGGCCCGCTGACCGCCGTCGGCGTGCCCGAGGGCGCGGTCGGCGGCCTCGCGCTGGCCCTCGGCACGGCGATCTCGACCGTGCTGCTGATGGTCGTCGGCGAGCTGGTGCCGAAGAACTGGGCGATCTCGCAGCCGCTGCCCATCGCCAAACGGGTGGCCACCTTCCAGCGCGGTTTCTCGGTCGTCTTCCGGCCCTTCATCAGCCAGCTCAACGGCACCGCGAACCGCCTCATCCGCGCCATGGGTATGGAGCCCGCGGAAGAGCTCGCCTCCGCCCGCAGCCCGCAGGAGCTCATCGCCCTGGCCCGGCACTCCGCCAAGGAGGGCTCCCTCGAGGCGGACCAGGCGGAGCTGTTCGTACGCACCCTGCACCTGGCGGAGCTGACCGCGGAGAACGTGATGACGCCGCGGGTGCAGGTCATGGCCCTGGATGTGCACGCCACCGCCGAGGACGTCGCCAACGCCTGCCGGGCGACGGGCCTGTCCCGCTTCCCCGTCTACCGCGAGTCCCTCGACTCGGTCGTCGGCATCGCACACATCAAGGACATCCTCGCGATACCGGCCGACGAGCGCGCCCGCCGCCCCGTCACCGCCTTTCTGCGGGAGCCGGTGCTGGTGCCGGAGACGCTGCCCTGCGACACGCTCCTCGACCGGCTGTCGACGGCCCGCTCGATGGGCGTGGTCATCGACGAGTACGGCGGCACGGCCGGCGTCGTGACCATGGAGGACATCCTCGAGGAGGTCGTCGGAGAGGTGCGCGACGAGCACGACCCCGACGAGACCCCCGACCTGGCCCCGGCCGGGACCGGCACGGACGGCCGCCGGCTGTTCAACGCCGACGGCGCCGCCCGCTCGGACCAGTTGGAGCGGATCGGGCTGCGCGCCCCCGAGGGCCCGTACGAGACCCTCGCCGGGCTCATCGCCACCGAGCTCGGCCGGATCCCGGCCGACGGCGACACCATCGAGGTGGCCGGCTGGCGCCTCGACGTCGTCGACGCCACCGGGCGGCGGGCGGCACGCGTCGTGCTGCACGCGCCGCTGCCCGAGGACGAGCCGGCGGCCGAGCCCGTGGCCGCCAAGCGGCAGGAGGCGCGC
Source organism: Streptomyces coryli (assembly GCF_011044975.1). Classification (GTDB taxonomy): domain Bacteria; phylum Actinomycetota; class Actinomycetes; order Streptomycetales; family Streptomycetaceae; genus Streptomyces; species Streptomyces coryli. Next base: position 73,727 of record NZ_JAAKZV010000005.1, on the reverse strand, counting down.
CGATGACCACCATGATCCAGCTGCTCATCGGCCTGGCGACGCTGGTCGTCAACGCCTTCTTCGTGGGCGCCGAGTTCGCGCTCATCTCCGTACGCCGCAGCCAGGTCGAGCCGCACGCCCGCGAGGGCGACCGGCGGGCGCGGCGGGTGATGTGGGGCCTGGAGCACGTCTCCACGCTCATGGCCACCGCCCAGCTCGGCATCACGCTGTGCACCCTCGTCCTCGGCATCGTCGCCGAGCCGGCGATCGCGCATCTGCTGGAGCCGGTCTTCCACGCGGTCGGCATCCCGGACGGGCTCGCCCACGCGGTCTCCTTTGTGATCGCGCTGGTGCTCGCCACGTACCTGCACATGCTCTTCGGCGAGATGGTGCCGAAGAACGTCGCGCTGGCCGATCCGGTACGCACCGCTCTGCTGCTCGGCCCGCCGCTGGTGGCGATGACGCGGGCGCTGCGCCCGGTGGTCTTCGCGATCAACGCGTTCGCGAACGCGCTGCTCAAACTGCTGCGGGTGGAGACCAGGGACGAGGTGTCCGCGACTTTCTCGGACGACGAGCTGGCCCGCATGGTGGCCGACTCCGGCGAGGCCGGACTCATCGACGACAAGGCGACCGGTCGCCTCCAGGAGGCCCTGGAGCTGGGCCGCCGCCCGGTCAGCGAGGTCGTGCTGCCCAAGGAGGACGTGGTCTCGGCGCGGTTCGGGATTACCCCGGAGGAGCTGGAGCGGATGTCGTCCGAGTCGGGCTTCTCCCGCTTCCCGGTGGTCGACGATCTGGGCCGCATCCTCGGCTATCTGCACGTCAAGGACGCGCTGAACGCTCCGGTCCGCGACCTGCCGTTCCCGGTCGGGGCGCTGCGGCGGATCGCGCGGGTACGGGCGTCGATGCCGCTCGACGACGTGCTGACGGCGATGCGCGGCTCCAGCACCCATCTGGCGGCCGTGACGGGCGAGGACGGGCGGCTGGCCGGGCTGGTCACCATGGAGGATGTGCTGCGGGAGCTGGTGGGGCGGGCGGCGTGACCGCGGCGTAGGATCACCTGCGCCATGGAGACATCTGTTCAATTCACCAGTTTCGTCGCCGTCGGGGATTCCTTCACCGAGGGAATGTCGGACGAGCTGCCGGACGGCAGCTACCGCGGCTGGGCGGACCTGCTCGCCGCCCGGCTCGCGGCCGCCTCCCCCGGCTTCCGCTACGCCAACCTCGCGGTGCGCGGCAAGCTGATCGGCCAGATCGCCGACGAGCAGGCCGAGACCGCGGCGGCCATGGACGCCGACCTGGTCACGCTGGTCGGCGGCCTCAACGACGCGCTGCGGCCGCGCTGCGACATGGCACAGGTCAAGGACCGCCTCGCCGAGGCGGTCGAGCGCCTCGCCCCGCATACGAAGCAGCTGGTGCTGATGCGCAGCCCCGGCCGGAACGGGCCCGTACTGGACCGGATGCGGCCGCGGATGGAGGAGCTCTTCGACCACGTCGACGACCTTGCCGCCCGGCACGGCGCCCTGGTGGTCGACCTGTACGCCTCGAAGGCCCTCTCCGACCCGCGGATGTGGGCGGTCGACCGGCTGCACCTGACCGCCGAGGGCCACCGCCGGGTGGCGGAGGCGGTGTGGCAGACCCTCGGGCTGCCGCCGTCCTTCGACTGGGACCAGCCGCTGCCGCCGGCCGCCCCGGTGCCCTGGCTGGCGCGCCGGACGGCGGACGTGCAGTTCGCCCGCACGTACCTGGGCCCGTGGATCGGACGCCGCCTCACCGGCAGGTCCTCGGGCGACGGCAGGCCGCCCAAGCGGGCGGACCTGCTCCCGTACGACGGGCGCTGACCGGGGGCCGTAGAATTCCGCTACGTGAACAAGCCGCGCATCCCCAATGTCCTGGCCGGTCGCTACGCCTCCCCCGAGCTGGCTGTCCTCTGGTCCCCCGAATACAAGGTCACGCTGGAGCGGAGGCTCTGGCTCGCCGTGCTGCGGGCGCAGAAGGACCTCGGCATCGAGGTGCCCGAGACGGCGCTCGCCGACTATGAGCGGGTGCTCCCCCAGGTCGACCTGGCGTCGATCGCCGAGCGGGAGAAGGTCACCCGGCATGACGTGAAGGCGCGGATCGAGGAGTTCAACGCGCTCGCCGGGCACGAGCAGATCCACAAGGGGATGACGTCCCGGGACCTCACCGAGAACGTCGAGCAGCTGCAGATCCGGCTCTCCCTCGAGCACATCCGCGACCGCACGGTGGCCGTGCTGACGCGGCTCGGCAAGCGCGCCGGCGAGTACGGCGAGCTGGTGATGGCCGGCCGCTCGCACAACGTCGCCGCGCAGGCGACCACGCTCGGCAAGCGCTTCGCGACCGCCGCGGACGAGCTGCTGGTGGCGTACGGGCGGGTGGAGGAGCTCCTCGCCCGGTATCCGCTGCGCGGCATCAAGGGTCCGGTCGGCACCGCCCAGGACATGCTCGACCTGCTCGGCGGCGACGGCGCCAAGCTCGCCGAGCTGGAGCGGCGGGTCGCCGCGCACCTCGGCTTCGGGCAGGCCTTCACCTCGGTCGGCCAGGTCTACCCGCGCTCCCTCGACTACGACGTGGTGACCGCGCTGGTGCAGCTGGCCGCCGCACCGTCGTCCCTCGCCAAGACGATCCGGCTGATGGCCGGGCACGAGCTGGTGACCGAGGGCTTCAAGCCCGGCCAGGTCGGCTCGTCCGCGATGCCGCACAAGATGAACACGCGGTCGTGCGAGCGGGTCAATGGGCTGGCCGTCATCCTGCGCGGGTACGCGTCGATGACCGGCGAGCTGGCCGGCGACCAGTGGAACGAGGGCGACGTGTCCTGCTCGGTGGTGCGCCGGGTCGCGCTGCCGGACGCGTTCTTCGCGCTGGACGGGCTGCTGGAGACGTTCCTGACGGTGCTGGACGAGTTCGGGGCGTTCCCGGCCGTGGTGGCGCGCGAGCTGGACCGCTACCTGCCCTTCCTCGCCACGACGAAGGTGCTGATGGGCGCCGTGCGGGCCGGGGTCGGCCGGGAGATCGCGCACGAGGTCATCAAGGAGCACGCGGTCGCCTCGGCGCTGGCGATGCGCGAGCAGGGCGCGGAGCGCAACGAGCTCCTCGACCGGCTCGCGGCCGACGAGCGGATCCCGCTCGACCGGGCGCAGCTGGACGAGCTGATGGCGGACAAGCTGTCCTTCACTGGTGCGGCGGGCGACCAGGTGGCCGCCGTGGTGGCCCGTATCGAGGAGGTCGCCAAGCAGCATCCGGAGGCCGCCGCCTACGCGCCCGGGGCGATCCTCTGACACCGCGTTTTACGACTCAGGAGCTGGAGACCGCGCGGGGGCGGCTGGTGGACGATGTGGCCGCCCCCGGGCTGCGGGTGCTGTTCTGCGGCATCAACCCGGGGCTGATGTCCGCCGCCACCGGCCACCACTTCGCGCGGCCCGGCAACCGCTTCTGGCCCGTGCTGCACCGCTCCGGCTTCACGCCCCGGCAACTGCGTCCCGACGAGCAGCAGGAGCTGCTGTCGTACGGGCTCGGCATCACCAATGTCGTGGCGCGGGCCACCGCGCGGGCGGACGAGCTGAGCGACGACGAGTACCGCGAGGGCGGGCGGCTGCTCGCCGCCAAGGTGGAGCGGCTGCGGCCGCAGGTGCTCGCGGTCGTGGGCGTGACCGCGTACCGGATCGCCTTCGGCGAGCGGAAGGCCGCCGTCGGGCCGCAGGAGCGGGAGATCGGCGGGACGCGGGTGTGGGTGCTGCCGAATCCCAGCGGGCTCAATGCGCACTGGACGCTGGAGACGATGGCGGCCGAGTACGGGCGGCTGCGGCAGGAGACGTCGCAGGGCTGAGCCGCCCGGGGCGGTGGCCGCGATCTGTCGCGTATATCCTTCATGTCGGAATTGAATGAAGGAAGGCGGCTGCCGATGCAGACGGACGACCGGCCGCTCGCCGTCGGCGGGGCGGATGCCCGCTGGCTGGCCTTCGTCATGCAGCTGACGTACTGCCTGCTGCTCGGCTCCGCGATGATCCGCTTTCTGCTCCGGCACTCGGACGAGAATCGGGCGCCCTGGGTCATCGCGCTCGCGGTCGCGCTGACGGCGCTGTACTTCCTGGGCCCGCGCGCCGGCCGGGGGGCGACGCCGTGGTCTCCGGTGCGGCTGGCCGCGTGGTTCGGCGGGATCATCGCGTTGTGGGCGCCGCTGGTGCTGCTGGCGCCGAGCTTCGGCTGGGTGGCGGTGCCGCTGTTCTTCACCGCGCTGCGCACGCTGCCGCCGCGGGCCGCGTACGGGCTGATCGCCGTGCTCACCGCCTTCGTCATCGGCGCCCAACTGCAGCTCTCCGCACGCTTCGACATCGACCTGGTGGTCGGCCCGATGGCGCTGTCGGCGTCCGCGACCGCGCTCTTCATCTACATGCAGCGCCAGGCCGCCCGCCAGGAGACCCTGATCACCGACCTGGTCCGCACCCGCCGCGAACTGGCCGCCACCGAACGCCGCGAGGGCACCCTCGCCGAGCGCCAGCGGCTGGCGATGGAGATCCACGACACCCTCGCCCAGGGCGTGTCCAGCCAGCAGATGCTGCTGCGCGCGGCACAGCGCCTGTGGGAAGCCGACCCGGGCAAGGCCCGCGGCCACGTCGACACCGCCGTCTCCATCGGCGAGCACAACCTCAGCGAGGCGCGCAGGTTCGTACACGACCTGGCGCCGACGGACCTGGCGGGGGGTGGGGGGCTCGCGGCTGCCCTCTACACCCTGGCCGAGCGGGAGTCGGGTGAGCGGCTGTCGGTGCGGGTGCATGTGGACGAGGCCGGTCATGGTCCCCTGCCCGAGCTGCCGGAGCTGGTGCAGTCGGCGCTGCTGCGGATCGCGCAGGGGGCGCTGGCGAATGTGCGCGAGCACGCGGGGGCCACGACCGCGGTGCTGACGCTGACCTGTCTCGATGATCAGGTGGTGCTGGATGTCGCGGACGACGGCCGGGGCTTTGACGCGGCGGCGCTGCCGGAGGGCCCGGACGGGATGCGCGGGCACGGGGTGCCGGCGATCCGGGCGCGGCTGAAGCAGCTGGGTGGGCGGCTGACCATCGAGTCGTCGCCGGGTGAGGGGACGGTGGTGTCGGCGGCGGTGCCGCTGGAGCGGCGGGAGGGGTGAGGGGCCCGGGCCTGAGAACCTGCGTGTGCCTCCAACCACCTAGGCAGTCGTCATCTTGTCCTCGACGTTGGTAATCCGTGGGGATGGTTTGCGCTTCATCGCGCGTCACGCCGTGCTCTGTCATGTCGCTCATGCGGTCGGCTCCTGCCCGGGCGCAGGCCGGTCGAGACGCATGCGGCTGCGCAAGCTGTAGGCCAGGCGGGGTAGTTCCGAGCCGCAGAGCGCGAGCTCGGATACGGCGATCACGGCCACCCGATAGCCGGGCTCTTCTACCGCGCTGATCCCCGCACCCAGGCTGAGCACGGCCATCAGCGCCGCCATCGGGCGGTCCGCCACCCCCATGACCGACTCCGGGAACCGGCTCGCCTGCCGCGCCCGGGCCGCCGGCATCTGCCCCATCAGACTCGCGTCCGCCTCGGCAACCGGGTCGACGGGCCACGACACACCCTTCGCCGTGGCCCGGTCCTCCGCCTGCAGCCCACCGACCGCCCGCAACTCCTCCCACCGCCGCTCGCCTTCAGGACCCGCGAACCACCACCGCCACGGCAGCGCCCCGCGCACCTGCCCGTCCGGTCCGCACAGCTCGACGCCCACAGGCTCACCTGTCTTGCGGTCCATGTGCCGCACCAGCCGGGTCACACCATGCGCCCCGGACCGCGCCAGCCGACGCTCGTGTCCCACGCTGTCCACCAGCACGATCTCCTGCGGCTCGACCCGCACGGCAGCGGTCTCGCAGAACCGCACCGTGGCACCCGCCCCGGCCGCGGGCGACGGAGAGATCCGGGTGCCGCCCGCTTCGGCCGCTCCGCGCTCGCGCGCGGCGTGGGCCGACCGGACAGCGAAGTACGCGACAGGACCGGCGAGCGCCGCGACCGCCGCCAGCGCCAGCAGCCACGGCGCGTCGGGCCGCAGCAGCACGCCGACGAACCAGGCCACCGCCCACACCACCGTGGCGGCGACACGCACCACCGAGTACCAGGCGGGCAATGCCATCGGCAGCCGCAGCGAAGTCCCGCCCGCTTCGGCCGGGACCCGGGAGACGCTGACCGCAATTCCCGCCCGCTTGCACAGCGCACCGGCGCCGCTCAGCGCGAGCAGCCGCTCGCCTCGTACGGGACGGATACCGAGCCGGTCCCCTTCGGGAACCCAGTCGTCGAGGCGCAGTCGCACGACAACGGCCCCGGCGGCGTCGAGGAACAGCAGCTCCCCCCAGCCGCCGGGGGCCGGCGCGGCCATACCACCGCCGACCGACTCCCCCGGCTTGTCGACGAACACGGCCTTGACGATGCCACCCTCGCCGACGGGAAAGCTCCGCCGCGCCCCGTCCCGTCCGGTGGCCACCAGCGCCGACCCGTCGAAGGAGACCCGGCAGTTGCGGACGATGTCCAGCCCGGGGCGGCCCTGGCCGGCCGGCCGCATGGCCGGTTCCGCGGAGGTGGCTACGGACGGGGTCGTGCGTCGGGACATGTGCTGGCTCTCTGCTTCTTCTGAGTCACGCCTCGTCGTGCCAGGGGAAGCCATCGGGGTTGGCTGCCGCGCGGGTCCTGACCTGGTCATCGTCATGGCCGCGGATGTGGTCGAGGAAGGGGAAGTCCTCCGGGTGTACGTCGAGTTTGGCGACGGGGGTCACCGGTAGGGGACTTGCCCATTGGGGCAGCTGTATCGAGGCGTCGCCGACCTGTATCCGCGGCTGCAGTTCGAAGGTGTCGGCGGGTAGCAGGTAAACCGTGCCGGCCCGCCAGGGCTGCTGCTTCAGCGCCCGCGCGCTGATGGAGAAGTAGTAGTGCGGGTCGCCGAGCTGCCCGCTGCTGCCGTCGGCGACGCGGGCGCAGCCATTGATCAGCGACATCGGGTGGCGTTCCCGGTCCAGGACCGCGTAGTACATCGGCCAGAGCCCGTCACCGGCGGCGAAGACCGCGCACCGATTGCCGAACTCGCTGGTGTCGTCCGGCTGCCGCGGTTCGAAGCGTTTGATCGCCGGGTCGCCGGAACCGTGCAGCACAAGGGTGCCGCGATCCGCGGCATGGCAGAGGAACTGCCACTTCGGCGCCTCGAGCCGGTAGTCGATGGGCACGTCGGGGCCGTCCGCGAGCGCTTGCTCGAGCAGCAGGTCGAAGGATTCCGACGTCCTGCGATCGGGGCGCGGTTCGGGCCGCGACATCCAGTACGCAGGCAGCTCCATCCGAGCAACCTATCGTCAGCCTCAGGGCCTGCTCAACGTCCGGAATGCCAGCTCGCGGCCGTGCCCTTGCCCCACCGCCAGTGCGAACCACAGCCGCAGGACGCCGTCCACCACGTCCTCCTGCCCCTCCCCCACGTACATCGGCCGCAGCCCGACGGCCGCGATCAGCTCCTCCACGGCCGCGCGGTCGTCGACCGGGGCCGAGAAGAACAGGTCGGCGGCGATGCCGTCGAAGCGCGGGTCGGCGAAGTTCTCGCCGCCGAGGGTGTTGAAGGCGCGCGCGTACCGGGCCCCGGGTGCGTACTTCGCGACCTCCCGCGCCTTGTGGGCGACCGGCCGCCCGACGTCGTTGGTGGCGTCGACGACCAGCCGCCCGGCGAGCGCGTCCCCGTACCTGCGCAGGAAGTCCTCGACGGCGGCCGCCGGCTGCGTGAGCACCAGCGTTCCCGCCGACTGCACCGCCGCGCCCACCGAGACGACCTCCGCGCCGCTGCTGCCTGCGACGCTGCCGTCCTCCGGATGGCGCGAGCCGAAGACCGTCGGGATGCCCGCGCGCGCGAAGGCCCGCCCGAGCGTGCCGCCGACAAAACCCGTGCCGATCACTGCCGTGGTCATCCGGCCGCCCCCTCAGACGCCGATCGCTGCGAGCACCGCACGCGCGACCTCGCGGCTCGAATACTGCTGCTGCCCGGTGATGAGCCGGCCGTCGCGGACGGCGAACGGCTTGAACAGGCCGGCGCTGACGAAGTGCGCGCCGCGCTCGCGCAGCGCATCCTCCAGCCGCCACGGCATCAGCCGTACGCCTGCGGCCGCGTTGCTGTAGTCCTCTTCGGCGTTGGAGAAGGCGGTGACCGTACGCCCCCGCACCAGCGGGGTGCCGTCGGTCAGCTCGCAGTCGACGAGTGCGGCGACGCCGTGGCAGTACGCGGCGACGATCTTCTCCGCGTCCCAGAAGGCCCGTATCACCTGGTGCAGCGGCTTGCTGTCGCGATACCCGAACATCGGTGCCTGCCCGCCGGCGATGAGCAGCGCCTCATACCGCCCCGGGTCGAGACTGTCGAGGGCAGGTGTGTCCGCTAACAGCTGGGTCAGCTCAGGGGTGTTCACGAACCCCATCGTGATCAGGTCCTCGGCAGACCACTTGGACGGATCGCGGGGATCGGACAGGCCGTCCATGACGACTTCCCCGCCGGCGGGCGAGGCGATGGTGACCCGGAATCCGGCCTCGGTCAGTTCGTAGTACGGATGGGTGAGCTCGGCACCCCAGAAGCCGACCGGCCAACCATGTTCATTGACAGCAGGGTTGGCGGCCACCAGCAGAATCTCGCGGGGGTGTTCGGTGCGACGGTCTACGCGGGCGCGGTGCGTGTCGCCATTGGGAGCAGACATAGCGGCAATAACCTCCGATTAGGCTGCAACTTCCGCGCACATTACTCGTCTTGGCCCATTACCGCACCGACTGTCATGATGCTTACAAATTGGACGCCAGGCTTCCGTAAGACAGCTCTCTGCCCCACACGTTCCCGCCACTTATCCCGGAGCCCGGCGCTGGAGCTCGACGGCGTCGAACAGCGCCCAGCCGTGTCAGCGGGGACGTACATCCGTCATACAAGGAAGACGTCAGTCGGCCCGCGGGCTGTGGAATCCAGGCGGTGGGTCGGTGGAGACGTCCAGGATCAGCTGACGCAGCGCCGCGGCGGAGGTAGGGGCGAGGCGATAGATGCCCTGCAGGCTGATCGAGCGGAGCAGCCTGCCGTCTTCGACGTGCTTGAGCTGGCGCTCGCCGCGGCGGGAGGTGAACGTCAGCTGTTCAAGGAGCTTGGGTGGCACGGTGGTGTCGAAGTCGAGGACGGAGCCGGGCGGGCCTATGAGGACCTCGCTGACGCAGCCTGTCTTCAGCGGCTTCCAGTGCAGCAGTTTGGTGTAGTCGTCGTCGGCCAGGTCCTGCCCGGCGTCCTCGTACGGCAGGATCCGGGCAACCTCCATCGTCCCCAGCACATGCAGCCGGCCGCGCCGAGCACGCAGCGGAACGATACGGTCCCCGGCCTCGACGCCGGCACGCCGGAAGCTCGGCAGCGACTGGTGCGGGCCGCCGAACAGGATCGTCAGCCGCTGACCGGCGTAGCCGGACTTCTCCAGCTCCCGGCACAAGTCGTTCGTCCAGAGTGTTGTGTACGTACTCACCGCTTGCGGCCCACGCCCCCGTACACCGACACCTCCGCGTCCGTGACGGCACCCGCGGTGCCGACCGCCGGGGCCTCCGGGCGCCAGCGGGGCAGCGACTGTACGCCCGGGTCCACGAGTTCGAGGCCGTCGAAGAAGCGTTCGACCTCCGGCTTGGTACGGACCTGCATGATTACGCCGCTCTTGCGGTAGATCGCCGCCACGCCTTCCCATGCCTTCGGATCGAAGTCGCCGGTCAGGTGGGACAGGGCGAGGAAGCTGCCCGAGGGGAGGGCAGACAGCAATCGCTCGGCGATATCCAGCGGACCGGCCTCGTCCGGGACGAAGTGCATGATGGCGATCAGCAGCAGGCCCACCGGGCGCGTCAGGTCCAAAGTCGCCTGTAGCTCCGGGGCGTTCAGGATCGCTTCGGGATCGCGGAGGTCGGCCTCGATGTACTTGGTGCGGCCCTCCGGGGTCCCCACCAGCAGCGCGCGGGCGTGGGTGAGGACGATGGGGTCGTTGTCGACGTAGACCACGCGGGCGGCGGGGTTCGCGGCCTGGGCGACCTCGTGGACGTTCGGCGAGGTGGGCAGGCCCGTACCGACGTCGAGGAACTGGTCGATGCCCTCCTGGGCCGCCAGGTAGTGCACGGCCCGGCGCAGGAAGGCGCGGTTCTCGCGCGGCGGTATCAGGCTGTTCGGGTTGGCCCGCTTGCCCGCTTCGGCCGCGGCGCGGTCGGCGGCGTAGTTGTTCTTGCCGCCGAGGAGGTAGTCGTACACGCGGGCCGGGTGCGGGCGGTCCGTACGCAGGTCACGGATGTACTGCGGTTCCTCGGGCGAGGGCATTCTGTCACCGTCAGGCATCCGCCGACCCTAGCCAAGAAGTTGACGCTCGGTAACCCCGTGCAGCTGCACCAGGGCGTGGGTGCCGCTGGTTCGCCAATCGCTGCCGGAAGCCTCAAGCTCGTCGAGGCGCTCGGGCGCCATCCCGACGATGACGTCGGATTTCAGGGTGCGCAGCGCGGCTACCGGGCTCGGGAAGTACGCGGTCGTCCGCTCGAACGGCGTGACGGGATCCCATGCTCGATCGCCCACCAGGCGCCGGTAGTTCAGGTCGCCCTTGAGGATCGTCAGCGCGCATTCCGCCAGCTCGTCGTGGAGGTCGGCGGGCATCCGGTTGAATTCCAGCGGAGCGCAGAAGAAGGAGTGGGCGCGGATTTCGAGGGGGCCTGTTGCGAGAGCGGACCACAGTCGCTGTCCGACCGCCCCGGCTTCACCAGGTGCCGCCGCCAGGCGGCGGAGGTGCTCGAAGGTGTCGGGGGCGGTGGCGTCCGAGACGTAGTACGGATACGGCTTGACGTACAGCACCACCCGCTCGGCATGGTGGCGCAGCAGATGGTCGATGAGGACCAGGTCCGGGATGAGCTCGCGGCCCACGTTGTCGGCCAGGACCGCGATCGTCCCCGGGGTGCCGGCGGCCAGGAGGTCCCACAGGCGCGTCCGGTCGTCGACGACCAGGCGCTCGTCGCGACGCTGCTCGGCGGGCGCATTGCTGGAGGCGGCAAAGCCGAGGTCGGCCTGATTGCCCCACAGCGACGACTGCAGCAAGACCTCCCCGCGTTCCCGCTCCCGCTCCGCCTGCCGCGGGAGCTCGTCGAGAGCGCGGAGCTCGGCGTCGACGTCTTTGCTGTGCAGCTCCGCCTGCTTCGACGGAGCGAAGATGTCCACACCGCGCCAAGGCCCCGACTCGAAGTAGCCGGTGGCGGCCAGGAGCTTGCGGTAGAAGTACGACTCGGCCCACAGGAACGGCGCATCGAGCCACGACTGTCCGTAGTAGCCCTGCGCCCAGTCATTCCAGATGCTGTGATCGTCCGCAGCGTCGTCAAGCGGCGTGATCTCGTCGCGCGCGACGTCGGCTTCCAGCCGGTCCAGCGCGCGATGCTGCCGAGGGCCGAGCGGAATGGCGTCCCGTACCTGCCGGATCAGCGCCGGATGCCGCCTCGTCAGCACGCCCCGGGCGAACGAGCCGGGGACATTGCTGCGGATCTCCGCAGGAGCTTCGGTGGCGTCGGGGTGGTGCGCGGTCATCGACGGGGCCTCTCGATGCTGTCCGAGGTGGTCTGCGGGGCGGAGACTCCGACGCTACAGGCAGAAGGGCGCCCGCCTCCGGGAGGCGGGCGCCCTCGTGTTCAGCGGCCCAGGAAGGCGTCGTGCACGGCGATCGTGGACTTGTTGTCCTGCTTGTCCACGACCTCGGCCCGTAGCGATACGGACTTGCCGGCCGCCGGGGTGGTCAGTTGCACCTTGCCGTCGCGGTAGCGGAGTTCCTTCCAGGTCTTGGCGCCGTCGTAGCTTGCTTCGATCTTCAGGGACTTGAGGTTGTCGCCGGCTGCGGAGCCCTGGATCTCGACCGGCATCCGGATGTCCTCATCGGCGGCGATCTTGTTCTCGAGGTCGACCTTCGGATGGAAGCGGACCGTGGAGGCCGCCAGATTCCCCTTGTCGCCGCTCTTGGAGCGGAACGTCCAGCTGCCGTCGATCCGCGTACCCACCTGGAACATCTCCGGGTCGCGGACCTGCGACGTGGTGATCGTGTACTCGGCGTCCTCCTTGACCGCGTCGAACGAGGTGGCGCTCAGGTCCTCGTCGCTCTCGGAGATCTTCTCGCCGTTGCGGTAGAAGGCCGTGGTCGCCGTGACCCCCTCCGAGCGGCCCTCGTGCCCCGCACCGTCCGCGAACATGGACATGAAGGCGTAGATCAGGTCGCCGGAACGGACGATGCCGTCCCGCTCCTTGATCACAGGCCCGAAGACCCCGGTGTTGAAGTCCATCCGGTACGTCCGGCCGGCCTCGTACTTCCCGGAGAAGATCTGGTACGAGACCTCCGTGGGCAGCCAGCCGTTGGGCAGCGGGGGCCCGATCTGGTCGGCGAAGGTGGTCCACGTGGCGTTGTCCTCGGTGGACACGTACAGGTGCCGCGTGGCCTCCGCCGGGACGAACTGACCGCTGGTGAAGCCGCTGAGACCGGGCGTCGTACCGCCGGCCGACAGCCAGGCGGTCTTGCCGGGGGCGGCGGCGCCGAGGCCGGCGTCGATCCGGGCCAGTTCACGCCGCTGCACGTGCTTGGTGAAGCCGTCCGAGAGGCGCTTGGCCGCACCGCCGTAAATCAGCGAGTACTGGGTGTCGTCGCCCTTGGTGAAGTCGGCGTCCCACACCTGGTTCAGCGTCTGGCCGTCAGCCATCTCGGGGCCCAGGTGGGCAGAGCGGAAGCCCTGGTAGGTCTCCAGCCGCCAGCCGAAGGTCACCGGGTAGGACTTGCCGTCCACCTCATACGCCGCATAGGCCTGGGCCGCCGTCGCCTCGTCGTCCGGGACGGTGATGTCGACCGCCTTGGCCGTCCGCGCGTCCAGCGTCAGCTCCTTGTCGCCGTCCACGGTGAGCCGGGGCTGCGCGATCCAGTCGAGGCCCTTGGTGACGTCGCCGCGGTCGGCGATGACGATGCCGTGCACCGTGTAGTCGCCCTTCGGCAGCCGCACCGTGGTGGACTCGCTCGACTCGTCGAGGGCGAACTCCTTGCCCGCCGCCTCACCGGTCAGCCCGGTGACGTAGGTCTGGAACTGCCCGGCGGCCGACCCGTCGCGGCCCAGGTGCTTCAGCGAGACCGCGTACGAGGCGATCTCCCGCTCCACCGCGACCGCCGTGCGCACGGTCTGCTCGCCGCCCGTCGCCGTGACGGCAGCGGTGTACTTGCCGTCGGGCGCCTCGACCTTGGTGTCCGCAGTGACGGTCGCCTCGGCGGTGCCGCCCGCCGGCACGGTGACCTGAGCCGGGGTGGCCTTGAACATCCCCTCCGGGGCGGCCGCGCCGTCGGGGCCCTTCCCGGCGATGGCCAGGTCCAGGGTGACGGGCTCGGTGCCGGTGTTGCGGTAGGTCAGGGTCCGGTTGATCGGCTCGTCGTCGTCATGCGGCCAGGCGGCCTTGCCGAGGCTGAGGGAGGTGGGGGTGGCGTAGACGCCCTGCGCGATGGCCTTGTCCACCTGGATACGGCCCGAGCCCTGCTCGAAGGCGGTGAAGCCGGTGTCCTTGGTGGAGCCGGTCAGCACGCCCCGGAGTTCGGCGGCCTTCCACTCCGGGTGCTGCTGCTTCAGGATGGCGGCCGCGCCCGCGACGTGCGGGGTGGCCATCGAGGTGCCCGAGATGGTCATGTAGCCCTCGGGGTTCTCGCCGACCTCCTGCGCGATGGAGTTGCCGGGGGCGGAGGCGGCGGTGATGTCCACGCCGGGGGCCGTCACGTCCGGCTTGATCGCGCCGTCGCCGAGGCGCGGGCCACGGCTGGAGAAGTCGGCCATCTTGTCGGCGTCGTCGACGGCGCCGACCGTGAGGGCGCCGTCCGCCGAGCCGGGGGTGCCGATGGTCTCCGGGGCGGGGCCGTCATTGCTGGCGGCGACGGTGAACAGCACGCCCTCGTCGGCGTACTTGTTGACCGCCACCTCCATGGGGTCGAGGCCGGGCGCGTCCGTGCCGCCTAGGCTCATGCTGACGATGTCGGCGCCCTGGCCGACCGCCCACTCCATGCCGGCGATGATCTGCGAGTCGCTGCCGCTGCCCTCGTCGCTCAGCACCTTGCCGTCGAGGAGCTTGGCGCCGGGCGCGACGCCCTTGAACTTGCCGCCGCCCTTGGCGCCCGTACCGGCGATGGTGGAGGCGACGTGGGTGCCGTGGCCCTGGCGGTCCTTGGTGTCGGCGGAGGAGGAGAAGTTCTTCTCCGCGGCCTGCTGGCCCGCCAGGTCAGGGTGGGTCTCGTCGACGCCGGTGTCGAGGACGGCGACCTTCGCGCCCTTGCCGTCGTAGCCGGCGGACCAGGCCTTGTCGGCGCCGATCTGCGGGACGCTGACGTCGAGTTGGGCCTTGACGGTGCCGTCGAGCCAGACGCGGTCGATGCCCGCGGTGGCGGCGAGAGTGGAGTTCTCGCCTTCGCGGGTCAGCGCCTTCCAGAGCTTCGGGAGGTCGTCCTGCTTGGTGGTGACGGCCTCGGCGTTGAGGGACTCGAGCCGGTGGCGGACCTTGGTGCCTTCGGTGGCGCGCACCTCGTTACGGGCGGTGCCGGCGCTGCCCTTATAGCCGACGATGACCTTGAGGCCATTCTTGTACGACTTGCGGGACGCGGAGGTCGCCAGTCCCGTGACGTCGAAGAGGCGGCGGTCCAACTTCCCGCTGGAGACGAGCCGCTGGGCGTCGAGCGGGACCACGTAGGAGTGGTCGCCGTCGGTCCGGGTGTGCACCGGGATGTTCTCGCGGCCGGGGGCCGGCTCGAAGCCGGTGACCTTTCCGTCCGTCACCTGCGCCATGTCACCGGTGATCAGCTGCACGCGGTGGGTGGGGGCCTTCTTCTCGGCCGCCTTCGGGGCGTCCGAACCGGCGGTGGCCGGTGCGGAGACGCCCGTTGCAGTCGCCACGGCCGCTATTGCGGCCGCTATGGCGATGCCTGCTCTTCCTGCCTGGCTTCGCACGTGAGTCCTCTGCAGATCAGGGATTTTGGGATTCCAAAATTCGCGTGCGCTGCAGTATTCACAGTGTGAGACAAGCGATCAAGAGTGCGAACCGGTGCATTCGCCGCGACGTCAGGCCAGTTCAGCGGCGTTCAGGCGTCCCGGCGGCGCAGCGACCACCAGCCGGCGAGCGCCGCGGCCGCGGCCCAGGCGGCGGTGACCGCCAGGCCCGCCCACGGGTTGAGGGAGGCCGGCGGGTCGGCGTAGATGATCTGCTGCCCGGCACGGTCCGGCAGATAGTCCGCGACGCCGGCCGCGCCCGTACCGATGACGAAGGACACCACGAGGATGAACGGGATGAGGATGCTCAGGACCGCCATCCCGCTGCGCAGCACGGCGGTGAGGCCGGTGGCGAAGACCGCCATCAGGGCCAGGTAGGCGGCGCCGCCGACGCACGCGCGCAGGGCGCCGTCGTCGCCGATGGACAGGGCCTTCTCGCCGAGCAGGGCGCCGCTCAGGAAGAAGGAGCCGAAGGTGGTCAGCAGGCCGATGGCGAAGGCGAGTCCGGCGACGTTCGCCAGCTTCGCGGCGTAGAAGGCGCCGCGGCGCGGCACCGCCGCGAGGGACGCGCGGATGCCGCCGGACACGTACTCGGACGACAGTGCCAGGGTGCCGAAGGCGATGGCCGCGATCTGGCCGGGGCTCATGCCGATGAAGACCGAGAACAGCGGGTCGAAGTCCCCGTTGTCCGATTCGGCCTCACCGAACGCCCCGTTGGCGAAGGCGCTGAAGCCGACCGTCAGCAGCAGCACGGCGGCGAGCGACCACACGGTGCCGCGCAGGGTCTTGATTTTGATCCACTCGGAGCGGAGTACGGCGGTGGCGGGCATCTTCTCAGGCCTCCTGGGGGACGGCGGTGAACTCCGTGGCGGATGCGGTCAGATCGAGATAGGCCTGCTCGAGGGTGGCCTCCTCGGCGGCGAGTTCGAGAATCGGGATACCAGCGCGGGCCGCCAGCGGGCCAATGGCGTCCACCTCGGCGTCGTCGACGTGCCAGCGGCCGTCGTCGGAGCGGACGGGGTCGTAGCCGTGCTCCTTGAGCAGCGCGCGCAGGCGCTCGTCCTCGCTGGTGCGCACGCGCACCCGCGGCCGTACGCGCGAGGCGATGAAGTCCTTCATGGGGGTATCCGCCAGCACCTGGCCCCGGCCCAGGACGATCAGGTGCTCGGCGAATGCCGCCGTCTCGCCCATGAGATGGCTGGAGACCAGGACCGTGCGGCCCTCCCCCGCCAGCTGGCGCAGCAGCTCGCGGATCCAGATGATGCCCTCGGGGTCGAGGCCGTTCGACGGCTCGTCGAGCATCAGCACCGGCGGGTCGCCGAGGAGGGCGGCCGCGATGCCCAGGCGCTGGCGCATGCCGAGGGAGAACGTCTTGACCCGGCGGTCGGCCGCCTTGGCGATGCCGGTCATCTCCAGCACCTCGGCCACCCGGCGGTCCGGGATGCGGTTGCTGGCGGCGAGGGCCGCGAGGTGGCCGCGGGCGGTGCGGGAGCCGTGGGCGGCGCCGGCGTCGAGGAGCGCGCCGACCTGGCGGAGCGGCTCGGTGAGGGTGGCGTACGGGCGGCCGCCGATGGTCGCCGTGCCGGAGGTGGGGCGGTCGAGGCCGAGGACGAGGCGCATGGTGGTGGACTTGCCGGCGCCGTTGGGGCCGAGGAAGCCGGTGACCCGGCCGGGCTCGACGGTGAAGGTGACGCTGTCGACGGCGCGCACCTTTCCGTAGACCTTGGTCAGGTCGCGCACTTCGATGGCTGTGGCTGCTGTCATGGCCGCCACGATTCCGGTTCACGCAGGTCAGGGGCCTCCCCCGGTGGCGGGTTCCGGGTCCCCCACGCGGGGGATTCGCGGCTGCGGGGGTGCTGGCACGATGGATCGCGTGATCTCCTTGCCCCGGCCGCTGCGACCCGCTCTGCGGGCAGTGACCTATACGCGGTGGCTGCACCTGTTCATCGGTGCGGTCCTCGCCGTGGTGGTCGCGATGGTCTCGCCGGGGCTCGGCAATGACACCAGCCTGGCGCACTTCGCGCTGATGCTCGTCACGCCGGTGCCGCTGCTGGCGGTGGCGGCGCTGATCCCGGCCATGCGCACCGCCGAGTCGGTGCAGGTGGACCTGCTGCTCTATCCCGGTGACCGGCCGCACCCGGACATCGCGAGGTCGCCGTCGCAGTCCTGGGGCGACAAGGTGCGGGTCTTCGGCTGGCTGGTGACGCGGCTGTGGCTGGGCTTCGTGACCGTCACGGTGACGGTCAACGGGGCCGCGGGCGTGGTCGGGATGCTCGTGCCGTCGGTGTGGGACGGGCTGACGGCGGAGCCGCTGGGGCTCCATGAGCACTGGCAGTGGTGGTATCGCCTGCTCGCCCCCGTCGCCGCGGTCCTGGTGTACGCCGCCTTGTGGGCCTCCGGTGCCGCCATGGCCGCGCTGGCCCCGAAGCTGCTCGGCCCCTCCCCCGCGGAGCGGCTGGCCAAGCTGGAGGAGCGCACCGAGCGGCTGCTGGAGCACAACCGGCTGGCGCGCGAGCTGCACGACACCATCGGGCACGCCCTCACGGTCGCGGTCGTGCAGGCGGGCGCGGCGCGGGCGGCGGGGTCGCCGGAGTTCACCGAGCGGGCCCTGGCGGCGATCGAGGACACCGGGCGGGAGGCGCTGAACGACCTCGACCGAGTGCTGAAGGTGCTGCGCGAGGACGCCGCCCCGGTCAGCCGGCGGCCGACGCTCGCGGACGCCGGGCGGCTGGTCGAGTCGGCGCGCGGAGCGGGGGCCGAGGTCCGTACGGACATCAGCGGGGACCTCGACGCCGTTCCCGGGCCCGTATCGCGGGAGGGCTATCGGATGCTGCAGGAGTGCCTGACCAATGTGCTGCGGCATGCCGGTCCGGTGCCGACCACGGTCCGGATCGCCGCGGGGGGCGGGCGGCTGGAGCTGGAGGTGCGCAGCAAGCTGCCCGCGGAGTCGGCGGCGGGCACCGGCGGATCCGGGCTGCGCGGGATCCGGGAGCGGGCCGAGCTGCTCGGCGGCGCGGCGGAGTGCGGGCCGTGTGACGGCGAGTGGCGGGTGCGGGTGGAGCTGCCGATAGCCGGGTGAGTCCGAGCCGACGGCGGGGGTTCGGACTCACCCGGCTACAGTGATCGCGTGCCGATCACCGTCCTGCTCGTCGACGACGACGCGCTTGTGCGCGCCGGGCTGCGCGCGATTCTGGAGGCGCAGCCGGACATTGAGGTCGTGGGCGAGGCGGCGGATGGGGCGGCGGTGATTCCGCTCGTACGGCAGCTGCGGCCGGATGTCGTCGCGATGGATGTGCGGATGCCGCTGATGGACGGCATCGAGGCGACGCGGGCGGTGCTGCGCACCGTTCCGGAGCCGCCGAAGATCCTCGTGGTGACGACGTTCGAGGAGGACGAGTACGTCTACGGGGCGCTGCGCGCCGGTGCCGACGGATTCCTGCTGAAGCGGGCCCGGCCCGCGGAGATCGTGCACGCGGTGCGGCTGGTCGCCGAGGGCGAGTCGCTGCTCTTCCCGGCGGCGCTACGGAATCTGGCCGCCGCGCACGGCAACGAGCAGGCCCGGCAGTCCTTCGACAAGGCGGCGCTCACCGAACGCGAGGGCGAGGTGCTGCGGCTGATCGCCCGAGGGCTCACCAACGCCGAGATCGCCGCGCGCCTTCACCTCGGCACCGAGACCGTGAAGACCCATGTCAGCGCCGTCCTGGCGAAGCTGGGCGCGCGGGACCGCACGCAGGCGGTGATCGCGGCGTACGAGTCGGGCTTCGTCGCTCCCGGGTCCGGCGAATAGCGGTTACCATCCCGGGCGTACATGATTCGTGAGGGAGGCGGGCGTTGGCGCAGCTCACGGGTGGGGATCCGTCCCTGCTGCGGCGCATCAACTCCGCCGTGGTGCTGCACGCGCTGCGCGGGGTGGACGCGGCCACGCTGACCGAACTCGTCGGCGTCACCGGGCTGTCGCGGCCGACGCTTGAGGGCGTCATCGAGGGGCTCGTCGACACGGGTGTGGTCGGGCCCGCGGCCGCTGACGCCGGATCCGAGCGCAAGCAGGGGCGGCCCGCGCGGCGGTTCCGCTTCCGCGCCGAGTCCGGGTATCTGCTCGGCATCGAGATCGGCCCGCACCGGGTCGCCGGACTGCTGTCGGACCTCGAGGGCCGCATGGTCGGCTCGGCCGCGCGCGAAGTCGACGAGGAGGCCCCGGCCGAGGAGCGTCTCGAGCGCACCCGTGCGGTCGTCGGCGAGGTGCTGCGGCATTCGGGCGTGCCCCGCGACGCGCTCCGCGCGGTCGGCGTCGGCAGCCCCGGGATCATCGAGGCCGACGGCACGGTGCGCCTGGGCACGGCGCTGCCCGGCTGGACCGGGCTCAAGCTCGGCGACCGCCTGCGCCGCTCCTTCCGCTGCCCGGTGCTGGTGGAGAACGACGCCAACGCGGCCGCCGTGGCCGAGCACTGGAAGGGCGCCGCCCGCGACTGTGACGACCTCGTGTTCGTCCTGGCCGGGCTGAGCCCCGGCGCCGGGTCGCTGATCGGCGGCCGGCTGCACCGCGGTTACGGCGGGGCCGCCGGCGAGATCGGGGCGCTGCACCTGCTGGGCCGGGAGGCGCTCCCGGAGAAGCTGCTGTCGACCACCGGCGAGCCGCTGCACAAGCTCGACGAGGCCGCGGTGGCGCGGGTGTTCGCGCTGGCGCGGGGCGGCGACGCGAAGGCGCGGGACGCGGTGCAGCGCTTCATCCAGCGCCTCGTCCACGACGTCGCCGCGCTGGTCCTGGCCCTGGACCCGCAGCGCGTGGTGGTCGGCGGCTGGGCGGCGGGCCTGGACGGCGTCCTCGACCCGCTGCGCACCGAACTGGCCCGCTACTGCCTGCGCCCACCACAGGTGAAGCTCTCCCTCCTGGGCGAGGCGGCAATCGCGACAGGCGCGCTGCGGCTGGCCCTCGACCACGTCGAGGAGGAGCTCTTCGCGGTGGAGTCGACGGTGACGGCGCGACGCTAGCCGCCCAGCTTCTCCCCCAGTTCGGCGGTGTCCGTCACGAACCAGGTCTGGCGGCCGCGGTTGCATTCGCGGACGAAGTCGCGCAGGGCGTCACTCGCTTCGATGTGCTGGGAGATGTCGCCGACGATGGCGAGGCCCATGCCGTACTGGACGAACTTCTGGATGATGTCGCCGGCTACGCGCGTGCGCAGCCGGAAGAAGTCCGCGCCGAAGCGCTCCGCGGGGACCGCGACCCAGCGGGCGCCCTGGTAACCCGCGTCGCCGATGAGGTCGAGGGCGTCGCGCTCGGCGGCGATCGGGTCGCCGTCGGCCGGGCACAGCAGGACTGGGACTCCGTTGATCTTCTCCAGGTTCATGGGAGCCAAGGTTAAGGGACGCCGCCCGTAATGATCTCAAGCTGCGATGTCGGCCTCGGGTTGCAGCGCAGGGCCGAGCAGCAGGCCGCCGTCCAGGACGAATTCCGAGCCCGTGGCGAAGGATGCGTCCTGGGAGGTGATGAAGAGCAGCAGGCGGGTGATGTCGGCAGGTTCGGCCAGGCGTGGGATGGCGAAGGGGGCGGGTGAGTAGAAGTCGGCGATGGCCGGCTGGCCGGCGAGGGTGGGTTCGTTGATCAGTGGTGTGGAGACGACGCCGGGGTGGATGGAGTTGACCCGGATGTTGTCCCGTCCCAGCTCCAGCGCGGCCGTCCTGGTCAGCCCGCGCACGGCCCATTTGCTGGCGGTGTAGGGGGCGTAGAAGGCCGTGCCGCCGTGGGCCATGGTCGAGGCGATGTTGACGATGCTTCCGCCACCGCCTTTGCGCATCGACGGAGCCACGGCCCTGATGCCGAGGAACTGGCCGGTGACATTGACGCTGAAGATGCGCTCCCAGGTGCCGAGTTCGGTGTGCTCGATAGGGGCCGCCGGGTTCTGGATGCCCGCGTTGTTCACCAGGATGGTGATCGGCCCGAAGTGGCCTTCGACGTCTCGCACCGCCGCCGCCCAGTCCTCCTCGCCGGCGACATCCAGGCGCACGGACAGAGCCCGATCACCGAGCTGTGCAGCGAGATCGCGGCCGGCGTCGTCGTCGCGGCCGGCGATGACGACGTTCGCCCCCTCGGCGTGGTAGCCCTGCACATGGCTGCTGCCCATGCCCCCGCTGCCGCCCGTGACCATGACGGTCTGGCCCTCAAAGCGCCCCATAATGCGTCCTTCCAGGTTTCCATTAATGGTGAGTCGAGCGACTCACCTCTTCCCTCAAGGTAAGAGCAGGACCAGAGGTGAGTCAAGTGACTCACCTCGTAGCAAGAGGCATACTGGAGCGCATGACGGCACAGCCTTCGGGATACCACCGGCGCGTAGCAGCGCAGAAGCGGACGGCCATCGTCGAGGCGGCGACGAAGCTGTTCCTCGACTCCGGCTACGATGGCACCTCGCTGGCCCGCATCGCCGAGGCGGCCGGGGTGTCGAGGGCGACTCTGTTCAAGCAGTTCGCCACCAAGGCGGCCCTGTTCGAGGCGATCGTCACCGAATACTGGAAGGTCGACGACGAGGAGGCGCCCCTCCCCGAGCCAGGGGACCTCCGCGCGGGGCTTGAGACCATCGCACGCCGGTACGTGGACCTTCTCACCCAGCCCGGCATGGCCGCCCTCTTCCGCATCGTCATCGCCGAGGTGCCACGCTTCCCCGAGCTCGGCGAGACCCAGTTCAAGCTCGGCAAGATGCCCTACTTCGAATCGGTCCGCCGCTACCTGGAAGCGGCAAACGACGCCGGCACAGCCCGGCTCGACGACGCCGAGATGGCGGCTACCCAATTCCTCGGGATGATCTCCAACTACGTGTTCTGGCCGCGGATGCTGCTCGCACGCTGGGAGCCCGACGACTCCGCCATCACCAACGCGGTCGACCAAGCGGTGCTGACCATGCTCGCCCGCTACGGCACACAGGCAGACCCTCGCCCCCGCTGAGTTCACCGTCGCTCACGCGCAAGTTCCCTGTGGTCATCCATTCGGCGCCGGGCGTATGCGGCACCTGCCCTGGGCGGGGGTGAATGGGGGGATGTACTACAGCAGCGGGAACTATGAGGCCTTCGCGCGGCCGCGCAAGCCGGAGGGCGCCGAGCGCAAGAGCGCCTGGTTCGTCGGCGCCGGGCTTGCCTCCCTGGCCGGGGCGGCCTTTCTCGTACGGGATGCGCAGGTGCCCGGCGAGCGGATCACCGTGCTGGAGCGGCTGCCGCTGCCCGGCGGCGCGCTGGACGGGATCAAGGAGCCGAAGAAGGGGTTCGTGATCCGGGGCGGGCGGGAGCTGGAGAACCACATGGAGTGCCTGTGGGATCTGTTCCGCTCGGTGCCGTCGCTGGAGGTCGAGGGAGCCTCCGTGCTGGACGAGTTCTACTGGCTCAACAAGGACGACCCCAACAGGTCGCTGCAGCGCGTCACCGAGCGGCGCGGGCAGGACGCCGGCACCGACGGGCTCTTCGCGCTCAGCGACCGGGCGCAGAAGGACATCGCGAAGCTCTTCCTCACCGGCCGGGAGGAGCTCGAGGGCAAGCGGATCAACGAGGTCGTCGGGCAGGACTTCCTGGACAGCAACTTCTGGCTGTACTGGCGCACCATGTTCGCCTTCGAGGAGTGGCACAGCGCTCTGGAGATGAAGCTGTATCTGCACCGCTTCATCCACCACGTCGGCGGGCTGCCCGACCTGTCCGCGCTGAAGTTCACCAAGTACAACCAGTACGAGTCGATGGTGCTGCCGCTCACCCGCTGGCTGATGGACCAGGGCGTGACCTTCCGCTTCGGCGTCGAGGTCACCGACATCGACTTCGACCTGGCGCCCGGGCGCAAGCAGGCGACCCGTATCCACTGGACCGAGGACGGGGCGGAGGGCGGCGTCGATCTGGGCGAGGACGAGCTGGTGCTCACGACCATCGGCTCGCTCACCGAGAATTCCGACAACGGCGACCAGCACACCCCGGCCCGGCTCAACGAAGGCCCGGCGCCCGCCTGGGACCTGTGGCGGCGGATCGCGGCGAAGGACCCGGCTTTCGGCCGGCCCGAGGTCTTCTGCGGCAACATCCCCGAGAGCAAGTGGGAGTCGGCCACCGTCACCACCCTCGATCCGCGCATCCCCGGCTACATCGAGCGGGTCTGCAAGCGCGACCCGTTCAGCGGCAAGGTCGTCACCGGCGGCATCGTCACCGCCCGCGACTCCAGCTGGCTGCTGAGCTGGACGGTGAACCGGCAGCCGCACTTCAAGCAGCAGCCGGCGGACCAGATCGTGGTGTGGGTCTATTCGCTGTTCGTCGACCGGCCCGGGGATTACGTCCGCAAGCCGATGCAGGAGTGCACCGGCGAGGAGATCACGCAGGAGTGGCTGTACCACCTCGGCGTGCCGGAGGACGAGATCGCCGGGCTGGCGGCGGAGGGCGCCCGGTGCGTGCCGGTGATGATGCCGTACGTGACCGCGTTCTTCCTGCCGCGGCGGGCGGGCGACCGGCCCGATGTGGTGCCGGAGGGGGCGGTGAACTTCGCGTTCATCGGCCAGTTCGCCGAGACCACCCGGGACACCATCTTCACGACCGAGTACTCGGCGCGCACCGGCATGGAGGCGGCGTACCGGCTGCTGGGTGTCGAGCGCGGGGTGCCCGAGGTCTTCAACTCCACCTACGACGTGCGCGAGCTGCTGGCCGCGGTCAGCCACCTACGGGACGGGGCCGAGCTGCGGCTGCCCGGGCCCGGGTTCGTACGGGAGCGGCTGCTGAAGCGGCTGGACGCGACCGAAGTGGGCGCGCTGCTGACGGAGTTCGGGCTGCTGGATGACGACCGGCGGGCCGGTTAGCCGGCCAGCAGGCCGCCGTCCTCGCCGAAGGTGAGGCGGCAGGTGTCGGCGCGATACGTGCCGACCGCGACGGCCGCGGTGGCGTCGCCGGAGGTGTAGCGCGCGGTGACGACCAGCACCGGGGCGCCCGGCAGCCGGTCCAGCTCCTTGGCGTCGTCGGCCGTGGCCGAGCCCAGCTCGACCGTGCGCTCCTGGCCCTGCAGCTCGAGGCGCTGCAGCTCGCGCAGCACGGCGCGGGCCAGGGCGGGGCCCTCGGCGTCTATGCGGGTGAGGCCGGGGACGGAAGCGGCCGGGACGTAGACGAGCTCGGCGGCGACCGGCTGGCCGTGGCGGGCGCGGACGCGGCGTACGACATGGACCTTGTCGTCGGCAGCCGCGCCCAGCAGGCGGGTCACGGCGGCGGGCGGCTGCTGCTCGACATATCCGACCGGCTCCCAGGCCTCGTCGCTGTCGCCGGGCCAGCGCGGCTCGGTGTCGCCGACCGCGACGCCCACCCGGGGCGGCGCGACCGTGGTGCCGACGCCGCGGCGGCGCTGCAGCCGGCCCTCCAGCTCGAGCTGGTCGAGCGCCTGCCTCAGGGTGGCGCGGGCGACGCCGAAGCGGGCGGCGAGGTCGCGCTCGTTCGGCAGGATCTCGCCGACCTCGAAGTCGCTCTCCAGCGCGTCGCTGAGCACGCTCTTCAGGTGCCAGTACTTCGGCTCCGGCACTGCAGCCGGCGTGGTCGTCCCCACCCTGTCCTCCGCGTGCGTCTTAAGTGCGTCTTAATCAGAGGTCTTTAAGAAAGGTTGTTGCAGTTTCACTGCGACCCTAGGACGGGGCCGGGACTTGGTCAAGACCAATGCCCGGGCAGGGGGTGTGAGCAGGGATAATGCGGAGCGATCAGCGAGAGATCAGCGGGCGACGCCGGCCAGCTTGTCCGGGTTGCGCTGGATCAGGATCCGCTGGATGCGGCCGTCCAGGATCTCCACGGTCAGGACGTTGTCGATCTTGTCGCCGTCGTACGTGACGAGCGCCGGGGCGCCGTTCACCTCGCGCATCTCCATGCGGATGTCCATCCGCTCCATGCTGGTCTCCGCGACCCCGAGGATGAAGCGGCCGACCTTGTCGGCGGTGACCAGCTCGCGCAGTGGCGCCCTGGACTTGCCGCCGCTGTCGCCGACCAGGGTGACGTCCGGGGCGAGCAGCTCCATCAGCCCCTGCATGTCGCCGCCGGTGGCGGCGGCGATGAAGCGCTCGGTGATGTCGCGGCGCGCGGCCGGGTCGACGTCGTAGCGCGGCTTGCGCTCCTCGACGTGCTTGCGGGCGCGGCCGGAGAGCTGGCGGACGGCCGCCTCGGAGCGCTCCAGCATGGCGGCGATGTCGGCGAACGGATAGCCGAAGGCCTCCCGCAGCACGAAGACGGCGCGCTCCAGCGGCGACAGCGACTCCAGCACGACGAGGACGGCGAGGCTCACCGAATCGGCAAGCACGGCCTGCTCGGCCGTGTCGGGCACCTCGCCGCCGAGGTCGGTGGCGAGCGGCTCCGGCAGCCACGGCCCGACATAGGCCTCGCGCCGGGACTGCACCTGCCGCAGCCGGTCGATGGCGAGGCGCGTGGTGATCCGTACGAGGAAGGCCCGCGGCTCGCGCACCTCGCTGCGGTCGGCGGCCGACCAGCGCAGCCAGGCGTCCTGGACGACATCCTCGGCGTCGGCGATGCGGCCCAGCATGCGGTAGGCCACCTGGGTCAGGAGCGGACGGTGCTCCTCGAAGGCGGCGGCGTCATCGGCTGCTTCGTCTGCTGTGTCGAGCGCGTCTGCGGGCACTCCGCCATCTCAGCCGATGAGGTGCGGCGTTGTCCAGCGAGCAGGCCGGAGCCGATGGCGACGCCGAGACCGACCAGCAGGCTGCCCGCCGCCTGCGGCAGCCCGTAGCCGCCGGTGCCGACGAGGGGGGCGGTCATGGCGGCGGAGACGGGGATCAGGCCCGAGAAGAGGGTGGCGCGCTCGGCGCCGATGCGCTGGATGCCGGAGTACCAGCAGACGAAGCCGATCACCGTGACGATCACGGTCTGCCAGGCGAGCGCCAGGGCCTCGCCGCCGTTGGGGAGTTGCAGGACGCCGGTGCCGCCGTGCACCAGTCCGGCGGCCATGGACTCCAGCGCGGCCAGGCCGGTCGCCGCGGTGGACAGCAGCTTGGGGCCGAGCGGGCGGATCAGCGGCACCGCGATCAGGGCGAAGCCGGTCTCGCCGAGCAGCGCGAGCACGGAGTAGATCATGCCGGCCAGGTCCGTACGCCCCAGGCCCTGGACGATCAGCGCCCCCATCGCGACCAGCAGGGCCCCGCCGAGCACCGCCCGGGTGGGGCGGCGCCCGGCCAGCAGCGGGCCGAGGACGGCGACCAGGATCGGGGCGCAGCCCACGACGACACCGGGCACGGCAGGCTCCGCGGTCCGCTCGGCCGCCAGCACCGCGAAGTTGAAGCCCGCCATGCCGACCGCGGCGAGCAGCGCGAGGCGCAGCCACTGCCGCGGCGCGAGGCGCTTCAGCGGCGCCAGGCCGCCGCGGCCCAGCAGCGGGAGCAGCAGCAGGCAGGCGCCGCCGTAGCGCAGCGCCTGCCCGGTGGCGTACGGGTAGTCGCCGAGCACGGAGTTGACCGTGAAGGACCCGCCGACGAGGAAGCAGGCGATGCCGGCGAGGAGCGCGCCCTGAGCTTGCGGTTTCATCATGTGAACGACGCTACGAGCGCGACCGGACCGCGATTAAGGTCCACCTCCATGACGCTATCGGGGACCAATTCGGCGGCGGAGAAAGCGGAGACGCCCGGCTGGACCGCCGCCTGGGAGCTGCTGCTGCCCGCCGCCGCCGCGCCCGCGCGCCGCCGCGGGCAGACGCTGCAGGCGGCGCTGCGGGACGCGGTGCGCTCCGGGCGGCTCGCGGCGGGCACCCGGCTGCCGGCGAGCCGGGAGCTGGCGGCGGACCTCGGGGTGTCGCGCGGGCTGGTCACGGACGCGTACGAGCAGCTGACGGCGGAGGGCTATCTGCGCGCCGGGCGCGGCTCGGGGACGTGGGTGAGCGAGATCGCCGGCGCGGCGCCGGCCCCGGCCGCGCCCGCACCGGGTCCCGCGCCCGCTCTGAGCTTCAAGCCCGGCACCCCGGACCTGTCGCTGTTTCCCCGCGCCACCTGGGGAGCCGCGCAGCGCCGGGTGCTGTCCGAGCTGCCGCACGGCGGGCTCGGCTACCCGGACCCGCGCGGCCTGCCCCGGCTGCGCACCGCGCTCGCCGCGCTGCTGGCCCGGCGGCGCGGGGTGGTCGCGGATCCGGAGCGGGTGCTGGTGTGCTCCGGGGTGTCCCAGGCGTTGACGCTGACCGGGATGGTGATGCGGGCGCGCGGGCACCGCACGATGGCGCTGGAGGATCCGGGGAGCCCGCCGCACGGGCTGCAGTTCGAGGCCACCGGCATAGCGGCGACGAGTGTCGCCATCGACGCGGAGGGCATCGACCTGCGTGCGCTGCGCCGCAGCGGCGCGCGGATCGCGGTGCTGACGCCGTCGCACCAGTTCCCGTCCGGGATCGCGTACTCGCCGGAGCGCCGGGCCGGACTGCTGCAGTGGCTGCGGGAAGGGGAGCACCTGGTCGTCGAGGACGACTACGACGGCGAGTTCCGCTACGACCGCGAGCCGGTCGGCGCGCTGCAGGGCCTGGACCCCGAGCGGGTCCTCTACACCGGCTCGGTCAGCAAGTCCCTCGCCCCCGGCCTGCGGCTGGGCTGGATGGTGGCGCCTTCGTGGCTGGCCGCGGAGCTGGCGGAGCGCAAGTTCCGCCTCGACCTCGGCAATTCCGTCCTCGACCAGGCCGCCTTCGCCGACCTCGTCGAGCGCGGCGAATACGACCGCCACCTGCGCCGCACCCGCCGCGAGTACAAGACCCGCAGGGACACCCTGGTGGCCGCCCTCGCCGAGCACTTCCCCGGCGCCGAGGTCTCCGGCATCGCCGCCGGGCTGCACGTGATCGCGGCGCTCCCCGAGGGATACGGCCCCGAGCGGGAGTTCACCGCCCGGGCGCTGCGGGCCGGCGTCGAGGTGCTGGGGCTGTCCTCGTACGGCAGCGCGTCCGCGGACGATCCGCGGGTGCGGCTGGTGCTCGGATACGCCCATCTGGCGCCCTCGGACATCGCACGCGGTGTCGAACGGCTCCGCACCGCGAGTGGCACTCGGGTACGGAACGACTGATTCCCACGCGCCGGACTTCCCCTGGAGTTGCGGGAGTTGTTCACTTGTCGTTCGCGTCCAGGGCACGGCCCTGTTGCGGACGCGGGGTCACGATGTGAGCCGCCGTCGCTAGAGAAGATGAGGTGCGGAGCTTGAACAGCAACGACCAGGCAGACCGGAGGCCGAGCAGACGAGCCCTGCTGCGCGGGAGCGCGGCCGCGTCCGCGGCGCTGGCGCTGCCCGGCGTCACCGGCCTCGCCCCGGCGCAGGCGCTGAGCGGCCGCCCGGCGGCGAAGTGGGGCGTGCAGGTGGGCGACGTCCGGGCCGGCTCCGGGCTGGTGTGGGTGCGCTCCGACCGGGCCGCGCGGATGATCGTGGAGACCTCGGCCACCGAGTCGTTCAAGAACGCCCGCCGCTGGCACGGGCCCATTGTTGGCCCGGACACCGACTTCACCGGCCGCACCCAGCTGCGCGGCCTGCCGCCGGGCGAGCAGATCCACTACCGCGTCACCCTCGCCGACCCCGACGACCCGCGCCGCAAGGGCGAGCCGGTCACCGGCACGTTCCGTACCGCACCGGCGTCCCGCCGCAAGGACATCCGCTTCACCTGGTCCGCGGACCTCGCCGGGCAGGGCTGGGGCATCAACCCCGACCGAGGCGGCTACACGATCTTCGAGGAGATGCGCGGCCTCGATCCGGACTTCTTCCTCTGCAGCGGCGACAACATCTACGCCGACAACCCGATCCTGCCGTCCGTCACGCTGCCCGACGGCAGCACCTGGCGGAATGTCACCACGGACGAGAAGGCGCAGGTCGCGCAGACGCTGGACCAATTCCGCGGCAACTTCCGCTACAACCTCCTCGACGACAACCTGCGCCGCTTCAACGCCCAGATCCCGTGGATCAACCAGTGGGACGACCACGAGGTGCGCAACAACTGGTTCCCCGGCCAGATCATCGAGGACGCCCGCTATACGGAGAAGAACGCGGACGTGCTGGCGGCGCGGGCGAAGCGGGCCTTCGCCGAGTACTTCCCGGTGTCCTCGCTGCACCCGGACGCGAGCGGCCAGGTCCAGCGGGTGATCCGGCGCGGCCCGCTGCTGGACGTCTTCGTGCTCGACATGCGGACGTACCGCAACCAGAACTCCGCCAACAACCAGCCGGACGACCCCACCGGCATCCTCGGCACCGAGCAGCTCGCCTGGCTGAAGAGGGAGCTGTCGCGGTCCAAGGCGGTCTGGAAGGTGATCGCCTCGGACATGCCGCTCGGCCTGGTCGTCCCGGACAGCACCACCCGCTTCGAGGCCATCGCGCAGGGCGAGAGCGGCATGCCGCTCGGGCGCGAGCTGCAGATCGCCGACCTGCTGCGGCACATCAAGCACGAGCGGATCACCGGCACGGTCTGGTTCACCGCGGATGTGCACTACACGTCGGCGCAGTACTACGACCCGTCGAAGGCGGCGTTCACCGACTTCGAGCCCTTCTGGGAGTTCGTCTCCGGGCCGCTGAACGCGGGCGGCTTCCCGGCGCTGAAGCTGGACGGCACCTTCGGCGCGACGCAGCCGTTCGTGAAGGCGCCCACGTCCGCGAACGTACCGCCGTCGGCCGGCGGCCAGTACTACGGCCAGGTGGACATCGACGGCGGCAGCGGCGAGATGACCGTCCGGCTCCGGGAAGAGGGCGGCGCGGTGCTGTTCACCAAGGTGCTGCAGCCGGGACGGGTCGGACAATAGCCACTCTTTACGCACCGGTCACAGCGCATTCGTGATCACGCAACAACGTTCGCCGAGGCTGTGACCATGATGAAAAGGAAGACTCAGCACACCTGGCGCCGGGACGTCGTCGAGCTGGCGGCGCTGTTCACCGCCGTGGTGGTGGCGGACAGCGTCGCCAAGACCGTACTCAAGGGTCCGGAGGGCCCACCCATGCTCGCCGTGTCCGCGATCGTGCTGCTCATCACGGTCGGGTTCCACACATGGTGGGCACACCGCAGGACCCACGCACCCCCTGATCCGGCCGCCGCGGCGGTCGCGGCCTCGGGCGGCGAGACGGCGCTGTGGCGGATGCGGACCACGGTGCGCGACGAGCCGGGGACCCTGGCCGCCGTCTGCGCGGCGCTGGCCGAGCACGCGGCCGACATCCTGACGCTGCAGACGCATCCGCTGGGTGACGGGACGGTGGACGAGTTCCTGCTGCGGGCCCCGGTGGCCGTGGACGGGGACGCCATCAAGGACGCCGTGGCGGGCGCCGGCGGCCGCGACACATGGCTGGAGCGGGCCGATCCGCACGACCTGGTCGACACCCCGACCCGGGTGCTGGGCCTGGCGACCCGTACCGCCATGGATCCGTCCGAGCTGCCGCTCGCGCTGCGCCGGCTGCTCGGCCGCTGCACCATCCACTCGGTGCCCGCCCTCTCCCCCGCCGGCCGCCCGCCGGCCGCGGAGGTGCCCGAGGAGGGCGTGCTCGAAGGCACCGTGATCCGGCTGCGCGACCCGTCGGGCGGGCAGCTGGCGATCGAGCGGCCGTATCTGCCGTTCACGCCGACCGAGTTCGCGCGGGCCCGGGCGCTGGTGGAGCTGGACACCCGGCTCGGGCCGCGGATGCCCACCTCCCGCGAGCAGGCCACGCTGCGGACCGGCAGCGATGTGTCCGTACGCCGCGCCGAGCCCGGCGACGTGGCAGCGGCGCGGGCGATGCACGACCGCTGCTCCCCCGACACCCTGGCGCTGCGCTACCACGGCCCGGTCGGCGACGCCGACCGCTACCTCAACCACCTGCTCAGCCCGCGCTTCGGCCGCACCCTCGCCGTCGAATCCGCCTCCGGCCGCCTCGTCGCCCTCGGGCATCTGCTGTGGGACGGCGACGAGGCGGAGGTGGCGGTGCTGGTCGAGGACGCCTGGCAGCGCCGCGGCATCGGCGCCGAGCTGCTGCGGAGACTGCTGGTGCTGGCGGACGAGGCCGGCTACGCGAGCGCGTACGCCGTCACCCAGTCGTCCAACACCGGCATGGTCGCCGCCATGCGCGGCCTCGGGCTGCCGCTCGACTACCAGGTCGAGGAGGGCACCCTCGTGATCACCGCACGGCTTCAGCCGGAGCCCGTACGGCGGCACTGAGCGCGGCGTCCAGGTCCGCCCACAGGTCCTCGACGTCCTCCAGGCCCACCGACATCCGCAGCAGCCGGTCGCTGATCCCGCCGCTGCGGCGGCCGTCCGCGCCGATGACGCGGTGGCTGATCGAGCCCGGGTGCTGGATCAGCGTGTCCACGCTGCCGAGGCTGACCGCCGGGGTGATCAGCTCGACCCCGGCGATCACCTCGTGCGGGTCGCCGTCGACCTCGAAGGCGACCATCGCGCCGCCGACCTTCGGGTAGTGGACCTTGGTGATACGGGGGTCCGCCTTGAGGCGGCGCACCAGCTCGGCGGCCGTGGCGGACTGGGCCTTCACGCGTACGGGCAGCGTCGACAGGCCGCGCAGCAGCAGATAGCCGGCGAGCGGGTGCAGGATGCCGCCGGTGGCGAAGCGGATCTGGCGCAGCTGCCGCGCGAACTCCTCGTCGCAGGCCACCACGCCGCCGAGGACGTCGCCGTGGCCGCCGAGGTACTTGGTCGCGCTGTGCAGCACGGCGCGGGCGCCGAGGGTCGCCGGGCGCTGCAGCACCGGGGTCGCGAAGGTGTTGTCGACCAGCAGCGGCACCTCGCCGCAGGAGTACGCCACCGCGCGCAGGTCCACCTCGGCGAGGGTCGGGTTCGCCGGGGTCTCGACCATCACCAGGCCGGTGTCGGGGCGGATCGCGTCGGCGATGCCCGCCGGGTCGGTCCAAGTCACCTCGGTGCCGAGCAGCCCAGCGGTCAGCAGGTGGTCGCTGCAGCCGTACAGCGGGCGGACGGCGACGATGTGCTTGAGGCCCTGCGAGGCCCGGACGAGAAGGGTCGCCGTCAGCGCCGCCATGCCGCTGGCGAAGGCGACCGCGGACTCGGTGCCCTCCAGGCGGGCGAGGGCGGTCTCGAAGCGGTCGACGGTCTCGTTGCCGAGCCGGCCGTAGACCGGCGGGCCCGCGGGCAGCGCGCCGGTGGCGGCGAACTCGTCGAGGCGGGCGGCCTCGGCGCGGCTGTCGGCGGACGGGTAGGTGGTCGACAGGTCGAGCGGGGCGGCGTGCAGGCCGCGGGCGGCGAGGTCTTCGCGCCCGGCGTGCACGGCCTCCGTGGCGAGGTTGCGCAGCGGGGTCTCCATGGAGATCAGGATGAATTCTCAGCGGGTGCTACCGGGCGGTTGCCGTGCTACGTTCGGCCGATGTCCGATAATCCCGCTCTCGATCCGGTAGACCTGGAGATTCTGCGGCTGCTGCAGAACGACGCCCGGATGACGAACCGCGACCTCGCCGCGGCCGCCGGCATCGCGCCCTCCACCTGCCTGGACCGGGTGGCGCGGCTGCGCCGGGCCGGGGTGATCGTCGGGCAGCGGCTGCGGGTCGATCCGGCGAAGCTGGGGCGGGGCCTGGAGGCGCTGCTGATGGTGCAGGTGCGGCCGCACCGGCGGGAGCTGATCGGCCCGTTCGTGGAGCGGGTGCGCGGTCTTGCGGAGTCGCGGGCGCTGTTCCATCTGACCGGGCCCGACGACTATCTGGTGCACGTGGCGGTGGCGGACACGGCCGATCTGCAGCGGCTCGTACTGGACGAGTTCACCTCCCGGCCCGAGGTGGCGCGGGTGGAGACCCGGCTGATCTTCCAGCAGTGGGAGTGCGGCCCGCTGCTCCCGTACGAACCCGCGTGACGTGCCCGCTGGTGATGTACGAGACTGGCCAGCATGTCCGAAACGAACGCGAATCCGCTGCCCCGCCAGGTCGCCGACGCCTACGTCGACGAGCTCGTCGCCCTCGACCCGATCACCGGCACCTACCTCGGCGTCCCCGGGAGCGAGACGAAGCTCCCCGACTTCTCCCCGGCCGGCCAGGAGACTCTTGCCGAGCTGTCCCGCACCACCCTGCGGAAGCTGGCCGAGGCGGAGGCCAGGCCCGGCGGTGACGCGGACGCCGAGCGGCGGTGCGCGCGGCTGCTGCGCGAGCGGCTGCAGGCGGAGCTGGCGGTGCACGAGGCCGACGAGGGGCTGCGCTCGGTCAGCAACCTCAACTCCCCCGCGCACTCGGTCCGCCAGGCCTTCACGCTGATGCCGACGGAGTCCGCGCAGGACTGGTCCGACATCGGCGCGCGGCTGCGTGCGGTACCGGCGTCGCTGGAGGGCTATCAGGAGTCGCTCGCGCTCGGCTTGGATCGCAAGCTGCCGGGCGGGCCGCGGCAGGTGACCGCCATGGTGGAGCAGCTCGGCGAGTGGGCCGGGGACAGCGAGGGCGGCGAGAGCTGGTTCACGCAGCTCGTGTCCGAGGGGCCGGCGGAGCAGTCCGCCGAGCTCGCCTCGTCCGCGCAGGCCGCGACCGACGCGGTGCTGCGGCTCCGCGACTGGCTGCGGGACGTCTACGCGCCGGGCATCGAGGGCGCGCCGGACGTCGTCGGCCGCGAGCGCTACGCCCGCTTCTCGCGCTACTGGAACGGCACCGACCTGGACCTCGACGAGGCGTACACGTACGGCTGGTCCGAGTACCACCGGCTGCTCGCCGAGATGAAGACCGAGGCGGAGAAGGTGCTGCCGGGCGCCAAGACCCCCTGGGAGGCGCTTGCTTGGCTGGAGGACCACGGGCAGGCGGTCGAGGGCGTCGAGGAGACGCGCGAGTGGCTGCAGTCGCTGATGGACGAGGCGATCGAGAAGCTGGACGGCACCCACTTCGAGCTCGCCGAGCGGGTCAAGCGGGTCGAGTCCCGGATCGCGCCGCCCGGTTCGGCCGCGGCGCCGTACTACACCGGCCCGTCGCTGGACTTCTCGCGCCCCGGCCGCACCTGGCTGCCGACGATGGGGCAGACCCGCTTCCCGGTCTACGACCTCGTCTCGACCTGGTACCACGAGGGCGTGCCGGGCCACCATCTGCAGCTGGCGCAGTGGACGCATGTCGCCGAGCAGCTCTCCCGCTACCAGACGACCGTCGGCATGGTGTCGGCGAATGCCGAGGGCTGGGCGCTGTACGCCGAGCGGCTGATGGACGAGCTCGGGTTCCTGACGTCGGCCGAGACCCGGCTCGGCTATCTCGACGCGCAGATGATGCGCGCGGTGCGGGTCATCATCGACATCGGGATGCACCTGCAGCTGACCGTCCCCGCCGACTCGCCGTTCCACCCGGGCGAGACCTGGACGCCGGAGCTGGCGCAGGAGTTCTTCGGCATGCACAGCGGGCGGCCCGCGGACTTCGTGCAGAGCGAGCTGATCCGCTACCAGGGCATGGCGGGCCAGGCGATCGGCTACAAGCTCGGCGAACGCGCCTGGCTGCAGGGCCGGGACGCCGCTCGTACCGCACACGGCGACGCCTTCGACGCGAAGACGTGGCACATGGCGGCGCTGTCGCTCGGATCCCTCGGCCTCGACGATCTGGTCGCGGAGCTGTCGGCGCTGTGACGACGCGCGATGCCGGCCCGCAGGTGCTCACCGCGGGCCGGGTCACCCTGCGCGAGCTGGCTCCCACCCAGCTCGCGCAGGTCGCCGATGGCCAGAGCGGCGGCCTGGTCTGGATCGACGGGGCGCCGCCGGAGGGTACGTCCACCGGCGCACGGATGATGGTCAAGGCCGTGCTGCTGGGCACGCACCGGCCGGGGTGGGGCTCGTACGCGATCACCAGGACCGAGGACGGGGTGGCGCTGGGCGGGATCGGATTCCACGCGGCGCCGGATGCGGACGGGGCGGTGGAGATCGGCTACGACCTGTCGGTGTCCGCGCGCGGCGGCGGTTGGGCCACGGACGCCGTCCGGCTGCTGTGCGGGTGGGCCGCCGGGCAGCCCGGGGTGCGACTGCTGCGGGCGAAGACCGAGCCGGGCAACGCCGCTTCGCAGCGGGTGCTGGCGCGGGCCGGATTCCGGCAGATCGGGGTGGAGTGCGGGGCGGACGAGGAGTGGTTCTTGTACGAGTTGCCCGGGGCGACCGTTCGCTCGTCCGGTTGACGAGTACGCGCCGAACCGCATCTGCTCCGCGGATACGTCGTTTTATCTGATACAGCCGCATGCGGGGGTGCGCGGCCGGGTCGCCTTCCTCCCGCCTGGCCCGCCGCCCCCGCTACGGCCGGCTCCGGGCGGCCGAGACGTTCGCCGGGTACATCGCGACCATCAGCGCGATCAGGCAGGCAGCGGTGACGCGCGCGGTCGCGGGGATGAGAACGCCGACGGCCCCGGCGAGTTCGAGGATGCCGGTGAGCGTGACGAGCAGGCCGGGGTTGGGGAGTGTCCCGCCAGGAGCGCGATAAGTGGTTCCATCAGAGCCTCCGCCCTTCGGCGGCCGGCGAAGCTGCGGTGAGTGACGGCTGGTGGTCGTCGAGGGTCATCGCGTCGTAGAGGCGCGCGCTCTTGGTGGTGAGGCGGACGAGGGCGCGGCTGGGGCCCGGGGGCAGGGCGGAGATCAGGCGGGTGCCCTGGGCCAGTCCCCACACGCCGAGGCGGGAGGTGGGGACCAGGGTCTTGGCGGCGCTCCGGGCGACCTCGCGGCTGCCGCGTACGTGCGCTGCCATCGCCCGCTCATAGGCGGGGAAGGCGCGTTCGTGGTCGCCGCCCGCCCGTGCCAGTTCCCGGGCGAGGATGTAGGCGCCGACTATCGCCAGGGTGGTGCCGCCGCCGACGGCCGGGCCGGGGCAGTAGCCCGCGTCGCCGACGAGCGTCACCCGTCCCCTCGACCAGGTGTCCATGCGGAGCTGGGTGATGGAGTCGAAGTAGAACGCCGGGGTACGGTCGAGCTCGGCCAGCCAGCGGTCCACGTCGGGGTGCAGGCCGGCGAACGCGCCGCGCAGCAGCTCCTTTTGCCGGGAGACGTCGCGATGGTGGCAGTCGAGCTCGTGCTCGCTGCGGAAGAGGAACAGTGCCCGTGCGTCGTCGAGATGTCGGGCGCCGAAGATGCCGGCCGTACGGCCGACGCCGACGTGGATGTGGAGTTCGCCGTCGAGGGCGTAGGCGGCCGGCAGGGTCAGCACCCCGAGATAGGCGCCGATGAAGCTGCCGAAGCGGGATTCGTCGCCGAAGGTGAGGCGGCGCACGTTGGAGTGCAGCCCGTCCGCGCCGACGACGAGGCCGAAACGGCGGGGCGCGGCGCTCTCGAACCGCACCTCGCCGTCGGGTGAGATCGCGGTGATCGAGTCGTTGAAGACGTACTCGACGTCGTCGCGCGTGGCGTCGTAGTAGATCTCGCTCAGGTCGTCACGCATGATCTCGAGGTGCCGGTCGGAGGTGGCACTGAAGATCTTGGCGAGGTCCACGCGGACGGGCTTCTTCCTGCCCTCCCGGTGGAGGCTCAACCGGCGGGCGCCGGTGGCCCATTCCTCGGCGTCCCGGAGCACGCCCATCTTCTCCGTGATGTCCATCGCGGGCCGGAACAGGTCGATCGCGTGGCCACCGGTCCTGCGTAACGCTGCCGCGCGCTCGACGACGGTGACGGAGAAGCCGTGCCTGGTGAGCCAGTACGCCAGCACCGGACCGGCGATGCTGGCGCCGGAGATGAGGATCCGCATGATCCGCCTCCTTACTTAACGATAGGTAAGTACACGGTACTTACCTATCGTTAAGTCAGATAGGGTGCCGACATGCCTCGTCCTTCGGCCACTCGACAGCGGATCCTGGAGGTCGCCCGCGAGCTGTTCGTCCAGCAGGGTGTGCAGCGGACCAGCCTGCAGGCGATCGCCGACCGGCTGGGCATCACCAAGCCGGCGCTCTACTACCACTTCTCGTCACGCGAGGACCTGGTCCGCAGCATCGTGCAGCCGATCCTCGACGAGGAAGAGGCGTTCCTGGCGCGCCAGGAGGCGCTGGATGAAGTCGCGCCCCGGGCCCTGCTCGAGGGCTACTTCGACTTCCACTACCGCCACCGCAAAGAGATGGTGCTCATCCTCAGCGAGCTGACCACGCTCGCCGATCTTGGCCTGATCGACCGCGTGATGGACTGGCGCGGGCGGCTGACGAAGCTGCTGCACGGCCCCGAACCCACCCTGGAGCAGGCCACTCGGGCCGCAATAGCCATCGGCGGCCTCCAGGACTGCACGCTCCAATTCGCCGACGTCCCCGAAGACGAGCTCCGCCGGGCGGCGTTGGACGGCGCCTGCGCCGCCCTGGGCTTGGAGCCGTAGCACCGCTCAGCCGCGCCCCCCGAACCGCACAAAGCCCGTGTGCCGCGGCGCGATCCGCAGGTCGGCGCCGGTCGCGTCACGTATCCCCGCGAGCACGTCGGGGTCCGGCTCGCCGAAGATCTCGAAGCGCTCGATGCTGCAGTGCTTCATGACCTCTTGGATGTACGGGTCCGACATCTTCCAGTGGGCGCGGACGGCGTCCGAGTCGCGGAAGAGCTGGAAGCTGTGGGCGAGGTGCTGCTCCTCGTCGATGAAGACCTCCACCATCAGCTGCGGGCCATGCTCTTCGACATAGCCCACCCCCTGCTCGATGGCGCGGCGGAATGCGTCTAGGTGCCCCTCGGTGATGCGCATCGTGTTGCGGAAGAGGAGGAGTCCGCTGTCCGGTGTATCCATGCCATGAGCGTCACACCTCAACCGCGCTTGAGGTCAAGGCCGTCGTGTGGTGGCGGACCTCCGAGCCGGAGCGGCCCTTGAGCACCTCGAGTTGGACGGGGATGCGGCGCCGCAGGTCCGGCACGTGGCTGACGATGCCCACCGTGCGGTCGCGTTCGCGCAGGCCGTCGAGGACGTCGAGGACCTCGTCGAGAGTCTGCTCGTCGAGGCTGCCGAAGCCCTCATCGATGAAGAGCGTGTCCAGGCGGACGCCGCCGGCCTCCTCGGTGACGACATCGGCCAGGCCCAGGGCGAGGGCGAGGGAGGCGAAGAAGGACTCGCCGCCGGAGAGGGTGGCGGTGTCCCGCTCGGCGCCGGTCCAGGCGTCGATGACATGCAGGCCGAGGCCGCTGCGGCCGCGGCCGCTGGCCTTGTCGCGGGTGTCGGAGTGGACGAGGGTGTAGCGGCCGCCGGACATCCGGGCCAGCCGCACGGACGCGGCGTGCGCGACCTGTTCGAGCCGGGCGGCCAGGACGTAGGACTCCAGGCGCATCTTCCGCTCGTTCTCCGCGGAGGTGCCGGCGGCGAGGCCGGCGAGCCGGGCGATGCGGTCGTACGCGGCGCGCACCGGGGCCAGTTCGCGGATGCCGTCCGCGGTGTCCGCCGAGAGCCGGTCCAGGTCGGCGCAGCGCTGCTCTGACGCGTGCTCGGCGGCGGAGGCGGCGCGCAGCCGCCGGGTGGCGATGTCGGCGGCGGTCTGCGCGGCGGGCACATCCGCGGGCGGGCGGGCGGCGGCCGCGGTCGTACGGGCGTCGCCGAGCACCGCCGCGACGGCGGCCTCCTCGCGCTGCCAGCCGTCCAGGCGATGCTGCAGCGCGCGCCGGCCTTCGGCGTCGAGCCAGGCGTCGGCGGCGGCCATCGGCGTGTCGAACCCGGCCCGGTACGCGGCGTCGGCGAGTCGCGCGTCGGCCTCCTTCAGCCGCAGCGCCGAGAGCTCCAGGCGGCGCGCCGCCTCCGCCCCCTGCAGCAGCAGCTCCGCCTGCCGGTCGAGCTCGGCGGTGCGGGCGGCCACGGACGGGGCGTCGCCGCGGGCCTTGGCCACCTCGTGCTCCACCGTGGCGCGTTCGGCGAGGAGCGCTTCGCGGCGGGAGGTGCGGGCGGCGGCCCGCCGGCGGGCTTCCTGGGCGCGGGCCGTACGACGGTCGTGCTCGGCCGTGGCGGCGTCCAGGGCCTCGCGGGCGGCGAAGGCGTCGCCGGCCGCGAGGCGGGCGGCGCGCTCGTCGGCTGCCAGTTGGTCGGCGACGGCGGCGAGGGCGGCGGCGGATGGTTCGGCTGTGCGGTCGGCCGCCGGTTCCGCGCCCGTGCGGCCGGCAGCCGGAAGCACGGTATCCGTGGGGCCCTCGGCCACCTCCTGCTCAGCTGCCGCCAGCGCTTCGGAGAGTGAGCGCAGCCGCTGCTGGGCGTCCTCGCGCAGTCGCTCCAGGCGGCGGTGCTCGGCGAGGGCCCGTTCCTCCGTCTCCTTGTCGACGTGGTCGTCCTGCGGCCGGGCGGGCGCGGGGTGTTCGGCGGAACCGCACACGGGGCAGTCGGCGCCGGGCTCCAGACCTGCGGCCAGTTCGGCGGCGATGGACAGCAGCCGGGCCTCGCGCATGTCGAGCCAGGCCTGGTGGGCGGCGGCGGCCGTCTCGCGCGCGTCGAGCAAATGCCGTTCTGCGTCGGTTACCTGGTCGCGCAGCGTGTCGCGGCGGTGTGCGGCCTCGGCCGTGCGGCGTGCCGGTGCCAGCCGGGCGGCGAGCTGCTCGGCGCGGGTCGCGGCCTCCTGGGCGGCATCGAGGCGGCGCTGCAGGCCTTCCCGGGTGGCGTCCCAGCTCTCCAGCCAGGCATCGGCCTCGCGGGCGATCTCCTCGTCGGCGGACGACTCCCGCTCCAGGCCGTCGAGTTCGGCGGCGAGGTCGGCGCTGCGGGATTCCGCGCGGCGGGCCGCCTCGAGGGAGCCGAGCTCCCGGCGGACCCGGCGCTCGCGGGCGGCGAGCTGGTCGGCGGGTTCGGTGTCGATCCCGTCGGGCAGCAGCGCGCGGGCCTGCTGCTCGGCGGCGGCGGCCGAGCGGTGCTCGGTGTCGGCGGCGGCGCGCAGGTCGAGTGCGGGGGTGACGGCGTCGGCGGCGCGGGCGCGGTCCAGGCGGGCGGCGGCCCGGTCCCGTTCGGGGCGCTGCCCGTCGAGGGCGGCCTCGCGGCGGCGGGCGTCGGCGTGCGCCTGCTGGAGCCGGGCGAGGTCCCGTGCCTCCTCGAGGGAGTCCGTCGCCGCCGCGTGCGCCTGCTCGGCGGTCCTGGCGGCCAGCAGGTCGATGTCGCGGCGCTCGCGGGCGCCCGTACGGACCTGGGCCGCCCACTGCAGCAGCTCCTCGCCGATCCCCGGGTCGCCGGGGGCGAGTTCGGGGCGGGGCGCCTCCGGAGAGTCGGCGGCCTGCTCGATGCGGTGGGCCAGGCCGAGGAGCCGCTCGTCGCCCGCGCGCACGTCGTCGTGCGCGCCGCGGCGCAGCTCGGCGAGGCGGTCCTCGACGGCGGCGAAGCGGCGGGTGTCGAAGAGCCGGCCGAGGAGGGTGGCGCGGGCCTGGGCGTCGGCGCGCAGGAAGCGCGCGAAGTCCCCTTGCGGCAGCAGCACGACCTGGCAGAACTGCTCCCGGGTCATGCCCAGCAGCTGTCCGATCTCCTCGCCGATCTCCTGGTGGGAGCGGCTGAGCCCCTTCCAGTCGTCGGCGGCCGCGTCCCACTCGACCAGCAGACTGACGGCCTTCTCCTCGGTGAACCCGCTGCCGCGCTTCTTCGGCCGCGGCTGCGCGGGACGGCGGGTCAGGCGCAACCGCCGCCCGGCGACGGTCAGTTCGAGCTCCACCTCGGTCGGCGTCCCGGCATCGGCATGGTCGCTGCGCAGCGACCCGCCCTGGCGGGCGCCGGGGACGCCGCCGTAGAGGGCGAAGCAGACGGCGTCCAGGACAGAGGTCTTGCCCGCGCCCGTAGCCCCGTGCAGCAGGAAGATGCCGGCGCCGGACAGCGCGTCGAAGTCGATCTCCTGGACGGCGGCGAACGGCCCGAAGGCGCGGACGGCGAGCCGGTGCAGCCTCAACGCACCGCCTCCTCGCGCGCCATGGCGGCTCTGACGCTGTCGAAGGCGCCGCCGAGCACCTCCCGCTCCCCCGCGGTGGGCCCTTCGCCCGCCCGTACGTGCCGCACGAAGTCCTCCGCGATCTCGGTGTCACTGCGCCCGCGCAGCCGCTCGGCATACGACTCCTGGGCCTCCTCATCCTGCCGCTCCGGCTCGAAGACGAGGCTGATCACATGCGGGAAGCGCGCGGCGAGCCGGGCCATCGGCTCGGCAGGCCGCGCCGGGTCGGTGATGACGGCCTCCACCCACGCGTCCTCGTGCGCCTCGTGCACCGGGTCGTCGAGCAGGTCGTCGAGGCGGCCGCGGAGGCGGGCGAGCGGTCGCGGCACGGGGCAGTCGATGCGCTCGGCTGCGATGTCGCCGGCCTCGTCGAGGTCGATCTGCCACACCGTCTTGCGGTGCGCGGCCTCGGAGAAGGAGTACGCGAGCGGCGAGCCCGAATAGCGCACCCGCTCGCTGAGGGTCTGGCAGCCGTGGAGATGGCCCAGGGCCACGTAATCGACACCGGCGAAGACGCCGGCGGGCACGGACGCGACGCCGCCGACGGTGATGTCCCGCTCGCTGTCGGAGCCCTGGCCGCCGGTGACGAAGGCGTGCGCGAGCACGACGGTGCGGGTGCCTTGTGCCCGCCCGGCGAGGTCCGCCCGCACCCGGTCCATGGCGGCGGTCAGCACGGCCGCGTGCCCGTTCTCCTCGACGCCCAGGTCCGCGCGCACCAGGGCGGGCTCGAGATACGGCAGCCCGTAGAGCGCCACGTCGCCGTGCGCGTCCCGCAGCAGCACCGGTTCGCCGCAGCGGGCCGGGTCCGTACGCAGATGGATGCCCGCCCGCTCGATCAGCCGGGAGCCGACGCCGAGACGGCGGGCCGAGTCATGATTCCCGGGCGTCATCACCACCGGGATGCCCAGCTCCGCGAGCCGCTGCAGCGCGTCGTCGTACAGCTCGACCGCGGCCAGCGGGGGCACCGCCCGGTCGTACACATCCCCGGCCACCAGCACCGCGTCGACCTCGCGCTCGGCCGCGGCGGCCACCAGGAAGTCGATGAACTGCCGCTGCGCGGCAAGCAGGTTCACCCGGTGGAAGGAGCGGCCGAGATGCCAGTCCGACGTGTGCAGGAATCTCATGACGCACGACTGTATCGACGGGGTCTGACAACGCCGTTCAGAACCCCCGCATCAGCCGCTCCCGTACGTCTCCCCGCCCAGCTCCACCCGCGCGGACCCGGCGGTCACGTCCGCAAGCCAGGCGCGGAAGGCGGGCAGCTCCGGCTCCGGCAGGGCGACGTCGATGTCCACCTCGGCGCCGTAGCGCACGCCCCGCACCGAGCGGCCAGTGGCGCGCAGATCGTTCTCCACCTTCCCGGCCCGCTGATGGTCGACGGTGACGGTGAGCAGCCGGAAGCGCTGCCGGGTAACCGTGCCGACGGCGTCGAGCGCCGCGCCGACCGCGCCGCCGTACGCGCGGATGAGCCCACCGGCGCCCAGCTTCGTACCGCCGAAATAGCGGGTGACGACCGCGACGACATTACGGACCTCGCGCCGGAGCAGCATCTGCAGCATGGGCAGCCCCGCGGTCCCGCCCGGCTCGCCGTCGTCGTCGCCCTTCTGGATCGCGCCGTCGGCGCCGATGACGTAGGCGGTGCAGTGGTGCGAGGCGGCCGGGTGCTCCTTGCGGACGCGCGCGATGAAGTCCTGCGCCTCGGCCTCGGTCGCCACCGGCGCCAGCGCGCAGATGAACCGCGACCGGTTCACCTCGGTCTCGTGCACGCCCTCCCGGGCGACCGTCTCGTACTGCTCC
Source organism: Streptomyces coryli (assembly GCF_011044975.1). Taxonomy (GTDB): domain Bacteria; phylum Actinomycetota; class Actinomycetes; order Streptomycetales; family Streptomycetaceae; genus Streptomyces; species Streptomyces coryli. The sequence continues at coordinate 31,185 of NZ_JAAKZV010000005.1, read as the reverse complement.
TGCATCCCGTCACCCTAATGCGGGCAGGTCCGGGAATCGGGAGGGCGGGGTCGTCGTTGTGACGGGCATGTATGGAGACGCGGAGACGGTACGCAAGATCCTGACCGAGACGGGCGACACCTGGGCGGTGGTCGGCCTCTCCAACAACCAGTCACGAGCCGCCTACGGCGTGGCCGACGTCCTGCAGCGCTTCGGCAAGCGCATCGTGCCGGTCCACCCGAAGGCCGAGCCCGTCCACGGTGAGCAGGGGTACGCGAGCCTGGCGGATATCCCCTTTCCGGTGGATGTGGTGGATGTCTTCGTGAACAGCGACCTGGCCGGCCCGGTGGCCGACGAGGCGGCGGCGATCGGCGCGAAGGCGGTGTGGTTCCAGCTCGGCGTCATCGACGAGGCGGCGTATGAGCGGACGCGGGCGGCGGGGCTGGAGATGGTGATGGACCGGTGCCCGGCGATCGAGATCCCGCGATTGAGCTGAGGGAGCAAGCGCAGCGCACAGCGCCAGGAGCTTGTGCTGGTCGCCCTCAGTGCGAGGTCAGCTCGCCGGCCAGCTCTTCGTGCATCTCGGCGCTGGGCTTGTTCAGGCCGGTGATGGTGACCTTCTTGCCGCGCTGGGTGTACTTGGTCTCGATCGCGTCCAGGGCGGCGACCGACGATGCGTCCCAGATGTGCGCGCAGGACAGATCGATGACGACGTCGTCCGGGTCGTCCTGGTAATTGAACTGGTGGACCAGGTCGTTGGACGAGGCGAAGAAGAGCTCGCCGGTGACGGAGTAGACGACCTGCTTGCCGTCCGGGTCCAGTACCCCGGAGACGTTCGCCAGGTGGGCGACTCGGCGGGCGAAGATCACCATGGCGGTGAGGGAGCCGGCGACGACGCCGATGGCGAGGTTGTGGGTGGCCACCACGCAGGCGACGGTGACGGTCATGACCAGGGTCTCGCCGAGCGGCATCCGCTTGAGCGTCTTCGGCCGGACGGAGTGCCAGTCGAAGGTGGCGACCGAGACCATGATCATGACGGCGACCAGGGCGCCCATCGGGATGTCGGAGACGAGCGGGCCGAAGACGATGCACAGCACCATCAGGAAGCTGCCGGCCAGGAACGTCGACAGCCGGGTGCGGGCCCCGGACACCTTCACGTTGATCATCGTCTGACCGATCATCGCGCAGCCGCCCATGCCGCCGAAGAAGCCGGTGACGATGTTGGCGATGCCCTGGCCGATCGACTCGCGGGTCTTGCCGGAGCGGGTATCGGTGATGTCGTCGACCAGCTTCGCGGTCATCAGCGACTCCATCAGCCCGACCAGCGCGAAGGCGAGCGCGTACGGGGCGATGGTGGTCAGGGTCTCCAGGGTGAACGGCACGTCCGGCAGGCCCGGCGTCGGCAGCGAGGAGGGCAGCTCGCCCTTGTCGCCGACGGTGGGCACGGCGATGCCGGCGCCCACGGTGATCACGGTGAGGATGACGATGGAGACGAGCGGCGCGGGCACGGTCTTCGTAAGGCGGGGGAAGAGCACCATCAGCGCCAGCCCGCCGGCGATCAGCGGATACACGGCCCAGGGCACGTCGCGCATCTCCGGCACCTGCGCCATGAAGATCAGGATCGCGAGGGCGTTGACGAAGCCAACCATGACGCTGCGCGGCACGAACCGCATCAGCTTGGCCACCCCGAGGGCTCCCATGGCCATCTGGAAGATGCCGCCGAGGATGACGGCGGCGATCAGGTAGCCGAGGCCGTGCTCGCGGTTGAGCGGGGCGATGACCAGGGCTATCGCTCCCGTAGCGGCGGAGATCATCGCCTTGCGGCCGCCGACTATGGAGATCACTACGGCCATGGTGAAGGACGCGAAGAGGCCGACGCTCGGGTCGACCCCGGCAATGATCGAGAACGAGATCGCCTCAGGTATCAAGGCCAGGGCGACCACCAGGCCGGCCAGCACCTCGGTGCGGAGGATCTTCGGGGACCGCAGGAAGTCGGGGCGCGACAGACGCAGCCGCGGGGACGCGGAGACTGTGGACATGCAACCGTTCTTCGTTCAGGCGCACCCGTCCCAGCGGACGTACTTGCGCGGTCGTGCGCGACTCCACGCTGGGAGCGGGCGGAGTCCTCGGCCACCCGGGCCGCCCGCGGGGCGAGCGTCCTGCCGACTGGAGCGGGCAGCTTCATCGCTGCCGGTCGGGCGTCATTACCCGGAGGTCTGCGGATGCCACCGGGCCCGATTCGGGACCGTGAGCCGATGTACGGCGTGGGTGGCTGCGTAAAGACTCTACCCCCCTCCGGCCTGCAGCAAGAACGGCTGCCGTCCCTCCGGCTGACGAACGGGAGCGGCTGCGCGACCGGCCTGGCGCCCGCGGCTGACGGCAGCGCCGTGACGCACGGACCTCGGCAGGGTAGAAGCAAGTCAAAGCTTGGTAGATAAGGCGTGTTTGAGGGATTCTCACATCGAACACCCAAGGTTTAGCTTGGTTATGTGGATGCTGACGAAGAAGATCTGTACACCGCCGAGCAGCTTCGGTGGGGCGTCTCGCGGCTGGCTTCCCGGATGCGTGCCGAGCACCAGGGCAGCCCCGAACCGCTGACCCGGCTGTCCTCATCGATTCTGGCCAACCTCAAGCACCGCGGCCCGCTTGCGATCAGTGAACTGGCGGCGATCGAAGGGGTGCAGGCCCAGTCGCTGACTCGGGTGGTGCAGGAACTCGAGCGCCAGGGCAGGGTGGCCCGCCGCCGCAGCAGCACCGACAAGCGGCGTCAGGACATCGCCGTAACCGAAGCGGGCGAGCAGGCACTCCGGGAGCACGTGAGGGACGGCAATGCCTGGCTGGCGTCGGCACTGGCGCGGACCTTGACTCCCGCGGAGCGCGGCCTGCTGCGGCTGGCCGGTGAGCTCATGCAGCAACTCGCGTTGGTTGACTTGGATTTGACGGAGCGAACGGCACCTGAAGAAGACGGACGGCGGCCGGGTGAGGAAGGGCGCGCACGGTGACGCCCGGACGCACGCGTCGGCCACGGGGGCCGGTCCGAGCGGCGTCGAATTCCGGCTCTCGCACCGTGTTCCTGGCGGTCATAGCCGGCCTCGGCGGCGTGAGCCCGCTGGCGACGGACATGTACGTGCCGGGGTTACCGGACATGGCGCGCTCCTTGGGCACGAGCAGTGCCGGGGCGCAGGCGACACTGACGGCGTTCCTGCTCGGCGTGATCGCCGGACAGCTCGTCCTGGGGCCCCTGAGCGACCTGGTGGGGCGCCGGCCCGTCCTGCTGCTGGGCACCTCCGCGTTCGCGGTCTTCAGCTTTGGGTGCGCGTGCGCGCCGACCATCGAGGTGATGACGGCGCTGCGGTTCGGCCAGGGCGTCAGCGGAGCCGCGGGCATCGTCGTCGGGCGGGCAGTGATCGTTGATCTCTACCGCGGGGTCGAACTCTCCCGGGCCTACGCCACGCTGTCCGCGATCGGAGCGCTCGGGCCGGTGATCGCGCCGGTCCTGGGCGGCGCCCTCCTGGCTGTGGCGCCCTGGCGGTTCGTGTTCGTGGCGCTCGCCCTGGCCGGCGCGATCCTCGCCATGGGAGCCGCGCGGGTCGTACCCGAGTCACTGCCACCCGAACTGCGGATCAGAGGCGGAGCCGGCGGAGCGCTGCGCGCCGCCGGGACACTGCTGTCGCGGCCCACTGTCCTGGCGCCGGTGCTGACCATGGGCTGCCTGGGCGCCGCCGTCTTCTCCTACATCGCCGGGGCGACATTCGTCCTCCACGACCTGCTGCACCTGCCGGCCACGATGAGCAGCCTCGTCTACGGGGTGAACGCCGTCGCCAACCTCGGCGCGGCCCTCCTGTACAGGCGGTTGGTCCGCAGGCTGCGTGCCGAGACGCTCATGGTCATCGGCGCCGTGCTGGGGCTGGGCGGCCAGCTCCTCCTTCTGGTCCTCACCGCGGCGGTGGGGTCGCAGCTCTGGTCCTTCTGCCTGTGCCTGCTCATCAGCGTCCCGTCCTTCGGGTTCCTGTTTCCCGCGGCAAGTGCCGTGGGACAGAGCCGCGGCCGGCAGGCCCCGGGCACGATGTCCGCGCTGCTGGGCGTGGCCCAGTTCTCCTTCGGCGCCGCAGCCTCCCCCCTCATCGGCCTCTTCGGCACCCGCAGCACCGCCCCCATGGCCGTGGTGATGGGCGGCTTCCTGGCGCTGGCGACCGCGGGAGCGCTGGTCTGCCGGCACCAGAGCCGGGCAACTGCGGGTCAATGACCGTGTGCCGGAACCAGCAGTCAGGCGTACAGCTCGGCAATACCGGTGGAACACGGCACCCCGGGCCTGATCAGCGGCGTGAACGTCGACGAGGACGTAGAAGGCGAGTCCCACGGCGCAGGCGGTGAGGGGCACAGCCACGTCCGCCGGGTCGAGGCCGGGGCGACTCGGCCGGCGGCCCCCTTCCGTCACCACCTCATGTCCGCGCGGCTCCAGTCGATCCTCCGTGTCAACCGCGAAGTACTCCGTGGCCCTGCCGGCTTGGATTGCGGCCAGATCGGCCCGGAAGTCGCGCATCAACCGGGTCATCCACCTGCTCGGCAGAGATAAACACGGAGAAGGGAGGTAACCCACCGTGGCAACCCCGACAGCGGCACCCAGCCGCCCCGTTCCGGTCGAGCTCACCACCCGCCCCCTCGCCCAGGACGAGCTGGAGATCGTCGGCGACCTCGACACCATGGTCGAGACCGTCATGTGCTCCTGCAGCGCCGGCGACGACCAGCCGTACTGACGCACCATGCTTCCCCGCAGGCCGCCACGACTCGTCATTGGGTCGTGGCGGTCGACCGCACAACACCCAGGAATCCGATCATGTCCATGGCCCGCCAATTGTGGCGCGACCTGCCCCCAGCCGTCCGATACGACGTCGAGCAGCACACCGGCCTGATCTTGAAGGCCGTGTCGGCGTCCGCGGGTGTGAACTCCGGTATCGCGACCACCCTCCACACGGCCACCGAGGTCTACTTCGCCAAAGGCGTCCCGGCCGACCATCCACAGATCCGCACCCAGCAGCGCGAGGCGGACATCAACCCGCATCTGCCCGCTGCTTGCCCTCGTCTGCTCTGGCACGTGCAGTCCGGCGGCTGGGATCTCCTCATCTACGATCATCTCGACGGCCGGCATGCCGACTACCGCCCCGGCTCCCCCGACCTGTCACTCGTCGCGCAGGCGATCGACGAACTCCAGCAGACCCCGTGCCCGGAAAAGACAGGGAAGCGCGCGGAGCAACGATGGGCCTCGTACCTCACCCCGGCAGAGGCCGGACAGCTCGCGGGCGACTCCTTGCTGCACACCGACCTTGCCCCGCACAACGTCCTGATCACGGACCAGGCGCACCTCATCGACTGGGCCTGGCCCACCCGCGGCGCCGCCTGGATCGACCCCGCGGTGCTCATCCTCCGCCTCATGGAAGCCGGCCACACCGCCGCCGAAGCGGACGCCTGGTGCCACCGCTTCCCCTCCTGGGCCGGCGCCCCTCACGCAGCAGTCGCCGCCTTCGCCAAGGCCAACGCGCACCTATGGGACGAGATCGCCCGCAACGCTCCCGTCACCTGGATGAAGAACATGGCCCACCACGCCGACGAGTGGGCCACCTACCAGCATCAGAACGGCTGATGGCCGGGCCTCGGCAGCTACCTCACACAGGGGCGCCGACCGACGGAACCTGACGCTGATACCGGCCCGGTCGGGCGCCGGCTACGGGCAGCTCCGGTGACCCGACACTACGGTCGTTGGCATGACAGCCAACTCCCTGCGCTCCGTGACCGTCGAGCGGACCGGCCCCGGCGAGTTCACCGCAACCAACGCCCGCGGAGGCACGCTCACCTTCGCCACCGGCACCGGACCCGGCTTCACCCCGGTCGAGCTCTTCCTCGCCGCGATCGGCGGCTGCACCGCGGCCGACGTGGACGTCGCCACCAGCCGCCATACGGAGCCCGTCGAATTCACCGTCACGGTGACCGGCAACAAGACCGACGACGATCTCGGCAACCGGATGACGGACCTTGAGATCACCTTCTCCGTCCAATTCCCCGACGGGGAATCCGGCGACCGCGCCCGGGCAATCCTGCCCAGGGCGGTCAAGACCTCCCACGACCGCCTCTGCACCGTCAGCCGCACCGTCGAGACGGGCACCCCGGTCACCGCGACCGTCTCCCCCGCCACCCGCTAGACCTTCGCGTCGGCGACGGGGTCTTCCGCGTACCAGAAGGTCTCGGGCAAAGCCGGGCTCGACTCGGTGATTCTCTCCTGAAGCGGGGGGCCCGGCAGCCAAGGGGTTCACGACCTCGAACACCGAGGCCCTCGCCGCCACCGTGATCAAGGCGCTCACCGACTATGGGGTGGAGACCGATGTCGTACGCGCCGTCGGCCTGACGCTCAAGCCCGGGGTCGAGACCGACATGGGTGCGGGCGACGACTGGCCGCAGGTGCACGAAAAGCTGCTGGCTTCGCAGATTCTGATCATCGCCTCCCCCACCTGGCTGGGCCGCCCGTCCTCGGTGGCGCAGCGGGTCCTGGAAGGCATCAACGCCATGATGAGCGAGACCGACGACGAGGAACGCCCCGTCGCCTACAACAGGGTGGCCGGCGTCCTGGTCACCGGCAACGAGGACGGCGCCCATCACGTGATCAGCGAGATCTCCGGCGCCCTCGGCGACGTCGGCTTCACCGTCCCGGGTCAGGCATGGACGTACTGGCATCTCGGCCCCGGGCCCGGCCCCGACTACCTCGACGACGACCGCGGCCACGACTGGTCGGCGTCGACCGGGCGGGCGATGGCGGCCAACCTCGTCCACACGGCGCGGGCGCTGGCGTCGATGCCGATTCCAGCTCCGCCGTCCTGAGCCGGGGCGCCGCGCTACCCCCGCCGGGACCGGCTTCATCTGCCCTGCCGCGGGCACTCGGGCAGCGCCTGACATGCACCAGGAGGGGTCGCATGACCGTAGTGCCTGCCCAGCAAGGCAGCGGAGGCAGCAGCAGTAGCCTCTACGACGTCCTAGAGCTCATCCTCGATCGCGGATTGGTGATCGACGCCTTCATCCGCGTCTCCGTCGTGGGGATCGAGCTGCTGAAGATCGACATCCGCATTGTGGTCGCGAGCGTCGACACGTATCTCCGCTTCGCGGAGGCGGTCGGGCGCCTGGACCTGGAGGCCGGACCGAAGAAGCCGGCCGGGCTGCCTGAACTGCCCGGCAAGATGACCGAGTCCGGTGCGCGCGGCAAGACCAAGGGCGCTTTGTCCGGCGCCGCGCAGACCCTCGCCGACGCCTTCCAACAGGCCCGCGACGAAGGGCAGCGGGCAACAGCCGACGAATCCGACCGGCCTCGCGCGAAGCGCGCAGCCGGGCGGCGTAATCCGGAAGATGAGTGAGCTCCAGGCGCTGCGACCGGTGTGGCCGTCGAGCGGTGCTCCGGAGGAGGGAAGCGGCGGAAGCGGCCGGAACACCCGGTGCCGCCCCGGCCCTTCTCTCACTCGCCGGCGAGGGCCCGGTGGATCGCGCCGATGAAGTCGTCGAGGCCCTTCGGCGTACGGGAGGTCACCAGGGTGTAGCCGCCTTCGGTGTCGCTCACCACGGGTTCGTCCACCCAGGACTTGGCTCCCGCATTGCGGATGTCGGTCCGCAGCGACGCGTAGGACGTGAGCGTCTTGTCCTTCAGGACATCCGCCTCGACCAGCGCCCAGGGACCGTGGCAGATCGCCGCGATGGGACGCCCCGAAGCCGCGAAGGCCTTCACCATGCCGATCGCGTGGTTATCCAGTCGAAGACTGTCGGCGTTGAGCGTGCCGCCGGGGAGCAGCAGAAGTTCGTAGTCGGTGCCGTTTACCGTATCGAAGGTGGCATCAGGCTGTACGGTCTGGCCGGGATCCTTGTCACTTACCAGGGTGTGAATGGGATCCATCGAGGCGGCAGCGATAGTGAAGTCCGCGCCGTCCTCGCGCAGCCGTGTGTTGCGCCTTTCTGTTCTGCGTGTGGTTCGCGAAATTCACCCTTTCCCTATCCAGTGGGTGTTGCCTCGAGCGGAAAGGTCAGGTATCGATCGGATGGGCGAGCCGGTGTGCGCCGGCATTAGCTGCGCCGGCTACGGAATAAGGGCCTACGACGTTTGGCTCGAGCGGCGGCGGGTGCCCCCAGCGGCCGAGGCCCAGAACGCCGATTCCGCGACGCCAGCGGCTACGGGAGCGGAGGGCCTCCTCACTCTTCTCCCCAGGACGGCCATGCCTCTGCCTTACCCCTGTTGCCGGCGCTGGCGGCGTCCGTAATTCTTGGATGAGAACTGGAAGGATCCATTCCGCCGGAGGGCGGCATCATGGGCCAGGAAGCCACGCCACCCCGGGCCGACCGGGGAACGACCGACGCACAGGCGGAGCCGGACGTCCTGCTCGACGTTCCGAAGCTGCAAGTGGACGAGATCGACCTGGAAGTCGAGGACCTGCGAGCGCGGGTCTCGCTGCGCACCGAGGTCCTGGATGTGCTGCGCCTGAACGTGGGCGCCGACGTCGCGCTCGGCCGGGTGAAACTGACGATCAAGGGCGTGGAGGCCGAGGCACACCTCAAGGTGCGGCTCGACAACGTCGCCCGGATCGTCGAGCGGGTGCTGGATACCGTCGACCGCAATCCGGAGATCCTCACGAGTCTGACCCGCGGGGTCGAGGACACCCTGGAGGGGGTGGGCACTGGCACCGAGGATGCGCTGCGTGCGGTCGGCAGCGGCGCCGGGAACGCGGTTGAGCAAGTAAGCGACGGTGCGGGAGATGCGGTGCGGCACGTCGGGCGCGGGGCTGGGGATGCCACGACCGCCCTCGGTACGGCCGGCAAGACCGCGGCCGGCGTTACCGGCGCCCTGAGCGGATTGCGCGAACGCGCCAAAGGAGCACTACGCGACCGCTCCCCGGGCGTGGGCGAGCGTCTTTCCGGGATCTTCAACCGTGGCCGGGACGGCTCGCGCTCGCACCGCGAGGCCGGTGGACGCGCCCGGAGGCGACGCGGGGACGGGCGGGACGTGCCGCCCGACAAGCGGCGAAGCGCGCGGCAGACCAGACGCGACCTACCGCCCTGAAGGCCGTCGTCCAGCCCACCACCGGACCCGGACACCGCCGACATTGTCTTCGAAGCGTCCGTCCACATGCGTGAGGTGACGTTCACCGACGTACCGGAGGTGGATGTCCGCTTCCTCCACGGACCCTCTCACCACTCCGGCGCACAGAGCACCCGCGCGCACCTCCCCCACCGGGTGGCGCCGGGTGAGACATATACCGACGCAAAGGTGGACTACGTGCTGTCGACCCGGCTGCAGCCGGGAACCACCCAGTGACCCGAAGGCGAGAAGAGCGGCGCGCGTAGTCGACTCAACCCCAGGTCTTGGTTCGTCCCCTGCGGGGCTTCGGTGGTATGGATCTACCGCCGCCGACTCTTGCCCAGCGTGAGTACTACGTTGACCTGGCCACTTCTGGCCCTGCTCTTGCCGGTCCTGATCGTGCGGGCCTTGTCCTGGCGCAGCCGACGCCGCGACGACGCAGGGTGCTGGCGGATGACATAGGAGGAGTACGCGTTGTCCGCCAGCACCCGAACGGGATCCCCCGAACCGAAGCGGCTTGTGGTTCGAGCCGAGGAACGCTATCGGCGATCCACCTCAGCAGGTGAAACGGCGGCTTTCACTCTCGTAGACGCCCAGTTGGCTGTCGATGGAGACGACCGTCTTGTAGGTGTAGGTGCCGCTTCCGGTGCACTTGTGCATCAGACCGGCGGATGTGCCCGTCAGCCGGCGCTCGTCCACAACTTCCCAGCCCCACCAGCGGTGCCGCTGCAGCATAGCCAGCCCGTCCCTGCAGTCGCCCTTCTTGCTGACTTTGCCCATGATCTCGTTGAAGCCCTTGTAGGGGGCCGTGATGCCGTAGCACTTCCGGTCCCAGCTTTCCGCGGCAGCCGGGGTGGCGAGAGCGAATGGCACGGCCGCACAGGCCAGGGCGACGACGACGCCCACCTTGCGGGCGGGCTTGAGGATTCTCACTCAGGTCTCTCCTTTGGTACGCAATTGGGCCACCGTCCTGGACGGTCCCCGTTTCTTGCTGCCGCACCGCCCACAGCGCGGCCAGCATGGCTTGGTCACTAGCAAGCAAGATCGTAAACAGCTTGGAGACCGTCCCGACAAGTCCTTGGCGTCGGGGAATCCTGTCGGCGCACGCTGCAGGTCGCGGCCGCGGCCGCCCCGGTGCACGATGGAGTCGCCTCACGCTCCTTCGCCTTGATCGCGTGGAAGATGACCAGCGCGACGACGGATACCGGCAGCGGAAGCGGAAGCGCCCGCCGGCCCGCGGCGGGCTTGGCGGCCTTCTCGACGACCTTGTTCCGCTCCCCGCGCTCGCGGGTGCGTTCGTACACGATCGTGCGGGGTGCTGGGCGGGCGGCCCCGCAGCGCGCCTCGATGCTGCCGGGAGCACCGAGGCGCGCGCACCTTTCAGTCGCCGGTTTTCTTCGGCCCCCGGTAATCCGGGTGCCCGAGATGACCGGGCCGGGCCTGCGGTGTCCAGGTCTTCGATCACGGATGTCGACAACAGCGCGGCAGCGAACTGTGCCGGATCACCCGGGCCGTTGTCGGCTGAGATGATCATGCCGTGGTCGCGGTATACGGCGGACCCGAGGCGGTTGACAACGGCGCCTCGAGGTCGATGACGAGCTCGTACCACACACCTTGATCATCCACGGACGGCTGAAAACTCGGCAATGTACTGGGCGTACTCGTCGCTCAGGGGCACTTCGGTTCGACTCCCTTGGCTGCGAAGCAGCCGATTGATTGTCGCTGGCATTGTCGTGACGCCCCCAGCGCAGACACTGAGAGTGCCGACCGGCGTATCCGTGCAGCCCGCCCAGGATCCGTGTGTACGGAGAAACCGCGGTCTACACGGGGCGGGTGACGAACACGGCCCAGTACAAGTGCCAAGGCTGTGCGTGCTGAGCCACATCACGGCGGCAGCCCCGGGCTGAGGGTCGACGCCTTGCAGGTGCCCGACGCCGACCGCATCAGCCCAGAATCCCGCGGTCGTATCCCACGGCCACCGCGGCTGCCCGGTCCTTGACGCCCAACTTCGTGTACAGGTGGGTCAGATGGGTCTTGACCGTCGCCTCGCTGATGAAGAGTTCCCGGGCGATCTCGCGGTTCGAGGTTCCCTTGGCGACCAGTTCGAGCACCTCGCGTTCGCGGGCCGACAGCGCCCCTGCGGCCGAGGTGGGTTTCCTGACCGCGCCGACGAGGCGGGATGCGACGGCGGGCGACAGGACGGTGCGGCCCTCCGCGGCCGCGCGGACCGCCGCGAAGAGCTCGTCGCGGGGCGCGTCCTTGAGCAGGTAGCCGGTGGCTCCCGACTCGATCGCGGGGATCGTGTCGGCGTCCGTGTCGTACGTGGTGAGGACGAGGATCTTGGCGTGGGAGCCGCGCCGGGTGAGTTCGGCGATGGCCTCGACTCCACTGCCGGCGGGCATCCGCAGGTCCATCAGCACGACGTCCGGGTCGAGGCGCAGGGCGAGAGCGACCGCCTCGACGCCGCCCGCGGCCTCGCCGAGAACGTCGAAGCCGGGATCGGCGGCGAACATGCCGCGCAGACCGTCCCGGACGACCGGGTGGTCGTCGACGATCAGCAGGGTGATGGTCCGCTCAGCCATGGCGCACCAACGGTACGCGGGCGCTGATCGCGGTGCCCTGACCGGGTTCGGACTCGACGGCGACGGTGCCGGCGATGCGTTCGGCGCGGGTACGCATCCCGGCGAGGCCGAAGCCGCCGTTGCTGGTGCGCGGTGCCGCGGTTTGCGGGTCGAAGCCCCGCCCGTCATCGCGTACGTCCAAGGTGACCTCGTCGCCCATGTAGGAGAGGGTGACGCCCGCGCGGGCGGCGCCGGCGTGCCGGGCGGTGTTGGCGAGGGCTTCCTGGGCGATCCGCAGAAGGGTGGTGGCGACCTCGTCGTGCAGCGGCTCCTCGGTGCCGGTGATGGTGAGCCGGGCCGGGACACCGGTGCGCTCGGACCACTCGGCGACGGCCGTCCCCAGCGCCTGGGGCAGTGCGTCGTGCTCCAGGGCCGCCGGAGCCAGGTTCTGTACGGACCGGCGGGCCTCGCCCAGGGAGCGGCGGGCCAGCGCCTGGGCGCGGTCCAGGTGCGCGCGGGCCACGTCTGGAGCCGCTGTGGAGGCGACCACCTGGAGCTGGGCGATGATGCCGGTCAGCCCCTGGGCGATGGTGTCGTGGATCTCGGCGGCGAGGCGGCGGCGCTCGTCGGCGACCCCTGCCTCCCGCGCCTGGAGAACCAGCTGCGCGTGCAGGGCGGCGTTCTCGGCGAGGGCCTTTTCCAGGGCGGCGATGGTCTCGGCGCGCTCCCTGGTCTTCTCGGCCTCCTTGATGCCGAGCTCGTTGAGACCGATGAAGATCGCCGCGTTGAAGACGAACAGCGCACCGAAGGCGAACCACCGCATCAGCGAGTCGGGTGGCAGACCGCCGGACTGCGATCCCGCCATGATGACGGCGGTGATCAACAGCCCGACCCGGGCGGTGCGTGGCGGCAGCAGGTGCCCGGCCTCGAAGCAGCCGAGGCAGGCATAGAGGGCGAAGAAGGGGTTGAGCCAGGTGAGGACGAAGGCAAGGGCGGTGCGGAGCGCGAAATAGACGCCACCTGCGACGGTCCGCTCGGGCAGCAGCGGGGCGCCGGCAGGGTCCTGGGCCGGGGAATCGCGGTCCGCTCCTGCCCCGGCCGCGGCTGCCGCCAGCAACCGCGGAGCGGCCCGGGACCACCACGCCTGCAGGGCCAGTGCGGCGAGGAGCAGGGCCGCCGCCGCGTACATCTCCCGCCGGGTCATCACGAGGGGCGCGGCCACGCCGCCGAGGAGCGTGGCGAGACCCAGCAGAGCGTACGGGCCGTACCGGAAGAACTGCGCCCAGCGCTCCTCGACCGATCTCGTCATGGATGAGCTACTCCCACTTGAACCAGCGCCGGGCCGCGGCGATCAGCAGGACCGACCACAGCGCCGCGACCCCCAGATGCGTCCAGCTGGGCCATTCTCCCGCAGCGGCCTCATCGAGGGCTTGCGCGGCGGCGCCCAGCGGCGTGAGGGTCACGATGCGCTGCAGCACCTCGGGCATGCTCGCGACCGGCAGCCAGACGCCGGCGGTGAACATCCCCGGGAAGAACACGGCCGATCCCACCGCCTGGGTGATCTTGGTGGTGCGGCAGACGGCGGAGATGGTGGCACCGAGCGCCAGGCTGGCCAGCGTGGCGAGCGCGAGCGCCACCACGTACCCGAAGACCTGGCGGGGCAGGGCCACGTCGAACACGAGCCGGCCCACAGCGAGCGCGAGCAGTGCGGAGAGGGCGATGGCGGCGCCATGCAGCGCGATCTGTGCGCCGATGAGGGAGCCCGGCCGCATCGGGGTGGTGGACATCCGGCGCAGGATGCCGCGCTCCCGATAGCCGGTGAGTACGGGCGGCATGGCCTGGAGGCCGGCCACGATCACGGCGAGCAGGATGGCGACGGGGACGTAGTAGTCCACGACGCGCAGTCCGCCCAGGTCGTCCGAGTGTTCCCGGTTGGACGGGATGGCGCCCAGGATGCACAGCAGGATCGTGGGGAAGGCCAAGACCCAGAACAGGGAAGCCGGTTCACGCAGGAGGAGCCGCGCCTCTGTCTTGAGGACCGCGGTGGCGCTGCCTTTGACGGCGGTCGTGCGGGCGGGGATGAGGGTGTTCATGCGTCCGGTCCCGTCAGATTGAGATAGGCGTCGTCCAAGGTGGCCTCGGTGACGCGGAGTTGATGGGCATTGATGCCTCGGCCGGCGAGCAGTGAGAGCACGGCGTGGACGGTCTCGTCGGTGCCGTTGACCACGATTCGGCCGTCCTGGTGAGTTACGGACGCCACCGAGGGCAGGTCCGCCAGCAGCTGGGTCTCCAGCGGTGCGGAGGGCGTGAAGGAGATCGCCGTGCCGTTCGCGGTGCGACCGATCAGCCCGGAGGGAGTGTCAAGAGCGGTGATCCGACCCTTGTCGATCAAGGCGATCCGGTCGCACAGGCGCTGTGCTTCCTCCATGAAGTGCGTGACCAGCAGCACGGTGACGCCGCTGTCGCGGACGTCCTTGATCAGCCCCCAGGTGTCGCGGCGGGCGCGCGGGTCGAGGCCGGTCGTCAGCTCGTCCAGCACGACGATACGGGGCCGGCCGACCAGCGCGAGGGCAATGGACAGGCGCTGCTTCTGGCCGCCGGAGAGCTTCGCGAACCGGGTGCTGAGCTTTTCGGTGAGTTCGAGGCGCTCGGTGAGGGCGCGCCAGTCGGCGGGATCCGGATAGCACGCCGCGTACAGCTCGAGCGCCTCGCGAACGGTGATCTTCGGCTGCAGTTCGCTCTCCTGGAGCTGCGCGCCCAGAATGCGGGTGACGGAGTGACGGTCGACGGCGGGGTCGTACCCGGCGACACGGACGCTGCCGCCGTCGGGACGCCGCAGCCCCTCCACGCACTCGACGGTGGTGGTCTTGCCGGCGCCGTTGGGGCCGAGGATCCCGAAGATCTCTCCCTCCTCGACGTCGAAGGACACGTCGTCGACGGCTCTCTTGTCCCCGTAGTCCTTGCGCAGGTCACTGACTTCGACGATTGCCATGCGTACGAGCGTGCCGCGGCGGGACGTGGGCGGGCATCGTCCTTCGCGCTCGAAGGAGCATCAGCCGATTGGTTGATGGCCGAGTACGACACCACCGCCGCCGTCAGCGGCGGTGGTCCGGACATGATTCGTGTGGGGCAGGAGTGGTTACCCGCACCGGTCAGCGGATGTAGGAGGAATCTGTGATCGGCGAGGCGGTGTGACGGTTGCCGGGAGTGGCGGTGGGCCCGTCACGGTTGCGGTTACCCGGGTGGTGCGTCCTGGGCGGGAGGAGGAGTTTGCGCGGTGGGCCGATGAGGTCGATGCGGCGGCTGCTCGGTTTCCCGGTCATCTCGGTGGGGTTCGGCTGCATGATGCTCAGGGGCTTCATCACCTGGTGTATCAGTTCGAGACGCCCGGGCATCTGCGGGCGTGGGAGGACTCCCAGGTCCGGCACGATCTGCTGCGCCGTGTGGAGCGTATCTCCGAGGAGCGCCGGATCACTGTGCCTGGCATGAATAGCTGGTTCACGGTCACCGGCGGATCGTTCCGGCAGCGCGCTAAGACCTTTCTGCTGACCTGGGCCGCCGCGTACCCCACCCTGCTGGTGCTCTCGCTCAGCATTCAGGCCGTCGCGCCCGGGCTGCCGCGGCCGGTCTCGCTGGCCGCCACCAGTGGGGTGCTTACGGCGCTGCTCACTTGGCTGATCCTGCCGCGGCTGACCCGGCGGACGCGGCCCTGGCTGCTGCGTGGGAGCCGACCGCGGCCGGCCGAGCGGCCATGATGCCGAGGGGGCCGGGGAGCCGGGCGGATCATCGGTCGCTGTCCGGCGGGGGCTCGTTCGTGATCCGTTCATTCAGTTCGGTGGCGGCCCGGTGGCCCTTGCCTGCGAAGATCACGCTGTTCATGAGGGCGGGCAGCCTGTGCAGGGGCACGTTCAGGAAGGGTTCCAGGCGGTGGGCCAGGGCTGTCGCCGGTACCCCGTGTTCGGCGAAGATCCGGACCGCCTCGTCCCAGTGGGCGCGGTCGTCGATCAGTTCCCGGACGGTGGTCACCCTTGAGCGTTCCCGCGCATCAGGGTCGTCGGTCGCCCAGCGGCTCGTGCCGTGGCTTACGGACTCGGGCGAGTGTTCTCCGCCGGGGAGGTACACCGAGGCGCTGGCTCCCGGTGGCACCACCACCTCCAGGTGGAAGCGGCCATCGGCGCGTCGCCAGCTCACCGATGCCTCGCCGTACGGCGTCAGGTGGCGGGCCGAGGCGTGTGTGAGGGTCCCGGGCGGCTGTGGGCGCACCGTGATCCGCCGGTATCCGGGCTCGGCGGGGGCGAGGCCCGCCACCGTCCGGTGCATCCAGTCGGCGACGGCGCCCAGCGCGTAGTGGTTGAACGACGTCATCTGGCCAGGGTTCACCGTGCCGTCGGGCAGCATGCTGTCCCAGCGTTCCCAGACTGAGGTGGCGCCCATGGTCACGGGGTAGAGCCAGGACGGGCAGGTCTTGGACAGCAGCAGCCGGTGGGCGAGTTCGGGGTGGCCGGCGTTCGTCAGCGCGTCGGTCATCAGTGGGGTGCCGACGAAGCCGGTGGCGATGTGGAAGCCGTTCGTACGGACCAGGTCGGCCAGGCGGTCGCCGGCAGCCGTACGCTGCCCGGCCGTCGGCAGCAGATCCCATTCCAACGCTATGGCGTAGGCGGTGGGTGAGTCGCCCAGGATGCGGCCGGCCTCGGTGACGAAGGCGCGGGTGAAGGCCTGCCGGGTGCGGTTGGCCAGCGTCGCGTACGTGGCCGCGTCCTCGGTGCGGCTGAGCACCCGGGCGGTGCGGGCGACGAGGTCCGCGCAGCGGGCCAGGCATGCGGTGGCGACGACGTCCGGGGGCGTACGGGCGGCGAAGGGGTCGTCCGGCGGGGCCGCCGGGTCGAGCCAGTCGCCGAACTGGAAGCCCTCCGCCCAGACTCCGCCGGTAGTCAGCGAGGCCGCCTTGTCGACCCACGCACGCGCACTCGCGTACTGCCGCTCCAGCACCCCTACGTCGCCGTATCGCTCGTGGAGCACCCACGGCACCACCGCGGCCGCGTCTCCCCAGGCCGCTGCGGCGGGCACTTCGGTGCCGAGGACGTCCGGGATCACCCACGGGACCGCGCCGTCGGCGTGCTGGTCGGCCGTCAGGTCGCGCAGCCAGTTGGACAGGAAGCCGGCGGTGTCGAAGAGGAAGGCGGCGGTCGGCGCGAAGATCTGGATGTCGCCGGTCCAGCCCATCCGCTCGTCGCGCTGGGGGCAATCCGTCGGTACGTCGAGGAAGTTGCCCAGCGTGCTTCGGACGACGTTCTCGTGGAATTGCGTCAGCTCAGGGTCGGAGCACGAGAACCAGCCGGTCCGCCGCAGTTCGCTCCCGGTCACCACTGCCTGCAGATCCTCGGGGCGGAGCCCGGTCATCCCGGTGATCTCGGCGTAGCGGAAGCCGTGGAAGGTGAAGGACGGCTCCAGGATCAACTCGTCGGCCTCGGTGAGGAGATACGAGTCGGTGGCATCGGCCGTCCGCAGCGGTCTCGTGCACAGCTCCCCGTCCTCCAGGACTTCGGCGTGCCGGACCGTGACCTCCTGCCCGCCCGTGGCGCCGCGCACGCGCAGCCGCACCCAGCCCACCACGTTCTGCCCGAAGTCGACGAGGGTGCGCCCGGACGGGGACTGCAGGACCTCGACCGCGGGCAGCACCTCGGTGACGCGGACGGGCGGGCCGACCGGGGCGACCAGCCGGTCCAGGGGCGCTTCCCGGGTGGACAGCACCTCCACCTTGCCGGTCGCCGCGCCGGGCGCGTGCCGCAGATCGGTGCGCTGCCCGTTGTACAAGTCGTCGGCGAGGATCGCCGAGTCCCGGGCCCGCCAGTCCTCGTCGGTGCCGATCACGTCGACTGTCCCGTCGCGGTAGCGGATCTCCAACTGCGCGAGCAGGGCCAGGCGGTCGCCGTAGTGGGCCCTAGCGCCCCACCAGCCGAGATAGCCGCGGTACCAGCCGTTTCCGAGCACCGCGGCGAGCGTGTTCTCGCCCTCGCGCAGCAGTCCGGTCACGTCGTACGTCTGGTAGCGGAGGCGGTGTCGGTAGCTGGTCCACCCGGGCGCGAGTACCTGGTCACCGATCCGGCTGGCGTTCAGGGAGGCGGTGTACAGGCCGTGGGCGGTGGCGTAGAGGCGGGCGGAGGCCACGCCGGGGCGCACCGTGAAGGTGCGGAGGAGTTCGGGGGCCGGGGCGTCCAGAGCGCCGTGGTCCCGTGGGGTGATGAAGCGGGCGGTCCAGTCCTCGGGCCGCAGCAGCCCCGTCTCCGCGGTGGCGGGGTCGCTCCAGTCGCTCCACTGTCCGCCGCACGCCACGCGGATCCGGACCCTCACACGGGTGCGTGAGCCCAGCGGCTCGAACGGCCACGGGACGAGCACCTGCGCCTCGGACGCGACCCGCTCGACCGTGTCCCCGTCCCGCTCGATCTCGTACGCCGTCTGCCGCCAGCCGGGGTCGTCCGTACCCACCTGCCAGGACAAACGCGGCTCCGAGACGCCTAAGACCTCGTCCACGTACTCGAATCGGACGCCCACCACGCTGGTGTTCGCTGCTTCATGCTTCGGACTCACGGGAACAGACCTCATTTCATCCGAGAAGGGTCGCCACAACCACCAGAACCGGCGCAGACACGAGCGTGGAAAGGAGCACGGCGTCGCGCGCGAAGCGCTCCGCGACGCGGTAGTGGGCGGCGTACGTGTAGATGTTCTGCGCCGCCGGCAAGGCCGAGGTGACGACGACATCCCGCAGGGCCGTGCCGCCGAGGTGGAAGACCCCGGTGGCCAGGGCCCAGACGATGAGCGGCTGGGCGATGGTCTTGAGCGTGGTGGCCAGCAGGACGGCGGGGCCGTCGCGGCCGCGGCCGGGCACGCCGCTTCCGTAGAGGGAGATGCCGAAGGCCAGCAGCACCGCCGGTACGGCCATGTTCCCGATGAGGACCACGGGTTCCAGCACGGGGCCGGGGACCGTCCATCCGGTCGCCGCCACGGCGACGCCGGTCAGTGCGCCGATCGTCACCGGATTGCGCACCGGTGCCGTGAGGCGGCGGAGCAGCGAGACCCGGTCGCCCTCCCGCGTCAGGTCCAGCACCGCCAGGGCGATGGGCGCGGCGATGAGTTGCTGGAAGAGCATCACCGGGGCGATGAGCGAGGCGTCGCCGAGGACGTAGGCGGCGATCGGGATGCCGAGGTTTCCCGCGTTCACGTAGGCGGAGCACAGCGCGCCCACCGTCGTGTAACCGATGCTCCAGCTCCGTATCGCCGCGACCGCGATGAAGAGCGCCGCCGCGGCGGCGGTGCCGATCGCGGTGATCAGCAGGCGCCCGGAAAGGATCATGGACAGTTCCGCGTCCAGCAGCGTGCTGAACAGCAGGGCCGGGGTGGCCACGTTGAAGGCCAGCCGGGTCAGGACGGCGGCTCCGTCGGGTCCCAGGTGGCCGCGGCGGCCGAGGACGTAGCCGACCGCGATCACCGTGGCGAGCACGGCGAAGCCGGTGAGGACTCCTTGCATGTCCGTTCCCGCCGGGGGTCAGGCACTCGGCTCCCCGGCGGGCAGCGGTATGTCCGGGGGCAGCAGGCCCTCGTCGGCGAGGGCTCGCCACAGCGCCTCCGGGATGGGGTGCGCGAAGTACGTGGCGTTCGACCGCACTTCCTCGGCGGTGCGTGCCCCTACCACTTCGGCGGCCACCGCCGGATGGCCGAAGCCGAAGCGCAGCGCGGCCGCCTGGAGCGGGACGTCGAACGCCGCGCACACCCGGTCCAGTTCGCGGGCCCGGGCGACCAGGGCGGGCGGGGCCTCCCGGTAGTCGTAGCTGGCGCCGGGACGGGGGTCGGCCAGCAGGCCGCTGTTGTAGACGCCGCCGAGGACGACCGCCGTGCCGCGCCGCTCGCACAGCGGCAGCAGCGTGTCGTGCGCGCTGGTGTCCAGGAGCGTGTAGCGGCCGGCGCACAGCACCACGTCGGCGTCGAGGTCCGATACGTAACGGGCCAGCGCCGCTGCGTCGTTCATGCCGAAGCCGATCGCCTTGACCAGCTTCTCGTCGCGCAGCTCGGCGAGCGCCGGGAAGCCGGTCTCGTAGACCTCGCGGGCATGGTGGTCGACGTCGTGCAGCAGCAGGATGTCGAGGCGGTCGGTGCCGAGCCGACGCAGCGAGTCCTCGACGGTGGCGCGGATGCCGTCGCGGCTCAGGTCCCATACACGGGCGCCACCGCCGGTCAGCCGCCGGCCGGCCTTCGTGGAGAGCACGTACGCGTCGCGGTCGCGGCCGGCCAGCGCGCGGCCCAGCCGCTCCTCGGAGACGCCGGCGCCGTAGTGCGGCGCGGTGTCCAGGTAGCCGCAGCCGGCCGCGAGCGCCGCCTCCACCACGGCGGCCGAGCGCTGCTCCGCACCCGGCGCGGCATCGTCGCCGAGCGGGGCGCAGCCGAGCCCGAGCGGCGGGACGTGGACGCCGGTCCGGCCGAGCTCGCGCGGTCCGCTGGGTATGCCTGTCATGCGGGTGTCCTCTCGCCTGCCGGTGATCCACTGCGTACGAGACGATTCGTACCAGCCGGATCACTCGATCCGCAGCACCTGCACATGCTCGGTCGGCGGCGTCTCCGGCAGCTCGACGTGCAGCGCCTCGGGGTGCCGGGTGAAGCGCAAGGGCGTGCCGTCGCCGAGGAGTTCGACCCGGCGCGGTGCGCGGCCGAGCAGGCCGGCGGCGGTGCCGAGGCTGCGGAGGACGGCGGTACGGGCGGGCGGCCAGGCCATGAGGTGGGCGTACACGGTCTCGCCGCGGCAGGTGAAGCGCACGTCCTCCGGCGTGTACGCGATGGTCTTCTCGCGCGCCTTCGCGCCCTCGACGCCGCTCGGGCCCTCGCCGTAGACCCGCCAGGGCCGGGTGTCGAAGACGCCCTCGCCGCAGGCGTCCGTCCAGGCGGACAGGGCGTCGAGGACGGCCGCCGTCTCGTCGTCGATGGTGCCGTCCGGCAGCTGGGGGACGTTGAGCAGCAGGCAGCCGTTCTTGCTGACGGTGTCGATGAGCAGGTGCACGATCTCGCCCGCGGTCTTGTAGCGCTCGCCGTCGCGGTAGTACCAGTCGCCGATGCTCGTGTCGTACTGCCACGGCTCCGGGTCCGTAGCGCCGAGCTGATGCCGCTCGACGTCCAGGAGCACGGCCTGACGGTCGGCCGCGGGCACCGTCTTGATGCTCACCACGCCCTCGGGCGCCGCCGCGTAGTAGTCGGCGAGGTAGGCCAGGCCCTCCCCGCTGGGCGGGTTCGCCGGGCAGACGCTGCCCTCGTCGAAGGGCAGCCGGGAGTCGTCGAGGTAGACCAGCTCCGGCGTGTGCCGATCGGTGACGTCGCGCAGCCGGGCGTAGAAGTTGCCGATGAAATCCGGTGGCGGCGGGTCGCCGGGGCTGCGCGGCGGTCCGTACAGCGCGCGCGGGTCCAGGCCCTCCCACCAGGTGCCGCGGCCGTCCGCTGCGGTGAGGCGGCCGTCGTACGGGACGCCGGCATACGGGCCTTCGGTGTCGGCCGCGTGCGCGGCGTCCAGCCAGCGCCAGGTCCACGATCCGGCGTGCATGCTGATCCCGAAGCGCAGCCCCGCGCCGCGGGCGGCGTCCGCCCAGCGGGCGACGATGTCGGAGCGGGGGCCGATGCTGACGGCGTTCCACGGCTGGTGGGCCGAGTCCCAGAGGTCGAAGTTGTCGCAGTGCGCGGCCATCGAGACGAAGTAGCGCGCGCCGGTGCGCCGGAAGCGGTCCATCAGCGCCTCCGGGTCGAACTTCTCGGCGCGCCACAGCCGGCACAGGTCCTTGTGGCCGAACTCGGTGGGGTGCCCGTACCGCTCCCGGTGCAGGGCGGTCTGGCGGCGGGAGCGCTTCTGCTCGAAGCCCTCGGTGCCGGCGAACGGGCCGTAGAGGTGCCGGGCGTACCAGTCGCCGGCCCGCGCCACCGACTGCGGTCCCCAGTGGGCCCAGATGCCGAGCTTGGCCTCCTGGAACCAGCGCGGGATGCGATGGCGGCGCAGGGAGTCCCAGGCAGGTGCGTACGTATCCATAAATTCCTATCCATTTACGGGGATATTGACCGCGGGCAGCGGCCTCTGCCAGCTTCGGGCGATGCCGACAGTCCGCCTGGGTGCCGCCTATTACGCCGAGTACATGCCGTACGACCGCCTCGAGGCGGACCTCGACCTGATGGCCGAGACGGGCCTGACGCTCATCCGCGTCGGCGAGTCCGTCTGGTCGACGTGGGAGCCCCGGGACGGGGTCTTCGACCTGGACTGGCTGCGGCCGGTGCTCGACGGGGCGCGGGCGCGCGGGATCGGCGTGCTGCTCGGCACCCCGACGTACGCGGTCCCGCCGTGGCTGCAGCGCAAACACCCGGAGCTGGCGGTGCAGTTGCGCGGCGGGCGCCGGGTGGCGTGGGGCGCGCGGCAGGAGGTGGACTTCACCAGTCCGGTCTTCCGCGGCTATGCGGAGCGGGTGGTGCGGCAGGTCGTCGGCCGGTACGCGGACCATCCGGCCGTCATCGGCTACCAGGTGGACAACGAGCCGGGGCTGCATCTGATCCACAATCCGGAGGTGTTCGCCGGCTTCGTGGCCCGGCTCGAGGAGCGCTACGGCAGCGTGGAGGTGCTCAACGCGCGCTGGGGGCTTGCCTATTGGTCGCACCGGATCGGTTCGTGGGACGAACTGTGGCCGCCGGACGGCAACACCACCCCCGCGTACGACCTGGCGTGGCGCCGCTATCAGGCGGACCTGACCACGGAGTTCATCGCGTGGCAGGCCGGACTCGTACGCGAGCTGGCGCGCCCCGGCCAGTACGTCACGACCTGTCTCGCCTACACCCGCCCGGCGGTCGACGACGTGGCGCTCAACCGCGGCCTCGACGTGGCCTCCGCGAACGTCTACTACGCGACCCAGGACGAGCTGGCGCTGCCGGACCCGGGCCGGCGCCACGACGGCGGCTGGTTCGGGCAGGGCGTGGCGCAGCTGTACCAGGCCGCGGACCGCGCCCGCGGCTCGAAGCAGGCGCCGTTCCACGTCACCGAGACGGGCGCCACCTCCATCGGCGGGGCGCACACCAACCACCCGCCGTACGAGGGCCAGTTGCGCCAGGCGGCGTGGGCGCTGGTCGCGCGTGGGGCCCGGCAGGTGGCCTATTGGCACTGGCACACGCTGCACTCCGGGCACGAGACGTACTGGGGCGGGCTGCTCGGCCACTCGCTGCGCCCCGGCCGGGTGCTGCGGGAGGCCGGGCGGATCGCCCGGGAGCTGGCGGCCGCGGACGAGGCGCTGCGCGGGCTGGTGCCGGATGCGGACGTGGCGTTCGTGCGGTCGGCGGAGAGCGACTGGGCCTTCCAGCATCAGCCGCCGCTGGCCCGGCCGGGTGGCGGGTACGAGCCGGACCCGGGCTCGTACACCCGGATCTTCGGGGCCTTCTACCAGGGCTTCTTCGACGCCGGGCGGCAGGCGGCCGTGCTGAACGTGCCGCAGCTGCCGCGGTCGGCGGAGGAGCTGGCGCGGGCCTGGCCGGTGCTGGTGGCGCCGGCGCTGTACGCGGCGGACGACGCCGTGCTGGAACTCCTCGAAGGGTACGCGCGGGCCGGCGGGCACCTGCTGCTCACCTTCCGCACCGGGTACGGCGACGGCGAGGCGCGGGCGCGGGCGGAGGTCGCGCCCGGGCCGCTGCGGGCGGCGGCGGGTCTGCGCTACGAGGAGTACGCCAACCTGCGGGAGCCGGTGCCGGTGCGGCCCGCCGACGGCTCCGGGCTGCGGCTGCCGGCGAGGGCCGAGGCGACGGCGTGGGCGGACGGCCTGATTCCCGAGGGAGCCGAGGCACTGGCCTGGTACGAGCACCCGCACTTCGGCCGCTGGCCGGCCGCTACGACGCATGCCCACGGGGCGGGCCGGGTGACGTATGTGGGAACGCTGCCGGACGCCGCGTTCGCGGCGGCGCTGGCCGAGTTCGTCGCGCCGGGTGCCGGGGTGCGGCAACTGTGGTCCGGCCTGCCGGACTCGATGACCGTAACCTCGGCCCGTAACGCCGCCGGCGAGCGCCTGTGGTTCGCGCACAACTGGAGCTGGACGCCGGCCCGGATCGTGGCGCCGGAGGCGCTCGCGGACGTGCTCACCGGCGAGCGGATCGCGGCAGGCGCCGGGATCGGGCTCGGCGGCTGGGACGTCCGGGTGCTGCGGTCGGAGGGCTGAGCCGCACGCCCGGGTGTCGACGGCGCTCACGGCGCACCGCCGGACGGGAGGGTGCGGAAGACCAGGGTGAACGTCGACTCCGCGGGCGTCAGTCGGTGTTCCGCCAGCGGCCCCGGGCCGCAGGAGGCGCTGCCCAGGCCGTGCTGGGCGTGGTCGAGGTTGACGTACAGCGCGTCCCGTTCCACCAGGTCGGTGGGGTGCCGGGCGGCGTCCAGGTCGGCGCTGGTCCAGCGGCGGGCGGTGAGGCCGAAGTGCGGCTCGCCCTCGATCCGCAGCCCGCACGGGGCGTCGGCGCCGGTCAGTTCGGCCCAGCGCAGCTCGGCGCGGTGGCCGTTCTCCTGCGGGACGACGTAGGGGGTCTGCAGCTCGGCGACGGTGGCCGTGAACAGCCCGACTCTGGCGGCTTCCCTGCTGTCCGGGTACGCCTCCCCCGGGCCCAGCCCGTACCAGCGCACCGCGTCGTACGCCGCGGGCAGCGTCAGCCGGACGCCGAGCCGCGGGAGGCAGAGTCCGTCCCACGGGCCTTCCGGGACGACGCGGAGGGCGAGCCGGAGCGCGCTGCCGGTGGCGGTCCACTTCCAGTGGGCGCGCAGCGCGCGGTCCGTTCCGGCCGGGCCGGTGTGGGTCTCGACCAGGACGCGGGCACCGGTGGCGCGGACGGCGACGGTGCGCGTCTCCATGCGGTCGAGGCCGGCACGGTGCCAGTCCTTGGCGGCGGAGTTGGGGCCCATCCCCCGGTCGTTGTCGGTGGGGGCGCGCCAGATGTCGAGGCGGGGCCCGTCGAGCTCCAGCGGGCCGAGGCGGCGCAGGACGCCGGTGCGGGCGTCGAAGGCCGCGTCTTCCATGAGCACGTCGTGGTCCGTACGGCGCGGACGTCCGGAGAAGGCCGCGGGCTTGGTCCTCGCCGTCCTCGCCCGCACCCGGGCCTGCGTCCACGCCACCTCGTGCCCGGCCGGCGCCCAGGGCTCGTCCGCCGCCAGCACGGCGCGTACGGTCAGCCACACCTCGCCCGCCGCCCGCGCCGGCACCGGGAGTTCAGGGAGCTCGGCCACCGCCTCGCCGCGCGCGGGTACGTCCGGCGCCTTCAGCTCGCCGGAGCCGAGCGCCGTCCCCGCGTCCTCCAGCGTCCACGTGAACCGCAGGTGCGCCAGGTCGCGCAGGTCGTGGCGGTTGGCGATGTGCACCTCGCGCGCCGCCGGGTCGGCGGTGAGGGTCACCGGCTCGTACGCCTTCTTCAGCTCGGCCAGGCCCGGTGACGGGGCCCGGTCGGGGAAGAGCAGGCCGTCGATGCAGAAGGTGCCGCCGTGCGGCTGGTCGCCGAAGTCGCCGCCGTAGCCGAAGTATTCGCGTCCGTCGGCGGTGCGGCGGCGGAAGCCGTGGTCGATCCACTCCCAGACGAAGCCGCCCTGGCAGCGCGGGTGCGCCTCGAAGGCGCGCCGGTACGCGGCCAGGGAGCCGGGTCCGTTGCCCATGGCGTGCGCGTACTCGATGAGCAGGAAGGGCAGCGAGCGCCGTCTGGCCTCCAGCTCCGGGTCGTCGGCGGTCTCCGGCGGGACGACCTCCTCGCGCCGGCCGATGCGCTCGACCTCCGGGACCGGGGCGTACATCAGGCTGTAGAAGTCGGAGTGCCGGTAGCTGCGGTCGCGCTCGTAATGCAGCGGGCGGTCGGGGTCGCGGGTGCGGGTCCAGTCGCCGAGGGCGGCGAAGTTGCTGCCGTGGTGGCTCTCGTTGCCGAGCGACCAGATGACGACGCTGGGGTGGTTCTTGTCCCGCTCGACCATGCGGCGCATGCGGTCGAGGAACATCGGCTCCCAGCGCGGATCGTCGGCCGGATTGCCGCGCCAGTCGGCGAGGATGAAGCCGTGCGTCTCGATGTCGCACTCGTCGACGACCCAGAGGCCGAGCTCGTCGCAGAGGTCGAGGAAGGCGGGGTGCGGCGGGTAGTGCGCGGTGCGTACGGCGTTGATGTTGTGCCGCTTCATCTGCAGCACGTCTTCGCGCATCGTGGCCAGGTCGAGGGCGCGGCCGCGGTCGCAGTCGTGCTCGTGCCGGTTGACGCCGCGGAGCAGCAGGGGGCGGCCGTTGGCGGTGAGCAGGCCGTCCGTGATGGCGACGGTGCGGAAGCCGATGCGCAGCGGGATGCGCTCGCCCGGTGCTTCGAGGAGTCCGTCGTAGAGGCGGGGCAGCTCCGCCGACCACGGCTCGACGCCGCCGATCGACGTCTCCTCTCCTACGGGCAGGCCCTCGATGCCGAGCTCCGGGACGTGCACGTGGGCGGGGGCGTCGGCGTCCACGTGCAGCGTGCCGCGGCCGGTGGCGTGGTCGTAACCGGCGTGGACGAAGAAGTCGGCGACGCCGCCGGCCGGGCGCTCCAGCAGGCTCACCTCGCGGAAGATCCCGGGCAGCCACCACATGTCCTGGTCCTCCAGGTAGCTGCCGGACGACCAGCGGTGGACGCGGACGGCGAGGACGTTGCGGCCGGGGTGCAGCGCCGGGCCGGCGGCGAACTCGGCGGGCAGCCGGCTGCCCTTGGACGTGCCGAGCTCCCGGCCGTTGAGCCATACCCGGAAGCAGGAGTCGACGCCCTCGAAGCGCAGCACGCTGCCGGCCCGCCGCCAGTCGGCGGGCAGCTCGAAGTCGAGGCGGTGGTCGCCGGTGGGGTTGGCGTCCGGGACGTGCGGCGGGTCGATCGGGAACGGGTAGGCGGTGTTGGTGTAGCGGGGGGTGCCGTGGCCGTGCAGCACCCAGTGCGAGGGCACGGGCAGCTCGGTGAAGCCCTCGCCCGGCGGCTCCGGGCCGAGGAAGTTCAGGGGTGCTCCGGTCGCCGTGTCCGAGAGCCGGAACAGCCAGGTCCCGGAGAGGTCGAGCCGGCCCGCGTCCGAGGTGAAGGCGGCGCGGGGCCGGCGGCGCCGGGTGCCGGGGGCGAAGTCCGCGTAATAGGGCAACAACTTATGCCTCCATGCCAGGGTATTGACAGACAAAGGCTGTTACGGGCTGTCTGAAGCGATGCCATCGCTGCCGCCGCTCACCGCGTTCCCGCCCGACCGCGTCCGCCTGCTGCCCGGCCTCGGGCGCATCGACTACACCGAGCTGCCGAACCCGTTCCGGCGCCGCCGAGACCTGGTGCGGCGCTATCTGATGAGCCTGGAGAGCGGGCAGCTGCTGCGCCCGTACGTGCACGAGGCCGCGCTCTTCACGCCCGCCGCCGCGCCCGAACCGGGCCGGCGGTACGGCGGCTGGGAGGGCCTCGACTCGCAGCTGCGCGGCCACTTCCTGGGCCACTGGCTGTCCGCCGCCGCCCGGCTCGTCTCCGCCACCGGCGATGCGGAACTGCGCGCCAAGGCCGAGGGCATCGTGGACCGGCTGGCGGCGCTGCAGCGTGAGAACGGCGGCGAGTGGGTGTTCTCGATCCCGGAGAAGTACCTGCACCGGATCGCGGCCGGGAAGGCGGTGTGGGCGCCGCACTACACCGTGCACAAGACGCTGATGGGGTTGCTCGACGCGTATCGCTACCTGGGGAGCGCGACGGCGCTGGAGACTGTGGTGAATGCCGCCCGCTGGTTTTGCCGCTGGACCGCGGCCTTCTCCCGCGAGCAGCTGGACGACATCCTCGACCACGAGACGGGCGGCATGCTCGAGGTGTGGGCGGACCTGTACGGGATCACCGGCGACGCCGCCCACCTGGAGCTGATGCGGCGCTACGACCGGCCGCGGCTTTTCGAGCCGCTGCTGAAGGGGGAGGATCCGCTCACCAACCGGCATGCCAACACCACCATTCCGGAGGCGCTGGGCGCCGCCCGCGCCTACGAGGTGACCGGCGAGCGGCGCTGGCGGGAGGTGGTGGAGGCGTACTGGCGGTGCGCGGTGACCGACCGCGGGCAGTTCGCCACCGGCGGCCAGACGAGCTTCGAGGTGTGGACGCCGCCGCATGAGTTCGCGGCGCGGCTGGGCCTGAAGACACAGGAGCACTGCTCGGTCCACAACATGCTGCGGCTCGCGGATGTGCTGCTGCGCTGGACCGGCGAGGCGCAGTATGCCGACTACATCGAACTCGGGCTCTACAACGGCCTGCTGGCCCAGCAGCACCCGCGGACCGGCATGGCCGCGTACTACCTGCCGCTGCGCCCTGGCGCGCGGAAGGAGTGGGGCACGGCGACGGAGAGCTTCTGGTGCTGCTACGGCACGATGGTGCAGGCGCATACCTTGCACGACGCCCGGGCCTTTTACGGCTTCGACGGGGGTGTGGCCGTCGGCCAGTACATCCCGTCGGTGCTGACCTGGGACGGGGTGGAGATCACCCAGCGGCCCGACCCCGAGGTGGGTACGCATATCGCGGCGGGCGGCGACCGGGGCGCGACCCGCCGGCCGGAGCGCTGGAGCATCGAGCTGACCGTGCGGGCCGCTGTCCCAGTGGAGTTCGCGCTGGCGCTGCGGGTGCCGGAGTGGGCGGGCGGCCCGGTGGAGCTGACGGTCAACGGCGAGCCGCAGCCGCTCCCGGACGGCTCCGGCTGGGTGACGCTGCGTCGCGAGTGGCGCGACGATGTCGTACGGCTGCGGCTGCCGCGATCGCTGCGCGCCGTGCCGCTGCCGGACCGGCCCGAGGCGGTGGCCTTCCGCGACGGGCCGGTGGTGCTGGCCGGGCTGTGCGAGGAGGAGCGGCGGCTGGTCGGCGACCCCGGGCGGCCGGAGACGGTCCTGGTCCCGGACGAGGAGCGCGACCCGTTCGCCTGGCGCGGCTCGTGGCGGGCCCGCGGCCAGGACCGGGGGCTGCGCTTTGTGCCGCTGCACGAGGTGGAGGACGAGCCGTACGCGGTGTACTTCCCGCTCACGCCGGAGCGGTGAACCGCCGGGTGCCGGGCGCGGCTTCGTGGATGGCGCGGCCGCCGTCAGGCAGCGGCAGCTCGATCCTGGCGGGCGCGCCCGGCGGCACGGTGACGTCGAGGGTGAAGCCGCCGTCCGCGGACCGCTGCCAGCTGCTGCGGACCCGGCCGCGCGGGGTGTCGTACCAGGCGTCGGCATGCGAGAGGTCTCCAACGGGGGTGGGGCGGATGACGATCCGGGCGAAGGCGACCGAGTCGGCGGCCTGGCCGATGCCGGCGAGGGAGCCGTAGAACCACTCCTCGATCGCGCCGAGCATCAGGTGGTTCTGCGAGGAGCCGCGGGTGGGGCCGTCCCAGCGCTCGGTGAGCGCGGTGGCGCCGTGCACCACCTGGTAGCCGTAACTGGGGCTGTCCGTGCGGCTGACGAGGTCGTACACGACGTCGTCCCGGCCGTACGCGGAGAGCACCCGCAGCAGCGAGGGCAGCGCGATCTCGCCGACGGTGACGTGGTCGCCGGCCGCCCGGACGGAGTCGACGAGGTGGGCGAGGACCGCGTCGCGCTCGGCTTCCGGGACGGCGCCGAGGTCGAAGGCGAGGGCGTCGGCGGCCTGGCTGCCAGTGGCGTAGGTGTGTCCGGCCGGGTCGAAGAAGGCGTCGTGGAAGGCGCGGCGGAGGCGCTCGGCCAGGGCGGCGTACGTGCGTTCGCCGTCGGTGTCGCCGAGGACCGCGGCAATACGGGACAGCGCGGCGGCGGCGCGGCCGTAGCCGAAGGTGGCGGTGACCGCCTTCGGGGTGGTCATGTCGAAGGCCATCCAGTCGCCGAGGCCGTGGGTCAGGAGGCCGTCGCCGTCGGCGCGGGAGGCGAGGTGGTCCAGGTAGCGCCGCATGTGGGGGTAGTGGGTGCGCAGCGTGGCGGTGTCGCCGTAGGTGCGGTACAGCTGCCAGGGGGTGAGGATGATGGCGCCGCCCCAGTTGGGGTCGTCGCGGAACTTGTCCTCGAAGACCTTGTATTCGGGCGCGATGCTCGGCACCAGGCCGGTGTCGGTCTGGGCGTCCGCCATGTCGCGTACCAGCTTGCGGAAGTAGGCGGCGACGTCGTAGTTGTTCGCGACGGCGGGGAAGACCAGGTGGGCCTGCTCCAGCCAGCCGAGCTTTTCGCGGTGCGGGCAGTCGGTGAGGAGGCTGTACATGTTCGACTGCACCGCCCGGTCGGTGATCCGGTGCACGGCGGAGAGCAGCTCGTCGGAGCAGGAGAAGCCGCCTGCGGGGTGGTTGGCGGCGCGGAGGACGTGGGCGCGGACGGTGTCGTGGTCGGCGGGGTGGGGCAGGCCTTCGATCTGGACGTAGCGGAAGCCGTGGTAGACGGTCTGCGGCTGCCAGGTCTCGGGGGTGGCGGCGCCTTTGAGGGTGTACGCGTCGTAGCAGGGGCGGCCGGTGAAGCGCTGGTTGACGGTGCCGTCGTCATGGAGCAGCTCGGCGGGGCGGAGGGTGACGGTGGTGTCGGCGGGGCCGGTGACGCGGAGCTCGGGGCGGCCGGCGATGTTGGTGCCGAAGTCGGCGACGTAGATGCCTGGTTGGGGTTGGGTGATGGTGGTCGGGGTGAGCTCGTCGACGGCTTCGACCGGGGGGTGCGCGATCGCTGAGAGCTGCGCGTCGGAGGCTGGTGCGGTGACGACGGGCTGCCAGCCGGTGAGGTCCGCGCCGGGTGCGTCCCAGCCGGGGTGCTCGCGCCGGGCGTCGTGGTCCTCGCCGCCGAACCAGTCGGAGACGGTGACGGGGCCGGGTGCCGTACGCCATTGCTCGTCGGTGCCGATGGTCGTTACGGAGCCGTCGTCGTGCTCGACGC
Organism: Streptomyces coryli; assembly: GCF_011044975.1. Lineage (GTDB taxonomy): Bacteria > Actinomycetota > Actinomycetes > Streptomycetales > Streptomycetaceae > Streptomyces > Streptomyces coryli. Next base: position 664 of record NZ_JAAKZV010000005.1, on the reverse strand, counting down.
GGAGCAGGGCCAGCAGCCTCGGCAGGCCGTAGTCGACGCGGAGCTTCTGGTAGCGGCCGGGCACGTCGGGGACGTGGGCGAGGCCGCCGGCGAGGAGGCAGCCGAGGGTGTTGGGGCCTGGGGTGAGGGCGTGGGTGACGTCGTAGGTGGTGTAGAGGAGGCGTTTGTCGTAGGCGGTGTTGGCGGGTTCGAGGACGGCGGCTGCGATGGGGCGGCCGTTGAGGGTGGGGACGTAGAGGCCGAGTGCGGTGGCGTAGAGGCGCGCCTTCACTACGGGGCGGGGCAGCTCGAAGTCCCGGGCCAGCAGCGGTAGGGCGCGTTCGGGGTCGTGCGCGTCGGTGGCGGGCGGGGCCCACTCGGGGGCGGTCACCCAGCGGGCACCGGCCCAGTCGGCGGCGGTCGGCAGCCCGGTCTCCCAGGTCGCGGTGGCGCTCCAGGCGGAGGGCTCGCCGTGCTCGTCCCAGACGCGGACCCGCCAGTGGGCGCGCTGGGCGGCGGCGAGGGGCTTGCCGGCGTAGGGCACGGAGGTGCTGTGCGGGGCGGTGACCTGGCCGCTGTCCCAGAGGTCGGGGGTGTTGTGGGTCAGGAGGTCGGGGGTGGTGGCGACCTGGATGCGGTAGGCGTGCTGGGCGTTGGCGGCGGGGCGCCAGGAGAGGTCGGGTGG
>NZ_JAAKZV010000059.1 GCF_011044975.1 Streptomyces coryli | reverse complement strand
CGGCCGCCCGGTGCCCACGCCCGCCGAGGTCTTCCCGCCCCGGCGCAAGCAGCCGCCCGCTCCGCAGGACCTGCTGCCCCAGGCGCGGACCGCCTGAGCGTAGGCTGAGCGGCATGGATTACGTCTCTGCCCTCGTGCCCCCGACGGTCATGGCGATCTTCTTCACGGTCCTGATCGTGAAGATCGTGAAGAACCAGGGCGGCCCGAACAAGGCCAAGGAAGACGCCGCCGTGGACGCCTCCATCGCTCAGGCGGAGGCGACCCGGCAGAAGTCTGCGGGCTGACCCGCCTCACCAGGGGCATGTCCGAAACGCCCTACTCGCCCTTCTAAAGGCGGGAACTCCGCATTCCGGCTAGGGTTCTACCTGTGGTGCGCCCATTGGGAGAACTCGAAGACGTCGTCATGACCCGGGTGTGGGAGTGGAACCGGCCGGTCACCGTCCGGGAAGTCCTGGAGGATCTCCAGCAGAACCGTTCCATCGCGTACACGACGGTCATGACCGTAATGGACAACCTCCATCAGAAGGGCTGGCTGCGCCGCTCTTCCGAAGGCCGCGCCTATAGATATGAGGCGGTCTCCACCCGCGCCGCCTACTCCGCCGCCCTCATGAACGAGGCCTGGGCCGCCAGCGACAACCCGGCGGCCGCTCTTGTCGCCTTCTTCGGGATGATGTCCCAGGAACAGATCGAGGCCTTGCGGGATGCGTTACGCGTTGTGCATCTAGAGCAACCCGGTGACACACCGGATGTGTCCGAGCGATAACGTCCGGTCATGCCCACGCTTTCCAATCAGGTCACGGTCCGGCGAGCCAGGACCAGTGACGTCCAGGCCATCCGCCGGCTGCTGGATCCGTACGCGGGTGAGGGGATCCTGCTCGGCAAAGAGACCGTCACGCTTTACGAGGACATCCAGGAGTTCTGGGTCGCGGAACGCGACGCGGATGCCGAGGTCATCGGCTGCGGCGCGCTGCATGTGATGTGGGAGGACCTTGCCGAGGTCCGCACCCTGGTGGTGGACCCGCGGGCCAAGCGCGGCGGGGTCGGACACCTGGTTCTCGACAAGTTGTTGCAGACCGCGAGGTGGCTCGGCGTACGGCGGATTTTCTGCCTGACCTTCGAAGTCGACTTCTTCGGGAAGCACGGCTTCACCGAGATCGGCGAGACGCCCGTGGACGGTGATGTCTACAGCGAGCTGCTGCGCTCCTATGACGAGGGAGTGGCGGAGTTCCTGGGGCTGGAGCGGGTGAAGCCGAACACTCTCGGGAACAGCCGCATGCTGCTTCAGCTCTAACCCTCGACTCCAACCCGATATGTCCGAATTAGCGCGTTTATTGTCCGGTCACTTGCGGTCGATTCTTGTCCAGGGTTTGTGTTTTCTCCGAAAAGGGGGTTTGCTTTCGCCCAGTACTCGTTGTTTTCGATGAAAGGGATGCCCGGTGGCACAGAAGGTTCAGGTCCTTCTAGTGGATGACCTCGACGGCGGCGAGGCGGACGAGACCGTAACGTTCGCGCTTGATGGCAAGCAGTACGAGATCGACCTCAGCACCAAGAACGCCGACAAGCTCCGTGGCGCGCTGGAGCAGTTTGTCACGAAGGGCCGCCGTACCGGTGGCCGTGGCACTCGTGGCAAGGGTCGTGCGGCCGCTTCCGGCGGCAGCCAGGACACCGCGAAGATCCGCGCCTGGGCGAAGGAGAACGGCTACGAGGTCAATGACCGCGGCCGCGTTCCGGCCTCGGTGCGTGAGGCCTACGAGAAGGCCAACGGCTGAGTCCGCCGCGTAAGCGACGGCTTTATTTCAGAGCGGGGGCGCCCCTTAGGCGCCCCCGTCAGCTATTTCCGGCCGCTTACCGGGACGCGGCCGCAGGGCGCCCCAGGGCCGGATACAGCAGCGTCGTCCGGTGACAGGCAGTGGCCGCCGCGGCCACCAGCCGCACCAGATCCGGCGCCCCGGGGGCCGCGCCGCCCAGCCGCATCGCCGGCAGCCGCGCCGCCACGTCGGGCGCAGGCGGCCGCAGCCACACCGCCCCTTCCCAGGCCGCCTCGGCCCCGGGGAAGGCCCGCAGATCGAGCGGAATCCCGCCCCACTCCAGCCAGTCCAGCAGCTCGGGCACCAGCGCCGCGCTGCCCGGCGCCACCAGGAACCGCAGCCGCCGCCCCCGCCGGGCCACCGGGCCCGTACGCAGCCCGCGGCGGCCCAGCACCGCGAAGCCGGCCGCGGCCGGGACGTCGAGCACGTCTCCGTACGGCGCCGGTACGCGCTGGCGCGGCAGCGCCGGGGCAGGTGCGGTCATGCCCGGATCAACGGCCACCGACCACGCAGAGTTACGGCTGAACGCCGGTCGGTCGCGGTGCGTATCGGTGCGTACCGGGATGGAGCGCAAGCTTGTTCGCCGTTAGCGCAGGGAAGCAGGCCCGAAATCGCATGGGCCCGCACCCTTAACGGGTAAGACTTGGCTAGTGAGAGCGATGGACCCGATGGTCGCGGATGGCTCGCGTTCGCCATGGGCGTAGCGGCAATGAGCGTATATGCCTGGCCTGGGGGAACATCGTTCCGCACCATCGGGTTGGAGCTGTTGTCGGCTGTTCGGGCAGGAGGCCATGGACGGGTGTCGGCAGTTGGAATGAGCGGTCCCCGCTTGCGGGACTAAGCTGCGGAAGGACAGGGAGGGGACCGACCCCTTTACTGCCTGACCGCTCTGAGGAGCGATAACGATGTTCGAGAGGTTCACCGACCGCGCGCGGCGGGTTGTCGTCCTGGCCCAAGAAGAGGCCCGGATGCTCAACCACAACTACATCGGCACCGAGCACATCCTCTTGGGTCTGATCCATGAGGGTGAGGGTGTCGCCGCTAAGGCCCTGGAGAGCCTCGGGATTTCGCTCGAGGCGGTCCGCCAGCAGGTTGAGGAGATCATCGGCCAGGGCCAGCAGGCCCCGTCCGGCCACATCCCCTTCACCCCCCGGGCCAAGAAGGTGCTGGAGCTGTCGCTCCGCGAGGCCCTTCAGCTGGGGCACAACTACATCGGCACCGAGCACATCCTGCTCGGCCTGATCCGCGAGGGCGAGGGCGTCGCCGCCCAGGTCCTCGTGAAGCTGGGCGCCGACCTCAACCGCGTCCGCCAGCAGGTCATCCAGCTGCTGTCGGGCTACCAGGGCAAGGAGGCCGCCACCGCCGGCGGCCCGCAGGAGGGCACCCCCTCCACTTCCCTGGTCCTTGATCAGTTCGGCCGCAACCTCACCCAGGCGGCGCGCGAATCCAAGCTCGACCCGGTCATCGGGCGCGAGAAGGAGATCGAGCGCGTCATGCAGGTGCTGTCGCGCCGTACGAAGAACAACCCGGTCCTGATCGGTGAGCCCGGCGTCGGTAAGACCGCCGTCGTGGAGGGTCTTGCCCAGGCCATCGTCAAGGGCGAGGTGCCCGAGACCCTGAAGGACAAGCACCTCTACACCCTGGACCTCGGCGCCCTGGTCGCCGGCTCCCGTTACCGCGGTGACTTCGAGGAGCGCCTGAAGAAGGTGCTCAAGGAGATCCGCACCCGCGGCGACATCATCCTGTTCATCGACGAGCTGCACACGCTGGTCGGCGCGGGCGCGGCCGAGGGCGCGATCGACGCGGCCTCGATCCTCAAGCCCATGCTGGCGCGCGGCGAGCTGCAGACCATCGGTGCCACCACGCTGGACGAGTACCGCAAGCACCTGGAGAAGGACGCGGCCCTGGAGCGCCGCTTCCAGCCGATCCAGGTCGCCGAGCCCTCGCTGCAGCACACCATCGAGATCCTCAAGGGCCTGCGGGACCGTTACGAGGCCCACCACCGCGTCTCCATCACGGACGCCGCGCTGGTGGCCGCGGCCACCCTGGCCGACCGGTACATCTCGGACCGCTTCCTGCCGGACAAGGCGATCGACCTGATCGACGAGGCCGGCTCCCGGATGCGTATCCGCCGGATGACCGCGCCGCCGGACCTGCGCGAGTTCGACGAGAAGATCGCCGACGTGCGCCGGGAGAAGGAGTCGGCCATCGACTCCCAGGACTTCGAGCTCGCCGCCGGCCTCCGCGACAAGGAGAAGCAGCTGCTGGCCGCGAAGGCCAAGCGGGAGAAGGAATGGAAGGCCGGCGACATGGATGTCGTGGCCGAGGTCGACGAGGAGCTGATCGCCGAGGTCCTGGCCACGGCGACGGGTATCCCGGTCTTCAAGCTGACCGAGGAGGAGTCCTCGCGTCTGCTGCGGATGGAGGACGAGCTCCACAAGCGGGTCATCGGCCAGGAGGACGCCATCAAGGCGCTCTCGCAGGCGATCCGCCGTACTCGGGCCGGTCTGAAGGACCCGAAGCGTCCCGGTGGCTCGTTCATCTTCGCCGGCCCGTCCGGTGTCGGTAAGACCGAGCTGTCGAAGACCCTCGCGGAGTTCCTCTTCGGCGACGAGGACGCGCTGATCCAGCTCGACATGTCCGAGTTCTCGGAGAAGCACACGGTCTCGCGGCTGTTCGGTTCGCCGCCCGGCTACGTGGGCTACGAAGAGGGCGGTCAGCTGACCGAGAAGGTGCGGCGCAAGCCGTTCTCCGTGGTGCTCTTCGACGAGGTCGAGAAGGCGCACCCGGACATCTTCAACTCGCTGCTGCAGGTGCTGGAGGACGGTCGCCTGACCGACTCCCAGGGCCGGGTCGTGGACTTCAAGAACACGATCATCATCATGACGACCAACCTCGGCACCCGGGACATCTCCAAGGGCTTCAACCTGGGCTTCGCCGCCCAGGGCGACGTCAAGACCGGGTACGAGCGGATGAAGTCCAAGGTCAACGAGGAGCTGAAGCAGCACTTCCGCCCCGAGTTCCTGAACCGTGTCGACGACACGGTGGTCTTCCACCAGCTCACGCGGGACAACATCATCGAGATCGTGGATCTGCGGATCTCCGAGCTGGATGAGCGTCTGAAGGACCGCGACATGGGCCTGGAGCTCTCGACGGCGGCCAAGGAGCTGCTGGCGAAGAAGGGCTTCGACCCGGTGCTGGGCGCCCGGCCGCTGCGCCGTTCCGTCCAGCGCGAGATCGAGGACACGCTCTCGGAGAAGATCCTCTTCAACGAGCTGCGCCCCGGTCAGATCGTGGTCGTCGACACGGAGGGCGAGGGCGAGGAAGCCACCTTCACCTTCCGCGGCGAGGAGAAGTCGGCGCTGCCCGACGCTCCGCCGGTGGACGCCGCCGCGGGCGGCACTGCCGGGCCGAACCTCAGCAAGGAGGCGTAAGCGCCTCCCGGCGCTCAACGCGAGAGCCGCCCCGGACCCGAAAGGGTCCGGGGCGGCTCTTTTGTTGTGGCATGTAGCACAGTCATTTTCCACATACTAGGGTGTTTAGTAGGTGCGCCTTTCCAAAGGCCCGGACCTTCGGCCCGGTCGGCCTGGGGTCTTTGGGCCTCTGTGTAGACACCGCAGCTCAGAGCGGGCGCGACGGAGGGCTTCCACGTCCTGAGGCAAGGGCCGTAATGCCCTATCTGCCGCTACGAGCGGAGCTAGTAACCGGCATTTTTGGGTGCCTCGGAATTACGGGTTACCAATGATTGGTCGTCCCAATCTGAGAGGTAATCCGGAATGTCTAAGCGTGCCAAGTTCACCGCCGCCGGCGTCGGCGTTGCGATAGCCCTTACCGGCGCCGGCGTGGCGAACGCCGCCCCCTCCTGGGTCTCGCCGGTCAGCGACCCGTACACCTTCACCGGGCAGTACAACCAGGGCGGCGCCCGCTGGGCCGCCAAGCACTCCGGCCAGGACTTCGCCGCGCCGACCGGCACCAAGGTGCACTCCGCGCACGGCGGCACCGTCGTAGAGGCGGGCTGGGGCGGGGCCTACGGCAACAACATCGTGATCAAGCACGCCGAGGGCGTGTACACCCAGTACGGCCACCTGTCGAAGATCAACGTGAGCCTGGGCCAGAAGGTCAGCACCAACCAGGTCATCGGCCTGATCGGCACCACCGGCAATTCGACCGGCCCGCACCTGCACTTCGAGGTCCGCACCACGCCGTACTACGGCTCGGCCGTGAACCCGATCGTCTTCCTGCAGAACAAGGGCGTGAAGTTCTGAGCGGATTACGCGTGGTGAGCCGCACTCACCAGCTCCTGGGCGACTTCGAGGACAGCCTTCCGCTTGTCCTCGGGGTCGCCCTCGACGTCTTTCATGGCGAACATGCCGGCGTGCATGCTGAACAGCGCCGTCACGCAGCGCGCCTGGTCCTTGAGGCTCGCGTCCTTGTCGCGGAGCAGGCCCATCATCGTGATCATGCGCTCCTTGAAGCGCTCCCCGATGTTCAGCTCCCGCACCGTCGCCTGGTTCTCCTGCATGAAGCGGAAAAGCTCCGAGCAGTCCTGCAGCGCCTCGCTGTAGCGGGACAGCAGCAGCTTTTTCGTCTCCAGCGTCCGCGGCTGCTTCTCACCCCACGCGATCAGCTCGTCCAAGGGCCGGGTCAGGTCCTCGAAGAGGCTGATCAGGATGTCTTCCTTGGTCTTGAAGTGGTAGTACAGCGCCGCCTTCGTGACCTCGAGCCGCTCGGCGATCTCCCGGAGCGACGTCTTCTCGTACCCGCGCTCGGCGAAGAGCTCCAGTGCTACGTCCTGGATCCGCTGGCGGGTGTCACCCCTGCTGCCCATCCGCTTCGCTCCTCTACCTGGTGTTTGCCGAGCCTTGACCATACTAACTTGACGACCGGCTAGTGGCTGCGTACCTTCTCCAGTGTAGCCAACTAGCCGGACGACAAGTAAGTAAGGGGACGGGGTATGTCTCAGCAGAACGACGCGGTTCCGGACGCGATACCGGAAGCACCACCGCAGAAGAACATCTGGTTCGTGATGTTCGGCCTCATGATCACCATGATGCTGGCCATGCTCGACAACCTGATCGTCGGCACCGCTATGCCCACGATCGTCGGCGAGCTCGGTGGCCTGGACCACCTCTCGTGGGTCGTCACCGCCTACACCCTCGCCATCGCCGTCTCCACCCCGCTGTGGGGCAAGTTCGGCGACATGTACGGCCGCAAGGGCATCTTCATGTCCTCGATCGTGCTGTTCCTGATCGGCAGCGTGCTGAGCGGCATGGCACAGGACATGGGCCAGCTCATCGCCTTCCGCGCCGTGCAGGGCCTCGGCGGCGGCGGTCTGATCGTCGGCGTCATGGCGATCATCGGCGACCTGGTGCCGCCGCGGGAGCGCGGCAAGTACCAGGGCATGATGGCCGCGGTCATGGGCATCGCCACCATCGGCGGCCCGCTGGTCGGCGGCACCATCACCGACCACCTCGGCTGGCGCTGGGCCTTCTACATCAACCTGCCGCTCGGCGTGGTCGCGCTCTTCGTGATCTCCTCCGTGCTGCACCTGCCGAAGAAGCGGATCAAGGCGAAGATCGACTACCTGGGCGCGGGGCTGCTCTCCGTCGGGCTCACCGCGCTGGTGCTGGTCACCTCGTGGGGCGGCACCGAGTACGACTGGGCGTCGGTCCAGATCATCGGCCTGGCGATCACCGGCGTCGTGGCGCTCGCCGCCTTCATCTGGGCGGAGACGCGGGCCGCGGAGCCGATCATCCCCCTGCGGATCTTCAAGAACGGCAACTTCTCCCTGATGAACGTCGTCGGCTTCATCGTCGGCTTCGTGATGTTCGGCGGGACCACCTTCCTGCCGCTCTATCAGCAGAGCGTCCAGGGCGCGAACGCCACCAACTCCGGCCTGCTGCTGCTCCCGATGATGCTGCCGGTCATGATCGTGTCGCTCTTCGTCGGCCGCGTCATCACCTCGACCGGCAAGTACAAGGTCTTCCCGATCATCGGCGGCGCCCTGATGGTCCTCGGCATGTACCTGCTGTCCACCATGGGCACCGGCACCACCCGCCTGACCTCGGGCATCTTCATGGCCATCCTCGGCGCCGGCATGGGCTTCCTGATGCAGACCACGATGCTGGTCGGCCAGAACAGCCTGGAGATGCGCGACATGGGCTCCGGCTCGTCGACGATCACCCTGACCCGTACGATCGGCGGCTCCTTCGGCGTCGCGCTGATGGGCTCGATCTTCAGCAGCCAGGTCGCGGACACCCTGAAGGAGCGTTCCCCCGAGGCCGCGGCGAAGCTCTCCGGCAACGCCCAGCTGCCGCCGGAGGCGATCGCGGGGCTCCCGGGCCAGATCAAGGACGCCTACTTCCACGCCGTCTCCGCCGGCACCCACCACGTGTTCCTGTGGGGCGCGGGCGTCGCGCTCCTCGCCTTCCTGGCCACCTGGTTCGTCAAGGAGGTGCCGCTGAAGGGCGCCGCCCCGAAGAAGAAGGGCGACGGCGACGACGCACCGCAGGCCGCCGTCGAGGGCGAGGCCGTGAAGGCCTGACCGCCCACCCGAGACCGGCCGCGTCCCCTCCGCAGTAGCGGGCGGAGGGGACGCGGCCTTCTTCACGGGCTCTTACGCTCAAAGGCGTGCACCCGAACGACCTGCGCCGCCTCCGCCTGGCCAAGGACGCCATGGACCGGGACTTCGCCGACCCGGAGCTCGACCTGGACGCGTCAGCGGCGGCCGCCGGCTACTCCCGCTACCACTTCGTCCGCGCCTTCAAGGCGGCGTACGGGGAGACGCCCGGGCAGTACCTGTCCCGGCGGCGCATCGACCGGGCCCAGGACATGCTGCGCACCTGCGATCTGTCCGTGACGGAGATCTGCACTCTGGTCGGCTTCGCCAGTCTGGGGAGCTTCTCCACCGCCTTCAAGAAGCAGACCGGCCAGACGCCGGGGGAGTACCGGCGCACCCACGTCGGGAAGGGTGCCGCGCTGATTCCCGGCTGCTTCGCGCTGCTGTGGACGGGCGGCTTCAAGCCGCGGATCGAGGAGACAGAGCGCAATTCTGGAGAAGCGCGGTGAGCCGGGCGCTGCCTACCGTAAAAGCATGATTACGAACCTTGCCCTCACCACCGTCTGGACCACCGACCAGCAGCGGACCCTGAAGTTCTTCACCGACAAGCTCGGCTTCGAGGTCCGCGACGACGTCGAGATGGGTCCGGACATGCACTGGATCACCGTCGGCGCACCCGACCAGCCGGACGTCTCGCTGGCCCTGATGCGCCCCGACGGCCCCGGCCTCGACCCGGAGTCGGCCGAGGCGCTGACCAAGCTGGTGAGCAAGGGCGTGCTGGGCGCCGGGGCGTTCCGCGCCAAGGACTGCCACGCCACCTACCGGGAGCTGAAGGACAAGGGCGTGGAGTTCATCCAGGAGCCGCAGGAGCGCCCGTACGGGATCGAAGCGATCTTCCGGGACGACAACGGCAACTGGTACTCGCTCACCCAGGCGCGCGACTGACGGCTCACGCCCCCGGCAGCCGGTACACCCCGTCCGCCAGCGGCTCCACCAGCCCGTCCGATACGAGCCCGTCCAGCGCCCGCGCCCGCTGCACGGGCTCGTCCCACACCTGGTCGAGCGCCGCCTGCGGCACCGGCCCGTCCGCCTCGCGCAGCACCGCCAGCAGCCGGCCGCGGACCTGGCGGTCGGTGCCCGCGTAGGTCTGGCCGCGGCGCGGCGGGCCCTCGTACGCGGGCGAGCCCGCCTGCCGCCAGGCGCACTGCTGCGCGATGGGGCACGCGTGGCACGACGGGTTGCGCGAGGTGCACACCAGCGCGCCCAGCTCCATCGAGGCGGCCGCCCAGCGCGCGGCGGTGTCGTCGTCGTCGGGCAGCAGCTCGCGGGCGATGCGGCGCTCGGCGGCCGTGGTGGCGCCGGGCGGGAACTCGGTGCCGCTGATCGCCCGGGCGTAGACCCGGCGGACGTTGGTGTCCAGGACGGGATGGCGCTGTCCGTACGCGAACGAGGCCACCGCCGCCGCGGTGTACTCGCCGATGCCGGGCAGCGCGAGCAGCTGGGCGTGCCGGCGCGGGACATCGCCGTTGTGGCGTTCCTGTATGGCGACGGCGGCGGCGTGCAGGCGCAGGGCGCGGCGCGGATAGCCGAGCCGGCCCCAGGCGCGGACCGCCTCGCCGGGGGCCTCGTCGGCCAGGTTGGCGGGGCGGGGCCAGCGCGTCATCCACTGCTCGTATACGGGCAGCACCCGGTTCACGGGCGTCTGCTGCAGCATGAACTCGCTGACCATCACGCCCCAGGCGCCGGCCTCGGGGCGGCGCCAGGGCAGGTCGCGGGCGCAGCCGTCGAACCAGTCGATGACGGGTGCGTGCAGGGCCTCGGGGGCCGTCGTCGTGGTTTCGGTCGTCGCAGTCATGGCGTAACCGATCCTGGCACAGAAACGCGTCAGGCCCCGGTCACCATGACCGGGGCCTGCTGCATCTGCCGCATCGCGGCTGTTGGAGCGGACGACCGGGTTCGAACCGGCGACCTCAACCTTGGCAAGGTTGCGCTCTACCAGCTGAGCTACGTCCGCACTGCTCCAACTATAACCGACGTATTTCGTGCTCCAGGCCGCTGCGGCAAGGGCGCGAGCAGGGTCACAGCCAGCCGCGCTCGCGGGCCAGCCGGGCCGCGACGTGCCGGTTCTCGGCGCCGAGCTTCGCCGCGGCGGCGGAGAGGTAATTCCGTACGGTTCCGGGCGAGAGCGCCGCGCGGGCCGCGATCTCGGCGATCGGCGCCCCGTCCGCCGCCAGCTCCAGCAGCTCCGCCTCGCGCTCGGTCAGCGGGGAGTCGCCCGCGGCGATCGCGTCGGCCGCGAGTTCCGGGTCGACGTAGCGGCCGCCGGCGTGCACCGTACGGATGATCTCGGCGAGCCGCTGCGCCGACACCGTCTTGGGTACGAAGCCGCGCACGCCCGCGGCGAGGGCCTGCTTCAGTGCGCCGGCGCGGGCGTGGCTGGTGACGATCATCGGCGTGCACTCCGGCACGTCGGCGCGCAGCCGTGCCGCCACCGCGATGCCGTCGGGTCCCGGCATCTGCAGGTCGAGGACGGCCACATCGGGGCGGTGCGCCCGGGCCATGGCGAGCGCCTCGTCGCCCGAACCCGCCTCGGCGACCACGCCGATGTCGTCCTCGAGGGCGAGCAGCGCGGCGAGCGCGCCGCGGATGAGGTGCTCGTCGTCGGCCAGCAGCACCTTGATCACGTTTCGTCCTCCCAGGGGATCTGTGCCGTCAGCCGGAAGGTGCCGTCCGGACGCCGCTCGGTGGCCAGCGTGCCGCCCAGGTCGGCCAGCCGCTCGCGCAGGCCCGGCAGCCCGGTGCCGGTGCCCGCGTCGGCGGCCACGGCCCCGTCGTTCGCCATCACCAGCGCCACCGCGCCCGAGCCGGTCGCGCGCACCGACACCTCGCAGCGCGAGGCGCCGGACGCGTGCCGCAGCACATTCGTGGTGCCCTCGCGGACGACCCAGCCGAGCGCCGACTGGGTCTCGGCGGGCAGCCGCCCGGCCGGGCCTTCCTCGATCCGGCAGTCGATCCCGGCGGCTTCGAGTACGGACCTGGCGCCGGCCAGTTCGGCGTGCAGGTCGGCGGCGCGGTAGCCCCGTACCAGCGAACGGATCTCGCGCTGCGACTCCTGCGCGATCCGCTGCACCTCCACCATCTGGTCGACGGCCGCCTCCTGGCCGCGCCGCGCCAGCTTGACCGCGAGCTCGCTCTTCAGCGCCACGACGGCGAGATTGCGGCCCAGCACGTCGTGCAGGTCCCGGCTGAAGCGCAGCCGCTCCTCGGCGACGGCGAGCCGGGACTGGGTCTCCCGGGCCGCGACCAGCTCCTCGACGAGGTGCACGGCCCAGCCGGATAGGCGCATCGCCGCCGCCATGAACGGCACCAGGATCACGCTGACGCCGATGACGAGGGCCAGCGGCTCGCCCGACATACCGGTCGCGGCGCCCGCTCCGATCGACACCACCATCACCGCCGCGATGAGCACGGCGCCGGCGCGGAGCGGCAGCGCGAGGGCCGGCGGTCCGGCGGAGAACATCAGGAGCCACAGCAGGTACGGCCCCAGGTCCTTGTCATCGATACGGCCGTCGGCCAGCAGCACGCAGCCCAGGGCGGCGATGGCGAGGGTCACCGCGGTGAACAGCGCGACCAGCCCGTCGGGCCGGGGCCCGGCGCCGAGATAGTGCCGCAGGGCCGCGCGGATGAGCAGCAGCTGGACGCCGACGTGCGCCGCGCCCAGCACCGCCACCAAGGTGAGCCCGACCGCGCCGACGCCGTCTCCGGTGCGCCCCGCGATCCAGTACACCCACAGCCCCGCCTCGAAGACGGCGAAGAAGCCGACGCTGGAGAGCGTGTAGCGGCGGTAGCGGGCGGGGCCGTCCGGGCCCCCGAGCCGCTCCACCCAACTCGCCACGCTCATTCCCGGCCGCTCCTTGGCGCTCAACTCCGCGGTCCCCACCGGAACCGCCGGTGTACAGCAAACACGGCCACGCCCGTCCAGACCAAAGCCAGCAGCGTCAGCCGCAGCTGATCGACGGCACCCAGGTCCCCCGTCCAGCCGCCCCGCAGCAGGTCCATCACCGGCGAGAACGGCAGCCGGTCCGCCACCTCGGCCGCGGCGTCCGGCAGCAGCTCGCGCGGCGCGAAGACCCCGGACGCGGCCATGGTCACCAGCAGGAACGGCAGGAAGGTCAGCTGCGCGCTCTCCGCGGTACGGGTGAACGCCGCCGTCAGCGCCGCCCCCGCGACCAGCATCGCCATGCCGAGCAGCAGCCCGAGCACCACCAGATGCGGCGCGGGCGGCGCCGCGGCGTCCAGGAATACGGTCAACCCGACCGCCAGCAGCACGGACTGCACGAACGCCACCGCCAGCGCGGGCAGCGCGCTGCCGACGAGGATCTCCCAGTCGCGCACCTCACCGCTGCGCAGCCGCTTGAGCACGAGGCCCTCGCGGCGTACGACGTACACGCCGACCAGGTTCGTATAGACGGCGAAGAACAGCGCCGTCGCCAGCGCGCCGGGCAGCATGACGGTGGCGACCGACAGGCCGGTGCCGCCGAGGTCGAGGCCCTTGACCATGCCGCGCATCGCGAAGGCCGTCACGCTCGGCAGCAGCACCGCGGTGACCAGGGTCGCCCTGCTGCGCAGCAGCAGCGTCAGCTCGGCCCGCCCGAGGGCGGCGAGCCGGCCGCCGGCGGCGGTGGGCCGGCTGGTGGAGCCGGCCGGGGCCGGGGTCAGGGTGGTCATCGTGCCGCCTCCAGATCCTTCGCGATGTGCATGAACGCCTCTTCCAAGGTCGCCGAGCGGGCGTCCAGGGCCCGGAGTTGCAGGTCCTTGTCGGCGGCCCACAGCAGCAGCCCGGTCGCGGTGCGCTGCAGGTCACGGGTCTCCAGCCGGACCGACCTGCCGGTCTCCTCGTGCCCGGTGACGCCCAGCGGCGCCAGCGGCGGCAGGTCCCCCAGGAAGTGGCCCGGCGGCAGCTCGAAGCTGATCCGCGAGGGCCGCTCGGCGACGACGTCGGCGACCCGGCCGGCGGAGGCGATCATCCCTCCGTGCATGATCGCCAGCCGGTCGGCCAGCTGCTCGGCCTCCTCCAGGTAGTGCGTGGTGAGCACCACGGTCGTGCCGTTGTCCTTGAGCTGCCGGATCAATTCCCACGTGTCGCGGCGCGATTGCGCGTCGAGGCCGGTCGTCGGCTCGTCCAGGAAGAGCACCTCAGGGCGCCCGAGCAGCGCCAGCGCGAGGTCGAGACGGCGCCGCTCGCCCCCGGAGAGCTGCTTGACCCTTACGGACCGGCGCTCCGCCAGCCGCACGATCTCCAGCGCCTCGGTCACGGGCCGGGCGCCGCTGGTGCAGCCCGCCCACATCCGCGCGGTCTCCGCGACGGTCAGCTCCATCGGGAAGCCGCCCTCCTGCAGCATCACCCCGATCCGCGGGCGCACCGCGGCGCGATCGCGGTACGGGTCCCGGCCGAGCACCCGGACCTGGCCCGCCGAGGGCGCGGCCTGGCCCTCCAGCAGCTCGAGGGTGGAGGTCTTGCCGGCGCCGTTGGTGCCCAGCAGGGCGAAGAGTTCGCCGCGGCCGACGGCGAGGTCGATGCCGCGCACGGCCTCGTACGCGCCGTAGCTCCGCCGCAGTCCGGCGACTTCGATGACGGTGTCTGTTGCTCTTGCGTTCCCCATGCACTCCAGGCTCCCGGCGGGCGGGGACGTATGGGAGTGCGGCCTGTCACCGGCCTTGATGACAGATGTCATTCACGGCCCCGGGAACGCCGAAGGCCCTGGTCATAATGACCAGGGCCTTCGATTCACGAGCGGACGACCGGGTTCGAACCGGCGACCTCAACCTTGGCAAGGTTGCGCTCTACCAGCTGAGCTACGTCCGCGTGCTGCCGGAATACTACCAGCAGTCGAGCGGGTGACAGGAATCGCACACTGCGCCTCCCTCTTGGAAAGAGGGCGCTCTACTACTGAGCTACACCCGCGCGGCCGGGGCTGGGCTTTCACCCGCCCTGCGGCGCTGCGCAGACTCTAGCCCACGGCCGGGGGTGCGGCGCAAGTCGGTTGCTGCGGGCCCGTACTCCGGGACTTCAGTGCGCGGCCTCGAACTCCTCGTAGATCCGCTTCGGGATCCGCCCGCGGGCCGGGACCTCCTTGCCGTGCGACTGCGCCCAGGCCCGTACCGTCGCCGGGTCGGGGGCGAGGGAGGTGCGCTTGAAGGCCTTGCCCGAGTTCGAACGCTTGCGGCCGGCCTCGAGGTAGGGGGCCAGCGCGGTGCGCAGTTTCTTTGCATTGGTCTTGTTGAGGTCGATCTCGTACGACTTCCCGTCAAGACCGAAGATGACCGTCTCGGAAGCGTCGCCGCCCTCGATGTCGTCGGACAGGGTCACCACTACGCGCTGCGCCACGAAATCGGTCCTTTCATACGGCTCCGAGCGCCGCTGACGTGCGGTGTTTCGGAGATCCGGAGGGATATGGATCAGTGCTTTTTATTTCTAACAGCGGCAGCATTGATTGCGAAGCGGATTGATTTATCCCCGCGTGTCATGCCGCAATCTGGACCATACGATTTCTGCGGCTGCCTTCCAAGAGGGTATCGGTGCTGATGCTGTAACGTAACCGAGGATATCTACTCGCGTAGATTTTCGAACCCGGTACGCTGGCCGAACCGCCCCAACACCACCACCGGGAGCTACCAGTGGCACGCGTCGTAGTCGACGTCATGCTCAAGCCCGAGATCCTCGACCCGCAGGGACAGGCCGTTCAGCGCGCGCTGCCGCGCCTGGGCTTCGACGGGATCGCGGACGTCCGACAGGGCAAGCGCTTCGAGCTCGAGATCGAGGGGCCGGCCGATGAAGCCGCCCTTGCCGAGATCCGCAAGATGGCCGAGACGTTCCTCGCCAACACCGTCATCGAAGACTTCACCGTGCGCGTGGAGGACCAGCAGTGACTACCCGTATTGGCGTCGTCACTTTTCCGGGCAGTCTCGACGACCGGGACGCGCTGCGGGCCGTCAAGCTGGCCGGCGCCGAGCCGGTTTCGCTGTGGCACCGCGACAAGGACCTGCACCAGGTCGACGCGGTCGTCCTTCCGGGCGGCTTCTCGTACGGCGACTATCTCCGGGCCGGCGCCATCTCGCGCTTTTCGCCCGTCATGGAAACCGTCATCGGGCAGGCCAAGGCCGGCATGCCGGTGCTCGGCATCTGCAACGGCTTCCAGGTGCTGACGGAATCCCATCTGCTGCCGGGCGCCATGCTCCGTAACAACCACCTGCACTTCATCTGCAAGGACCAGAAGCTCCGGGTGGAGAACGCGGACACCGCCTGGACCGCGGATTACGAGTCCGGGCAGGAGATCTACATCCCGCTCAAGAACATCGACGGCCGCTACACCGCCGACGAGCGGACCCTGGACGAGCTGGAGGCCGAGGGGCGGGTCGCCTTCCGGTACGTGGACGGCAACCCCAACGGCTCGCTCCGCGACATCGCCGGCATCACCAACGCCGCCGGCAACGTCGTCGGCCTCATGCCGCACCCCGAGCACGCCGTCGAGCCGCTCATCGGCACCGGCCGCACCGACGGGCTCGGCTTCTTCACCTCGATCCTCAAGAGGCTGGTCAGCGCATGACTTTGGACAGCGTCAAGCACGCCGAACAGACCCCTGAGACCGAGCTCCCCTGGGCGGAGCTCGGCCTCAAGGAGAACGAGTACGCGCAGATCCGCGAGATCCTCGGCCGCCGCCCGACCGGCGCCGAGCTCGCCATGTACTCCGTTATGTGGTCGGAGCACTGCTCGTACAAGTCCAGCAAGGTGCACCTGAAGCAGTTCGGCGACAAGGCCCCGGCCTCCGACGCCATGCTCGTCGGCATCGGCGAGCAGGCGGGCGTCGTGGACGTCGGCCAGGGCTACGCGGTCACCTTCAAGGTCGAGTCCCACAACCACCCGTCGTACGTGGAGCCTTACCAGGGCGCCGCCACCGGCATCGGCGGCATCGTCCGCGACATCATCGCGATGGGCGCCCGCCCGGTCGCCGTCATGGACCCGCTGCGCTTCGGCGCCGCCGACCACCCGGACACCAAGCGGGTGCTGCCGGGCGTGGTCGCGGGCATCGGCGGCTACGGCAACTGCCTGGGCCTGCCGAACATCGGCGGCGAGGTCGTCTTCGACGACTGCTACCAGGGCAACCCGCTGGTCAACGCCCTCTGCGTGGGCGTGATGAAGCACGAGGACATCCACCTGGCGAAGGCCGCGGGCGTCGGCAACAAGGTCATTCTGTACGGCGCCAGGACCGGTGGCGACGGCATCGGCGGCGCCTCGATCCTCGCCTCCGAGACCTTCGACTCCAGCAAGCCGAGCAAGCGCCCGGCGGTCCAGGTCGGCGACCCGTTCCAGGAGAAGCTGCTCATCGAGTGCACCCTGGAGGCCTTCGCCGAGGACCTCGTCGTCGGCATCCAGGACCTGGGTGCGGCGGGGCTTTCCTGCGCGACGAGTGAGCTCGCCTCCAACGGCACCGGCGGCATGCGCGTCGAGCTCGACGATGTGCCGCTGCGCGACTCCACGCTCTCGCCCGAGGAGATCCTCATGAGCGAGTCGCAGGAGCGCATGTGCGCGGTCGTGGAGCCGGGCAAGGTCGACAAGTTCCTTGCCATCTGCGAGAAGTGGGACGTCATCGCCACCGTCATCGGCGAGGTGACCGACGGCGACCGGCTGGAGATCTTCTGGCACGGCGAGCAGATCGTCGACGTCCCGCCGCGCACGGTCGCGCACGACGGCCCCGTATACGAGCGGCCGATGGCGCGGCCCGAGTGGCTGGACGCGCTGCAGGCGGACGATGCGTCGAAGCTGGCGCGGGCGGCTGACGGCGACGAGCTGCGCGGGCAGGTCCTGAAGCTGGTCGCGTCCCCGAACCAGGCCGACAAGTCCTGGATCACGTCGCAGTACGACCGCTTCGTGCTGGGGAACACCGTGCTGTCCCAGCCGGAGGACTCCGGCATGATCCGTATCGACGACGAGACCGGCCTGGGCGTCGCCATCTCCACGGACGGCAACGGCCGTTACGCCAAGCTCGACCCGTACCAGGGTGCGCAGCTGGCGCTGGCGGAGTCGTACCGGAACGTGGCCGCGACCGGCGCCAAGCCGCTGGCGATCACCGACTGCCTGAACTTCCCGTCGCCGGAGGACCCGGCCGGCATGTGGCAGTTCGCCGAGGCCTGCAAGGGGCTCGCGGACGGCTGCCTGGAGCTGGGCACGCCGGTCACCGGCGGCAATGTCTCGCTCTACAACCAGACCGGCGACGCCGCCATCCACCCGACCCCGGTGGTCGGCGTGCTCGGCGTGATCGACGATGTCGCGCGCCGTACGCCGATGGCCTTCGCGGAGGAGGGTCAGCTGCTGTACCTCCTCGGCGACACCCGCGAGGAGTTCGGCGGCTCGGCCTGGTCGGACGTCATCCACGGCCACCTCGGCGGACAGCCGCCGGCGGTGGACCTGGAGCGGGAGCGGCTGCTCGGCGAGATCCTGATCTCGGCGTCGCGGGACGGCATGATCGACGCCGCCCACGACCTGAGCGACGGCGGTCTGATCCAGGCGGTCGTGGAGTCCTGCCTCAAGGGCGGCCACGGCGCGCGGCTGGTGCTGCCGGACGGGCTGGACGCGACGACGTTCCTGTTCTCCGAGTCCCAGGGGCGCGCGGTCGTCGCGGTGCCGCGGAGCGAGGAGCTCCGGTTTACGGACATGTGCGGCGCTCGCGGGCTGCCGGCGACCCGTATCGGCGTGGTGGACGGCGATGCCGTGGAGCTGCAGGGCCAGTTCAGCCTGCCGCTGAGCGAGCTCCGCTCCGTATGGGAAGCGACGATTCCGGCGCTCTTCGGCTGAGCGGCGAACAACGCGTGACGGCCCCCCGCCCGGGGACATTCCGGGCGGGGGGCCGCGTTACGCTCGCCGCATGCCTCCCGCCACCAAGCGCAAGCCGCGCACGTACGACCCGAAGAAGACCTGGGACGCGCTGAACGGGCAGCTGCAAGCGGTCCGTTCGCTCGCCGCCGGTCTCGGGGATGCCTCGCTCGCGCTGCCGTCCGGGCTGCCGGGGTGGGACGTGCGCACGCTGCTCGCGCACATCGCGCGGCAGGCCGACGCCGTCCCGCGGCTGCTCGCCGAGCCCGCGCCGGCGCGCGGCACCGCGGTGACGGACCTCAACAGCTGGGCCACGCTCACCTCGTCCATCGCGGACCGGATCGACACCGAGACGCACGAGGTGGTGGCCGCGGCGCCGGACGTCGTCGCCGAACTCGACGCCGTCGCCGGGCGGCTGGCCGCCTGCCGCGAGGAGGCGCTGCGCGCCGACCGCATCGTGCCGCACGCCTTCGGCGCCATGCGCGCGCTCGACTTCACGGTGACCCGCCTCGTCGAACTCGCCGTGCACAGCGACGACCTCGCGCGGGCGACGGGCGTCGAGGTGGCCCTGAACCGCCACGCGCTCGCGGGCGCCGTCCGGCTGCTGGCCGACGCGCTCGCGGCGAAGGCGCCGGGCGGCGCGGTGGAGGTGCGGATCCCGCCGTACGCGGTGGTGCAGTGCATCGAGGGGCCGCGGCACACCCGGGGCACGCCGCCGAATGTCGTGGAGACCGGCCCGCTGACCTGGCTGCGGCTCGCCACGGGCCGTACGACCTGGGGTGATGCCCTCGATGCGGCCGCCGTCAGCGCGAGCGGGGAGCGGGCGGATCTGGGTGCGGTGCTGCCCGTTCTCGGCTGATCCGCTTGCCAAGTATTCCGTAATTCCGTAACTTCGAAGTTGTGGAGCTTGCCGAGCGCATCGCGGAGCTGGAGCGGCGGGTCGCCGCCCTGGAAGGGACGGACCGGCCGCGGACAGCCGCGCCTGCAGGAGACGCCTTCTGGGCCCTGGAGGGCCTGAAGGCGCAGCTCGCCGAGGCCGGCGATGAAGCCGCGGACGGCGGCGTGCTGTTCACCGGTGCCGTCGCGCTGCCGACCGAGCTGCGTTACGAGTGGCAGTACGGCCTCGGCACCGGCGAACTGCTCGACGAGGGGCACGACGACGACGTCGCCGAGGCGCTCTCCGCCCTCGGCCACCCCGTCCGCCTCCGCCTGCTCCGCGAGATCCTCGGCGGCCATCAGACCACCGCCGAGCTGACCGGTCTCGACGGCAGCGGCAGCACGGGCCAGCTCTACCACCACCTGCGCCAGCTCACGGCGGCCGGCTGGCTGCACTCCGCGGGGCGGGGGCGGTACGCCGTCCCCGGCACCCGCGTGGTGCCGCTGCTGGTGCTGCTGGCGGCGGCGCGACGACAACCATGAACTGGGGGACACGGACATGCGACAGGACAGGACCAAGCGCGGCATCGCGAAGCGGACCGTGCGCACGCTCCAGTTGCTGGGGGCCCTGGTGCTCCTGGCGATGGGCTTCGGCCTGCTGGATGCGGTGAAGGAGGCGTCGTACGGGCGCTGGGTGCAGCTCACGGCCACGGTGCTGTGGGGATCGCTGATGGTGGAGTTCGTGTTCGACCTGATCGGCGGGGCCCGGAGGCGCAAGGCCCCGGCGGACGACGCCGAACCGGTCACCGTCGCCGCCCCCGTCCGCGGACGCTGGAAGGCCCACAACAGCCCCGCCGACAAGGTCCCGAGCCACGGCACGCACCATCTCGGGCAGACCTACGCCATCGACATCGTCCGGGTGCCGGAGGACACCGGCTCGCCCGCGTTCGGCTGGTGGCCGGTGTTCCGGCGGAACGAGGACTTCCCGGCGTACGGGAGCCCGATCCTCGCGCCCGGCGCGGGCACCGTCGTGTCCGCCGTCGACTGGCGCCGCGACCACCGGGCGCGCAACAGCTGGCCCGCGCTGGTGTACTTCATGGTCGTGGAGCAGATCGCCCGCAGCATGGGCCCCAAGAGCGGCATCCTCGGCAATTTCGTGACCGTCGAGCTGGACGGCGGCTCTGCATCGGGGAGCCCCGTGTACGCCCTCTACGCCCACCTCAAGCGCGGCTCCGTCGCCGTACGCCCCGGGGACCGGGTCACCGCAGGGCAGCAGCTTGCCGAGTGTGGCAACACCGGCAACAGCACCGAGCCGCACCTGCACTTCCAGCTCATGGACGCCGCCGACCCGGACGCCGCCAAGGGCGTTCCGTTCGCCTGGGAGGGGGTCGGGGTGCCCGCGAACGGGGAGCACTTCGCGGTGGCGAACCAGTCCACCGCCGCGTGATTCCCGTCACCCGCCCCGCGGCGG
Source organism: Streptomyces coryli (assembly GCF_011044975.1). GTDB lineage: Bacteria > Actinomycetota > Actinomycetes > Streptomycetales > Streptomycetaceae > Streptomyces > Streptomyces coryli. Next base: position 15,430 of record NZ_JAAKZV010000059.1, on the reverse strand, counting down.
AGGCCGTTCACCAGGCCGGAGCGGCCCCGCCGCCGCGGCATCGCGTCCCGGCGCCCCTCGCGACTGTCCTACACTCGAAGCGTGCTACGACGTGGCCCCAACAACGATGGCCGACTCAACCACGATCTGCTCCCCGGCGAGAAGGGCCCCCAGGACGCTTGCGGCGTCTTCGGTGTCTGGGCCCCGGGTGAAGAGGTCGCCAAGCTCACCTATTTCGGGCTGTACGCGCTGCAGCACCGGGGACAGGAGTCCGCCGGCATCGCGGTGAGCAACGGCTCCCAGATCCTGGTCTTCAAGGACATGGGCCTGGTCTCACAGGTCTTCGACGAGACATCGCTCGGCTCGCTCCAGGGGCACATCGCCGTCGGGCACGCGCGCTACTCCACCACCGGCGCCTCCGTCTGGGAGAACGCCCAGCCGACCTTCCGCGCCACCGCCCACGGCTCGATCGCCCTCGGCCACAACGGCAACCTCGTCAACACCGCCGAGCTCGCCACCCTGGTCGACAAGCTCCCGAGCGACAACGGCCGCGCCACCAAGGTCGCCGCCACCAACGACACCGACCTGGTCACGGCGCTGCTCGCCGGCCAGGTCGACGAGGACGGCAAGCCGCTGACCGTCGAGGAGGCCGCCCCGCTGGTCCTCCCGCAGGTCCAGGGCGCCTTCTCGCTCGTCTTCATGGACGAGAACACGCTGTACGCCGCCCGCGACCCGCAGGGCATCCGCCCGCTGGTCCTGGGCCGCCTGGAGCGCGGCTGGGTGGTCTGCTCCGAGACCGCCGCCCTCGACATCGTCGGCGCCTCCTTCGTACGCGAGGTGGAGCCCGGCGAGATGGTCGCCATCGACGAGAACGGCCTGCGCGCCCAGCGCTTCACCGAGGCAAAGCCGAAGGGCTGCGTCTTCGAGTACGTGTATCTCGCCCGCCCCGACAGCGACATCGCCGGGCGGAACGTCTACCTCTCCCGCGTCGAGATGGGCCGCAAACTGGCCGCCGAGGCGCCGGCCGAGGCCGATCTGGTGATACCGACTCCGGAGTCCGGCACCCCCGCCGCCGTCGGCTTCGCCGAGGCCAGCGGCATTCCGTACGGCGCCGGGCTGGTGAAGAACAGCTACGTGGGCCGGACCTTCATCCAGCCCTCCCAGACCATCCGGCAGCTCGGCATCCGCCTCAAGCTCAACCCGCTGAAGGAAGTCATCCGCGGCAAGCGGCTGGTGGTCGTCGACGACTCGATCGTCCGCGGCAACACCCAGCGCGCGCTCGTGAAGATGCTCCGCGAGGCGGGCGCCGCCGAGGTGCACATCCGGATCTCCTCGCCGCCGATCAAGTGGCCGTGCTTCTTCGGCATCGACTTCGCCACCCGCGCCGAGCTGATCGCCAACGGCATGACGGTCGACGAGATCGGCAAGTCGCTGGGCGCGGACTCGCTCGCGTACATCTCCACCGACGCGATGATCGAGGCGACCACGATCCCGAAGGACGACCTCTGCCGGGCCTGCTTCGACGGCGAGTACCCGATGGACCTGCCCGACCCGGAGCTGCTCGGCAAGCACCTGCTGGAGACCGAGGTCGCCGGCGGCCGGGACGCGGCCGACGCACTGCGCCGCCCGTAAGCGCCGCGCCTTTAGACGAAGAAGGATCAATCGTTCATGTCTGAGCACAGTGGTGCGAGCTATGCCGCCGCCGGAGTCGACATCGAGGCCGGGGACCGTGCCGTCGAGCTCATGAAGGAATGGGTGAAGAAGGCCCAGCGCCCCGAGGTCGTCGGCGGCCTCGGCGGCTTCGCCGGGCTCTTCGACGCCTCCGCGCTGAAGCGTTACGAGCGGCCGCTGCTGGCCTCGGCGACCGACGGCGTGGGCACCAAGGTGGCCATCGCGCAGAAGATGGACGTGCACGACACCATCGGGCACGACCTCGTCGGCATGGTCGTCGACGACCTCGTGGTCACCGGCGCCGAGCCGCTGTTCATGACGGATTACATTTGCGTTGGCAAGGTCGTTCCCGAGCGGGTGGCCGCGATCGTCAAGGGCATCGCCGAGGGCTGCGCGCTCGCCGGCTGCGCACTCGTCGGCGGCGAGACCGCCGAGCACCCGGGGCTGCTGGGCCCGGACGAGTACGACGTGGCGGGCGCGGGCACGGGCGTCGTCGAGGCCGACATGGTGCTCGGCGCCGATCGCATCCGTAAGGGTGACGCGGTCATCGCGATGGCCTCTTCCGGCCTTCACTCCAACGGGTATTCGCTGGTGCGGCACGTCTTCTTCGACCGGGCCGGCTGGGCGCTGGACCGCGAGGTGCCGGAGTTCGGCCGCACCCTCGGCGAGGAGCTGCTGGTCCCGACCCGGATCTACTCGCTGGACTGCCTGGCCCTGATCCGTACGGCCGAGGTGCACGGCTTCTCGCACATCACGGGCGGCGGGCTCGCGGCGAATCTGGCCCGGGTCATCCCGGACCACCTACACGCCGTCGTGGACCGCTCCACCTGGACGCCGGACCCGGTCTTCTCGACCGTCGGCGAGGTCGGCAAGGTCGCCCGCGAGGAGCTGGAGAAGACCCTGAACATGGGCGTCGGCATGATCGCCATGGTCCCGCCGGAGTCCGTGGACGTGGCGCTGACCGCGCTCGCGGACCGCGGCGTGGACGCCTGGGTGGCCGGCGAGGTCACCGACCGCGGCGAGCACGCCGAGGGGGCCGCGCTGACCGGGGACTATGCGAGTTGAGGACGCCGGGGTTGCCGCTCGCGGTCAGGTTGCCCGCAACCCCTTGCGCCGATGGGCCGCGGCCGCGCTCCCTCCGCCTTCGCTTCGGAGGCAAGGCAGCAAAAAGGGCCCGCCCGGGTGTCAGCCCGTGGCCAGGCTCCTATTTGCTACGACTTCGAGGCTGGAGTCAGCGACTCGAGGACGTCTTGTCCCCGTCCTCGTCCTCATCGTCGTCTACGTCGTCATACAGATCCGCGTAGCGCGAGTAAAGGTCGTCATCCTGCTCATCGTCTTCGCGCGGCTCGCCGTTTGTCGGCTGCTGCTCTTGCGAAGGCGATGCACCCAGCTCATTAGCCAGGCGGGAAAGGTCCGTCCCACCGCTGTTGTACTTCAGCTGGCGGGCGACCTTTGTCTGCTTGGCCTTGGCCCGGCCGCGCCCCATGGCTCGACCCCCTTATACGGCGGGGCTTCATGGCCCCAGAGTCTTGACACGCGTTCATGATTCAGAACGGGCTCTCGTTGCGAGAGACCGGTCCGTAGGGGTTCAACCGTACCTGCTTCTGCCGCCATCCGGTACGCCGCTCACAGCACGGGCCCCGTCAGCAGACCCCTCGGGACCGGTGTCCTTGCTGGTCAGAAGCCAATTCTATCGTCTGACGAGGCGCGACCCGCCGCGGGTCGTGACATGCGCAACTTTTGTTCACAGGGGAGACCGGAGACCCCTCTGGGGGTTGCCACTGCAAAGCCGGGCAACCCCCAGAGGACAGATCAGCGGCGGGCGTCCGCCATCCGCTGCTCGGCGATGCGGTCGGCCGCGACGGCCGGCGGGATGCCGTCCGCCTCGGCCCTGGTGAAGATCTCCAGCGTGGTGTCGAAGATCTTCGTCGCCTTGGCCTTGGCCCGGTCGAAGTCGAAGCCGTGCAGCTCGTCCGCGACCTGGATGACGCCGCCGGCGTTCACCACGTAGTCCGGCGCGTAGAGGATGCCGCGGTCGGCCAGGTCCTTCTCCACGCCCGGGTGGTCGAGCTGGTTGTTCGCGGCGCCGCAGACGACCTTGGCGGTCAGCGCCGGGACGGTCTCGTCGTTGAGCGCGCCGCCCAGGGCGCAGGGGGCGTAGATGTCGAGCGGCTCGCGGATGAGGGCGTCGGTGTCGAGCGCGACGGCCACCTTCGGGTGCGCCTGCTGTACGCGGTTGATCGACTCCTGGCGGACGTCGGTGATGATGACCTCGGCGCCGTCCTCGATCAGGTGGTCCACCAGGTAGTGGCCGACCTTGCCGACGCCGGCGACGCCGACCCGGCGGCCGGCCAGCGAGGGGCTGCCCCACAGGTGCTGCGCGGCGGCGCGCATGCCCTGGAAGACGCCGAAGGAAGTGAGGACGGAGGAGTCGCCCGCGCCGCCGTTCTCGGGGGAGCGGCCGGTGGTCCACTTGTTCTCGCGGGCGATGACGTCCATGTCGTGGACGTACGTGCCGACGTCGCAGGCGGTGACGTAGCGGCCGCCGAGGGAGGCGACGAAGCGGCCGTACGCGAGGAGCAGCTCCTCGCTCTTGATCTGCTCGGGGTCGCCGATGATCACGGCCTTGCCGCCGCCGTGGTCGAGACCGGCGAGCGCGTTCTTGTAGGACATGCCGCGGGACAGGTTGAGGGCGTCGCGCACGGCAGCGGCCTCGGGGTCGGCCTCGTCGGCGTAGGCGTGGAAGCGGGTGCCGCCGAGGGCCGGGCCCAGTGCGGTCGAGTGGATGGCGATGACGGCCTTCAGGCCGCTCTCGCGGTCCTGGCACAGCACGACCTGCTCGTGGCCCCCCTGGTCGGAGCGGAACAGGGTGTGCAGCACATCACCGTCGGTGGCTGCGGTGTGACGTACGTCGGTCACGGTGGTGACTCCGGATTGGTCGCGGTGACGCCCTCCTGTGGGTGGGGAGAGCCTGTCGATGCACAAGCGTAGGGCGCGCAGTGCTCGCCGGGCCCCAGGTGGGCTGGATCTCACAAGTGTGGGGGAGACTCGACTCCTGAGCGTGGCAGCGACATTAAGAGGTGGGAGCGCGCGTGGCTTCACAGGCGTCGTCGTTGGTGGTCCCGTACGCGGCGTATCTGCGGGTGTACGAACCGCTTGCGGCATTCCCGGAGCCGGAGCGGGGCCATTGGCGCCGCTACGCCGCCCGTAAGCGGCGGCCCGGTGCCCAGGACGAACTCCGCCGCTCGCTGCGCGACTTGCTCGCCGTACCGCCGGTCCCGGTGCCGCCGCAGGAGTCCGCGGAGGCCTTCATCGCCGAGGTCGACGGCGTCACCTGCGTCTGCCCCTGGCGGACCCGGCTGCGCGGCTGGCTGGCGCTGCAGGAGCTGGAGCGCGAGCTGCCGGCCCCGGTGCTGGAGCTGGCGCTGCCCAAGGTCGTACGGGAGCAGGCGCGCGGCGACTACGAGCGCTGGCGGGAGGCGAACCCGGACGCCCGGCCGTGGATCCGTGGCGCGGTGTGGACGGTGCCGGTGCGCTGGTTCGTGCTCTTCAGCGACGACGAGCGCGAGTACGAGCCGGGGGCGCCCGAGCCCTTCCTGCGCTACCGGACGCCGATGGCGCAGGCCCGCCGCCGGGTGGCGCGGGCGCTGCGGGCGCTGCGGGAGGCCGGGTCGAACACCGACCCGGACGACGACGAGTCGCCGCACCTGCCCTTGATCGAGGGGCTTACGGACGTGGGCCGGTGGCTCGAGGAGTTCCACCCGCGCTCGCTCGTGGAGCTGGACTACGGCGGGCTCGCGCATGTGCTGTCGAAGGAGTGGCTGGCGGAGGACCGGTCGGCGGCGGATGTCGCCGAGGGGATGCAGGCGCTGCGCGACGGGGACGCCGAGCGGGCCGGGCTCGCGTACGAGCGGCTGACGGAGCGGTGGACCTCGGTGCGGGACCGGCAGTTCGCGAGCTAGATCGCGAACCGTTCGCGAGCTAGTGCGATTCCTCGATCTGGACTATGGTCCTCCGGATGTGTCCGTTAGGTCGGGACGTAGGTCCTGATCCGGTCATTGTGCGCAACCGTGACGGACGGCACGTTTAAGGGCCTTGCGGTCATGCCCCGCTCTCGTGTCAAAATAGGACAAGGAGTCCGGAGGGGGCGTCCGCTATCCAACTTCGGGTGGATTGCCGGATATTGATCTCTCTGGGGGGCCTTGTGGCCACTGATGGCGCTGTGACTGATCGTCACGATGACGTGACTGTCCGTTATGGCACGGTCCATCGGCTTCCGCTGGGGTTGAACACCTCAGAGGGCAATTCCGTCGGTTTGAGCCACGCCGCTGGACAGATGGTGTAGTTGTAGTGCCGAGGACAAGCCGTTCGTCCTATAACCGACTCGTCCCGCGTCCCGCCATTTCGGGCAACGCGGGCCAAGGTGCAGAATTTAGAGGAAAGAACCGAGAACGTCGGTTCGTCCGAGGAGGCCGCTCATGACCGCTCGCACCCCTGATGCCGAGCCGCTGCTGACCCCTGCTGAGGTTGCCACGATGTTCCGCGTCGACCCGAAGACGGTCACGCGCTGGGCAAAGGCCGGCAAGCTCACGTCGATCCGCACGCTCGGCGGGCACCGCCGCTACCGCGAGGCCGAGGTCCGCGCGCTGCTGGCGGGCATCCCGCAGCAGCGTACCGAGGCCTGAGGGCCCGCAAATATGGGCATATCCGGGACCCCCATCCCGTAGCCCGCACAAGCACCACTGGCGACGTGCTGCGTCGCAGATCGCGCTGGACTCCGCCGGGTCCAGCGCGATTTTCTTTTGCCTGCGTACGGGCCTGTTGGGGCCTGGTGTGCGGGGGCGGGGCGCGTCCTCGGGCTCCCGCCGGGGCCGTAACCCATGGGTCCGATGGGACTCATGGGGCGCCTCAACGTTGAGGTGCAATTGCACATATCAAATTGAGCGGGCCTAAGTGGGGTCTAAAGTTCCCCATTTCAGAACCGCTTTGGTGACTCCCGTCACGCTGCAGCACTGTTGCCGCTCAAGGCAGCGCTGCGGTAGTGGGAATCTGCCGTTCCTGCTGATCACAGCCTTTCACCGTGGAGGGGGCCTCAAGCCTGGCTTTGGTCACTCGTCGGCGGGACCTTGGTCCCTTCCTGCGCCATGGCGAGGCGGAGCAGCTGATGGCAGATGGGGCAGTGCCGGGTCAGATGCCGGTACGAACTCGCCGCGGCCAGATGGGCACGCAGCAGCGCACGCGTCTCGTGCCGTTTCTGGGCCGCCGTCATATGCCCTGAGTAGCGGTCGCAATGCGGGGAGTCAAGATGGGCGACGAGAGGTCTGGACCGGGCGGGGTCGGGTCCAGGACAGGCAGAAGGCCCCGTCCCGGACACGCAGAAGGCCCGCCCCGGGGAACGGGGCGGGCCTTCACGCTGTGCGGTCCTGACGGGATTTACTGCGATCGATCGCGGCTGCGCCGCGGGCGCGGCCTCCGCCTTGACAGGGTGGCGGAGGGGGAGATGGGGCGGGAGAAGGGCGTGAAATGACTTCAGGCCCGCCCTCATGATCGAGGACAGGCCCGGCGCCAGCGATATTGCGGTCCTGACGGGATTTGAACCCGCGGCCTCCACCTTGACAGGGTGGCGAGCACTCCAAACTGCTCCACAGGACCTGGGAGCCGCGCCGCTGAGTGCGGCGTGCGAGAACAGACTGTACCCCAGGTCAAGGGGTGCGGTCGAACTCGACTACCTGGCGGGCGGTACCTGGGCGTCGATGGCCTTCACGATGCGCTTGTCCGAGACCGGGTACGCCGTGCCCAGCGCGTGCGCGAAGTAGCTGACCCGCAGCTCCTCGATCATCCAGCGGATGTCGCGCACCGCCTGCGGCACCGGGCGGCCCGGCGGCAGCTGCTCCAGCAGCCACGCGTACTCGTCCTGCATCTCGTGCACCTTCGCCATCCGAGCCGCGTCCCGCTGCGCGTTCGTCGGCAGCTGCGTCAGCCGGCGGTCGGCGGCGACCAGGTAGCGCATCAGGTCGGGCAGCCGGCGCACCCCGTGCTCGGTGACGAAGCCGGGCTTTATGAGCGCCGCCAGCTGCTCCCGTACGTCCGTCAGCGACGGCAGCAGCACCGGGCTCTTGATGCCCTTCAGCCGCCCCTCGCAGGAGTGCCAGGCGGCCAGCACCTCCTGGGTCTGGCGGATCGTCGCCATCGTGGCGTCGACGATGTCGGCCCGTACCGCGTCGAAGAGCTTCTTGAAGCTCTCCTCGTCCCAGGCGGGCCCGCCGTTGGCCGCGATCAGCCGGTCCGCCGCCGCGGTCGTGCAGTCCTCGAAGAGGGCCTGGACGCTGCCGTGGGGGGAGCGGGAGAGGGCGAGCTTCTGCTGGTTGCTCAACGTGTCGTTGGCGAACTTGGCGGGGTTGGAGGGCAGGTTCAGGAGGATCAGGCGGCGGGTGCCGCGCCACATCGCTTCGGCCTGCTCGGGCTCCGTGTCGTAGAGGCGTACGGCGACCGAGGTGCCCTCGTCGACCAGGGCCGGATACGCCTTGATCGGCTGGCCGCCGCGGCGGGTCTCGAAGGTGCGGGGGAGGGCGCCGATGGTCCAGGCCGTCAGGCCCGTGCGCTGCATGGGGGCGGCGGTCTGGCTGCCGTTCGCCTCCGGCTTCGTCGACGCCTGCTCGAAGGCCTTGTTGATCGCGGCCCGGGTCTTGGGCTTGAGCTTGATGCGGAGGGTCTCGAGGTCCTTCGCCTCCGCCAGCTTCTTGCGGCGCTCGTCGTGGACCCGGAAGGTGATCTTCAAGTGGTCAGGGACCTTCGCCCAGTCGAAGTCCTCCGGCGCGATCCGGACGCCGACCATGCGCTGCAGCTCCCGCGCCATCGCCGTCGTCAGCGGCTCCTGCAGCGGCACGGCCGCGTCGAGGAACCGTTTCGCGAAGTTCGGCGCCGGGACGTAATTCCGGCGGATCGGCTTCGGGAGGGAGCGGATCAGCTCCGTGACCACGTCCTCGCGCAGGCCCGGGATCTGCCACTCGAAGCCGTCGGAGGTCAGCTGGTTGAGGATCTGCAGCGGTACGTGGACGGTGACGCCGTCGGCGTCGGTGCCCGGCTCGAATTGGTACGTGACGCGGAGCTTGAGCTTTCCCTGGCGCCAGCTGTCCGGGTAGTCGTCCTTGGTGACGCCCTCGGCCCGCTCGTTGATCAGCATCGATTTCTCGAAGTTGAGCAGGTCGGGCTCGTCGCGCTGCTTCTTCTTCCACCAGGAGTCGAAGTGCGCGCCGGAGACGATGTCGGCCGGGATGCGCTGATCGTAGAAGTCGAAGAGGGCCTCGTCGTCGACCAGGATGTCGCGGCGGCGGGCGCGGTGCTCGAGCTCCTCGACCTCGGTGAGCAGCTTGCGGTTATCGGCGAAGAACTTGTGGTGGGTGCGCCAGTCACCCTCGACGAGGGCGTTGCGGATGAAGAGGTCGCGGGAGGTCTCCGGGTCGATGCGCCCGTAATTGACCTTGCGCTCGGTGACGATGGGGACGCCGTAGAGCGTGACGCGCTCCAGCGCCACCACCGCGGCGCGGTCCTTCTCCCAGTGCGGCTCGCTGTAGTTGCGCTTGACCAGGTGGCCGGCGAGCGGCTCGATCCAGTCCGGCTCGATCTTGGCGTTGACCCGGGCCCAGAGGCGCGAGGTCTCCACCAGCTCGGCGGACATCAGCCAGCGCGGGGTCTTCTTGAAGAGCGCGGAGCCGGGGAAGACGGCGAATTTGGCGCTGCGGGCGCCCACGTACTCGTTCTTCTCGGAGTCCTTCAGGCCGATGTGGGAGAGCAGGCCGGCGAGCAGCGACTGGTGGATGCGGTCGCCGTCGATCTCGTCCCGCGACTCGTTGAGCGTGATGTCCATCGACTTCGCGACCGTGCGCAGCTGGTGGAAGATGTCCTGCCACTCGCGGATGCGCAGGTAGTTGAGGAACTCGCGCTTGCACATGCGGCGGAAGGCGGACGAGGACAGCGCCTTCTGCTGGTCGCGGACGTAGCGCCAGAGATTCAGATACGTCAGGAAGTCGGACGTCTCGTCGCGGAAGCGGGCGTGCTGCTGGTCGGCCTGCTGCTGCTTCTCCGCCGGGCGCTCGCGCGGGTCCTGGATGGACAGGGCGGCGGCGATGACCATGACCTCGCGGATGACGCCGTTCTTCTCCGCCTCCAGGACCATGCGGGCCAGGCGCGGGTCGACCGGGAGCTGGGAGAGCTTGCGGCCGGTGGGGGTGAGGCGCTTCCGCGCGTCCTTCTGGTTCGTGTCGAGGGCGTGCAGCTCCTCCAGAAGCTGGACGCCGTCCTTGATGTTGCGCCGGTCCGGCGGGTCGATGAAGGGGAACTTCTCGATGTCGCCGAGCCCTGCCGCGGTCATCTGCAGGATGACGGAGGCGAGATTGGTGCGGAGGATCTCGGCGTCGGTGAATTCCGGGCGGGTGAGGAAGTCGTCCTCGCTGTACAGCCGGATGCAGATGCCGTCGGACGTACGGCCGCAGCGGCCCTTGCGCTGGTTGGCGCTGGCCTGGGAGATCGGCTCGATCGGGAGGCGCTGCACCTTGGTGCGGTGGCTGTAGCGGGAGATACGGGCGAAGCCGGGGTCGATGACGTAGCGGATGCCCGGGACGGTGAGGGACGTCTCGGCGACGTTCGTCGCCAGGACGATGCGGCGGCCGGAGTGGCGCTGGAAGACGCGGTGCTGCTCGGCGTGGCTCAGGCGGGCGTAGAGGGGGAGGATCTCGGTGTTTCTGAGTCTCTTCTTCTCCAGCGCGTCCGCCGTGTCGCGGATCTCGCGCTCGCCGGAGAGGAAGACCAGGATGTCGCCGTCGCCCTCGCGCTGCAGCTCCTGCGCCGCGTCGCAGATGGCGGTGACCTGGTCGCGGTCGTCGGCGTCCGAGTCGTCCTCGAGGAGCGGGCGGTAGCGCACCTCCACCGGGTACGTACGGCCGCTGACCTCGACGATCGGGGCGTCGCCGAAGTGCCGGGAGAAGCGCTCCGGGTCGATGGTCGCGGAGGTGATGATGACCTTGAGGTCGGGGCGCTTCGGGAGCAGCTGGGCGAGATAGCCGAGCAGAAAGTCGATGTTGAGGCTGCGTTCGTGGGCCTCGTCGATGATGATCGTGTCGTACTGGCGCAGCTCGCGGTCCGTCTGAATCTCGGCGAGCAGGATGCCGTCCGTCATCAGCTTGACCAGGGTGTCCTGGCTGACCTGGTCGGTGAAGCGGACCTTCCAGCCGACGGCCTCGCCGAGCGGGGTCTTCAGCTCCTCGGCGACGCGCTCGGCGACCGTGCGGGCGGCGATGCGGCGGGGCTGGGTGTGGCCGATGAGGCCGCGGACGCCGCGGCCGAGCTCCATGCAGATCTTGGGGATCTGGGTGGTCTTCCCGGAGCCGGTCTCGCCCGCGACGATCACGACCTGGTGGTCGCGGATCGCCTCGAGGATGTCGTCCTTCTTCTGGCTGACCGGGAGCTGTTCGGGATACGTGATCGCCGGGACGGCGGCCCGGCGGTGTTCGATTTTCAGCTCGGCCGCGTCTATGTCGTCCGCGATTTCCTTGAGCACGGCGGCGCGCGCCTCGGGTTTGCGGATGCGGCGGGCGCCTTCGAGGCGGCGGCCGATGCGCTGCTCGTCGCGGAGGGTGAGAGCGGCGAGGCGGGGGCCGAGGGCGGCGAAGGTCGGTTCGGCGGCGGCAGGAGGAGTGGACATACGTAGGCCAAGGATCTCACCTGCGGGTCGGGACGGGCGAATCATTTCGGCGCGCGACCGGGACAATGCCTGTCCCCCGTGAGAGCTACGCGCAGGTGTCCACCGTGCGGTGACGATTTCCGGGGCCGGTGATCCGTAATGTCCAGGTCCGACCGAGCACTCCCAGGAGGACCCCATGTTCCGCAACGCCAGGACGCCGGCTCTGATCGCGCTGTGCGCCGCCGTAGCCACCACCGCCGCGCTCACCGGCTGCGCGGAGAAGACGAAGGCCGGTGGTCTTGACACGGTCTCCGGAAGGTCGGCCTCCTCCGCGGAGCGGAAGCCCGCCACGTTCACCGGCGCCAAGAAGATCGACGTCAACGGGCTGAAGATCAATGTGTCCTGCTCCGGCAGCCCGCAGAAGGGCAAGCCGGTCGTCGTCCTGCTGCACGGCGGCGGCGACAACCTGAAGAAGTTCGCCGGCCTGCAGAAGACCCTCGGCGAGCGGGAGCGGGTCTGCTCCTACGACCGGCTCGGCGCGGGGGCCAGCGACAAGCCCGTAAAGAAGCAGACCCTCAACGACGCCGGGAAGGTGCTGACCGGGGTGATCGACCATGTCGCCGGCGACTCCGGGGCCGTCCTGGCCGGGCACTCGCTCGGCGGGCTGATCGCCGGCCGTTACGCGCCCGGGCACCAGGACAAGGTCAAGGGCGTGGTCCTGATGGACGCCACCTCCCCGACCCAGATTGCCGATCTCCACCGGGAGATCCCCGCGGACGCCACCGGCATGGCCGCTCAGCTCCGTGATGAGACCCTCGCCGTCTTCCGCGGCGCGGACCCCGAGAAGCTCGTGGTCCGCGACGCGAAGGTGCGCTCCGCCGGGGACATCCCGGTGCAGGTGATCCAGCACGGGGTGAAGTACCTGGAGCAGGTCCCTGAGTACGGGCCGGGCCTGGAGCAGGCGTGGGCCGACGGGCAGCGCAAGTGGCTCGCGCTCTCCGGGCGCAGCGCGCTGGGCACCGCCCAGAAGAGCGAGCACTACATCTACCTCGACCAGCCCGATGTCGCGGTCACGGCGATTCTGCAGGTCGCCGCGCAGGCCGCGGCGCAGGGCCAGGGCTAGGGGGCGTGCCACGGACCTCAACGGCCCCGTCCGGCACCGTAGTTACACTCCAGACGTGCTGAGCCTGCGGCGGGCCCCCGAGCTCTGGTCACGGATCGACGTCACGTTCCGGGACCTGCCGCTCGCCCTGCTCATCCTCGTAGCGGCGCTGCTGCCGGCCTCGCACACCCACGGGACCCAGCTCGGCGGCCTGCCGGGCCGCTCCTTCGACGCGGTGGCCGTGGTGGCGGTCGCCGCGCAGTGCCTCCCGCTGACGGTGCGCCGGCGGTGGCCGCTCGTCTGCCTCACCGTGGCGACGGCCGGCTTCGCCGTCGATCAGCTCCGCGGCTACCACTCGCTGGCCGGCACCGCGCTGGCCATCGCGCTGATGAGCGCGGGGGCGCATGTGGAGCGGCACCGGCGCGCCATCGCGGCCCTGTTCTCCGTCGCGTACGTGGGGCTCGCGATCGGGCTCGTCCAGGCCGGCGGGACCGAGGGGGTCAGCGAGTTCGTCCTGTATTACGGGGCGATGGCCCTGGTGTGGGGCATGGGTTCGTGGCTGCGCTCCACCCGGATCGCGGAGGCCGAGCACCGTATCCGGGTGGCCGAGCAGACCCGTACCGCTGAGCGCACCCGCATCGCGCGGGAGCTGCACGACGTCGTCACCCACCATGTGACGGCGATGGTCGTGCAGGCCGAGTCGGCGCGCTATCTGACCGCCGCGCCCGACCGGCTCGACCAGACCCTCACCGCCGTCACCGACACCGGCCGCCGGGCCATCACCGACCTGCGGCACCTGCTCGACCTGCTCAACCCCGACTACGGCGCCGGGTCCAGGACGCCGTCCGGCGGCCGGCTGCTCACGCTCGTCGAGCAGACGCGGCTGGCCGGGCAGCCGGTCACGTTCAGCGAGCAGGGCAGCCCGCCGGAGTCGACCGGCAGCGCCGATCTCGTGGCCTACCGTGTCGTGCAGGAGGCGCTGACGAACGCGCTCAAGTACGCCCACGGCAGCCGCACCGCGGTCGAGGTGCGGCACGGCGCGAGGGAGATCACGGTGGAGGTCAGCACGGAGGGCTTCGGCTCGCCGACCGACTTACCCGCAGGCGGCGGGCGGGGCCTGGAGGGGCTGCGGGAGCGGGTCGGTGTCCTGGGCGGCGACTTCCACGCGGGTCCCCGGCGCACCGGCGACGGCTTTGACGGCTTTGACTGCTTTGTCGTACGGGCCCGGATACCGGCCGGCAGACCGTCGTGAGTGCACCGGTCCGGGTCCTGATCTGCGACGACCAGGTGCTGGTCCGCACCGGCCTCGTCACCATCATCGGCGCCCAGCCCGACCTCGAGGTGGCGGGCGAGTGCGGCGACGGGCAGGCCGCCGTCGACCTCGCCGCCGAAGTGCGGCCGGATGTCGTGGTGATGGACGTACGGATGCCGGTGCTCGACGGCATCGAGGCCACCCGCAAGCTGGCCGGCGCCGGAGTGCGGCAGCCCGTGAAGGTGCTGGTGCTGACGACGTTCAACCTGGACGAGTACGTCTACGAATCGCTGCGCGCCGGGGCGAGCGGCTTCCTGCTCAAGGACGCGCCGGCGGCACAGCTGCTGCACGGGGTCCGCACGGTGGCCTCCGGTGCGGCCCTGCTCGACCCCGAGGTGACCCGCCGGCTCGTCGGCCGCTACGCCACCCGGATCCGGCCCACCGAGGGCGAGGGCGGCCCGGACGGCATCCCGCTGACGCCGCGCGAGCTGGAGGTGCTGCGGCTCATCGCGGACGGGCTGTCCAACAGCGAGATCGCCGGTGTCCTGGTGCTCAGCCAGGAGACCGTCAAGACCTTCGTCTCCCGCATCCTCACCAAGCTCGGCCTGCGTGACCGCGTCCAGGCCGTCGTCTACGCCTACCGGCGGGGGCTGGTGAACTGAGGGCTCGGGCCGCGCCCGGGAGGCGGTGCTTCTCACCGTTCTGTCCTGATTTAAGCTCGCAGGGTGACTGAGCAGCACCACCCCCACCGCCGCGAGCCCACCCTCGGCAGCCGCTGGGAGCACTTCCGGCACTCGCCCTTCTTCGCCGCGGTGGTGCTGGTGCTGCTGCTCGCCGCGGGTGCCGGGCTCTTCGCCGGCTCGTATACGGCGGCGATGGCGAACCCGACGCCGCACCGCATCCCCGCCGCGGTCGTCGGCACCCCGGAGTCGGAGCCGAAGGCGCAGGCGTTCACCGAGGGCCTGGAGAAGGCGCTGAACGCGTCGCTCGACCTCAAGCACTACGACTCGTACGCCGCCGCCGAGGACGCCGTCGAGCAGCAGCAGGTCTTCGCGATCATGGAGGTGAAGCCGGGCGGCTCGGTCCGCTTCGACCTCGCGAGCGCGACGGGGGCGTCGGTGGCGCGGGTGCTGACGCAGACGGTGCCGAAGGTGGGGGCGGCGGTGGATGTGCCGGTGCAGGTACGGGACATCAAGCCGATGCAGTCCGGGGATCCGCAGGGGCTCGCGCTCTTCTACATCTCCCTCGCCGCGGTGATCATCGGCTTCATGGGCGCGATCCAGCTGAGCGTGCACGCGCGGACGCTGCAGCCGGCGGAGCGGATCGTCTTCACGGCGGCGTACGCGCTGCTGGGTGGCTTCGCGATCTACGCGGTGGTGGATCTGCTGCTGGGGGTGGTGGAGCTGCCCTTCCCGCAGTCGTGGCTGATTCTGGCGCTGACGATGTTCACGTCCGGGATGGTCTTCACGATGTTCAATACCCTCTTCGGGCGCTGGGCGATCATCCCGACCTGGGTCCTGATGGTCCTGGTCGGCAACCCGTCCTCGGGCGGCGCGGTCTCCTGGCCGCTACTCCCTTCCCCGCTGGGCGAGATCGGCCGCTGGCTGCCACCGGGGGCGTCGGTGAACGCGCAGCACACGGCGGTGTACTTCGCGGGTCATCAGCACGTCTTCCCGTACGTGGTGCTGGCGGTGTGGGCGGTGGTGGCGACGACGGTGTTCTGGGTGTGGCGGCATCGGCACCCGGG
>NZ_JAAKZV010000580.1 GCF_011044975.1 Streptomyces coryli | reverse complement strand
GCGTCGGTCGGTCTGCGGGATGACGGTCGTGCTTGAGCGGGAAGGGGCCGGTGGGCGGGCAGGATGGGGGCGTGACTGCTGAACTTGTGCCGACGCCTGCGGGAGATGCCCGTATTACCTGGTACGCCGCCAAGAAGCCGCGGCTGACGCTTGCCCTCGGGCATGGGGCCGGTGGCACCGGGCCGTCCCGGGATCTCGAGGCCCTCGCCGCAGAGCTGCCCGCCCACGGCGTATCCGTCGCGCTCGTCGACCAGCCCTGGCGCGTGGCCGGGAAGAAGCTCGGGCCTGCGCCCAAGACCCTCGACGTCGCCTGGCGGGGGCTGTGGCCCGCGCTGGAGAAGCCCGGCCGGCCCGTCGTCGCCGGAGGACGGAGTGCGGGGGCCAGGGTCGCCTGTCGTACGGCGAAGGACCTCGGCGCGCACGCCGTCCTCGCGCTGGCCTTCCCCCTGCATCCGCCAGGGCGGCCGGAGAAGACCCGCGTCGACGAGCTGACCGGAGCAGGCGTGCCCACCCTCGTGGTGCAGGGCGAGCGGGACACCTTCGGCACACCGGAGGAGTTCCCGGAGGCTACGAAGCTGCACCCCATCCCCTGGGCCGATCACAGCTTCGCCGTGCCGAAGGCGGCCGACATCACGCAGGACGATGCCCTGCGCCTCCTCACCGACGGCGTGGCCGACTGGCTCGGCCGGCTCTAGCACCAAGCACCAGACCACCGCCCCACCACAGCGCACCCGGCGCCCGGCAGGCC
>NZ_JAAKZV010000579.1 GCF_011044975.1 Streptomyces coryli | reverse complement strand
GCCCCCGAACCGCCCCGCGACACCCTCCGCTTGCGCGGCTGGCGCGCCCGCGAGCGGGCGTCGGCGTCGGCGGCGGCGTCGGTGCCGGAGGTCGGGGACACGCCGCGCGACTACGTGGGGGACCGGCCGCCGACCTACGACCCCGAGCCGACCTCCCTCCCGCTCGCCACCGCCAGCACGCTCGCCGATCTGGTGCCGGACACCGTGCTCGACGGTGCGCACTACGGGCCGATGACCATCCGTACGGCCTCCATCCGCGGCGACTCCGCCCGCTACCGCGGCGAACCGCGCCGCGACGCGCTCGTCACCGCCCGCTTCGGGGCGGGCGACGAGGCGCTGTTGCTCGTCGCCGTCGCCACCGGGGCGCGCGGCACCGAGCAAGCGCACCTGGCCGCGCGCGACGCCTGCCTGTGGATCGGGGGTGCCGTCGGGCGCAGCCACGCCCGGCTCGCCGAGGACATCAGGGAGGGACGCCGCGCGTCGCTGAAGTCGGGGCTGCACCGCCTCACCGGCCGCAGTTACGGACTGATGCGCGCCAAGGCGACGGACCTCGGGACCGCTGACGCCGACTACACCGCGGCACTGCGCTGCCTGCTCCTCCCCGCGGATCCCGCCTGCCGTACACGGGTGTTCTTCGGGACCGGCCCCGGCGGCCTGTTCCGGCTGCGCGACGGCGCCTGGCAGGACCTGGAGCCCGCCGCCAACGAACCCGCCCCCGCCGCCGAGCCGGTCTCCGACTTGCCCGGCGGCGGGGGCG
>NZ_JAAKZV010000578.1 GCF_011044975.1 Streptomyces coryli | reverse complement strand
GGTGGGGTGTGGCGTCGGGCTCCGTCGTGGGGTGGAGCGCGGCGTCGGGTTCGGTTGTCGGATGGGACGCGGCGCCGGGTTCAGTGGTCGGGTGGGGTGCGGAGTCGGGTTCGGTCGTCGGGTGGTGCGCGGCGTCGGGCTCGGTGGTCGGGTGGGGTGCCGCGCCGGGTTCGGTTGCCGGGTGCGGTAAGGCGGTGCCTGCCCGCGCGGCGCGCTCGTCCGCGGCGTCGGCGGCGGCCTCGTCCGTCATGCCGTCCGCGGCGCTGTGGGCGGGGGCCGCGTCCGTGGTGCTGCTGCCCGGGGCCCTGTCCTCCGCAGCGTCCGTGGGCTCGCCTGTCGCGCTGTCCGCGCTGTCGGCCGCCGCCCCGCTCGCGACCTTGTCCGCGGGCTCGCCCGGCGGCGCCTCCCCGGATCGCGTGCGAGGGATGGGCGCCATCTTCCCCGTGGCAGCCGAGGAGGGGGCAGGCCGGGGCCACTCGACCCGCGGCGGCGCCGGGCGGGCGTCCTCGGGCTCCGATACGGCCGTCTCGGAAGCGTGCTCCGCCTCCGCCTCGGAGGCCGCCACCGCGCCTCCCGCGTCCGAGGGCGCCACTGCGCCCTCCGCCTCCGGGCGCGCCACCGCGCCGTCCGCGTCCGCCCCTCGGCCCCCGTCCGAAGGCGCCTCCGACTCCTCCTCCGTATCCGGTACGACCTCCGTCACAACCGCCCCCCGCCCCCGCTCCGCCGCCGCGGTCCGCAGGACCGGCTGCTGCCCAGAGG
>NZ_JAAKZV010000577.1 GCF_011044975.1 Streptomyces coryli | reverse complement strand
GGGTTGCGTTGGTCTGCCGGGTGCCGGGTGCCGGGTGCCGGGTGCCGGGTGCCGGGTGCCCGCGGGGCGGTGGGGCTGCTGCCGCAGCTGGGGCGGGGGCCCTTGCCCGAAGGCTCACCGGACGGCCGCCTAGCCGAACCCGCCGGCCGTCCCCACCACCGAACCACCGAACCACCGAACCGCCGCCCGGCAAGCCAACGGAACCGCCCGCCCCCATTCCTCCCGTAGCCAGCCTCCCCACTCGCACTGGGACCAGAGGTGCCACGGCGACGCGGCCGTCACCATCCGATGCCAAGCCGTCCGCCGCTCCCTGGCCGCACGCCCCTGCGCGCGGAGTGCGTAGCCGCGAGTTGTGGGTCGGGCACGGTAGCGTCTTCACCATGAGTGATGCGATGCCTGCTGCGCAGGGCCGCGACGAGGAGCGGCCGAACCCCGGATCGGCCGGGAGGCGGCCGCTGGGCGGCGGCGGCCGGGCGGGTTTCAGCACGGGCTGGACAACTCCCGCGGTCCAGGAGCCGGACTTTACGGACGCGGAGCCCGCTGCCGCGGAGCAGGCCTCCGAGGGAGCGTCGCCGGCGGCGACCGAGCACGCAGAGACCGAGCAGGTCGCGCCCGCGCACGAGGAGAGCGCGTACTCCGCGGCGGCGGCCGAGGACCTCGAGCCGGAGGTCGGGGACCTCGAGCCGGAGACGACCGACGCGGCCGAGGACCACGCGCTCACGGCCGACGAGCCGGCACCCCCCGCCCCTGTAGACGAAGAACCCGCCCC
>NZ_JAAKZV010000576.1 GCF_011044975.1 Streptomyces coryli | reverse complement strand
TCGCTATCGCGCCTCGTCCTCCTCGGCGCTGAGCCCGCTCCACCCCGCCTCGGCCCGCTCGGACCCCTGCGTCACCACCGCGGTGAGCGCCGCGGTGCCGCCGACCGTCGCCGCGCCCTCGGGCAGCAGCTTCGTCACCCCGCCCGCGGGCAGCACGACCCGTACGGTCAACTCCCCCGGCTGGATGGCCTTCCCGGCGACCCCGCTCTCGGGATACCCCTGCGCAAGGTCCACCTCGACGGCCTGGCTCCCCCCACCAGGCACGGCGCACTCGTACTCCGCCGTCACCCGTGCGCTCTGCTCCCCCGCGGCCGAGCCCGACCCGGACAGCAGCCCGGCGACGAGCGCCACGCACGCCACGCCGGCCAGGCGCAGCCCATGCCGCCGGCGGCTCACGGCACCTCTCATCGCTCAACTCCCGGGGTTTGGATGACGGTCACGGACCCCGCGGTCAAGGGGGATTGACCACGGGGCCCGTGCGGTGCGGCCCTGCTGACCGGCCCAGGGAGGCCGAGACCGGTGCAATGGGCCCGAGGGTTACGGCAGGTAATCCCCGCAACTTGCGAATGGGACGTTACGTACGGGTAACCCGGCGACGCAATGGCTCTATTCGAAAAAGCCGGGAAGCCAATCCAAGAACGGTTTCTCTTATCCACCCGGCAACAATTCCGGGGGCTTTCTCATACGGAAGTGAGCACAATATGCGGCAGCCACGCCAGCCGAGCGCTTGCTCAGCTCCTGCGCAGGAACGCGGCACCGTCCCACCCCGCCC
>NZ_JAAKZV010000058.1 GCF_011044975.1 Streptomyces coryli | reverse complement strand
CCCGGCACCCGGCGCCGCGCGCAGAGATGCGGCAGGCCCGACTCGCAACGCGGGCACTCCCGGCAGGACAGCAGCGGCATCAGCGCCACCCGGCCACCGGGTCGCAGCCGGCCGCCGGCGGCCGCGCGGGCCACCCGCCCGGCGCCCTCGTGGCCGAGCACGACCGGCGGGCGGCGGAACGGATGCCGGCCGCGGAAGGCGGCCAGATCCGAGCCGCACAGGCCCACGCACCGCATCTCCAGCAGCGTTTCATCCGCGGCGGGCGCCGGCTGCTCGACCTCGTCGATGCCGATGCGCCCGACCGCCCGTAACACGGCGGCCTTCATCACCCTCCGCTCCCCCGACGCCGGTGGATCGCCTTCGACGCTAGAGCGACACCGGCGCCGCGTCAACACCTGGCATACCACTGGCACTTACATATTTGTGCAGGTGGTCGCGCGCTCTTGACGCGCCAACGAAGCACATTTAGCGTGCATGGCATTCACGCTCGCCGGCACTCCTGGGACGGTGTGACGCCCTCATGTCCAGCATTCCGGCCACCTTGCTGCTCGAAGAGCGCGCCGAGCAGGCGATGCACGCGGTCACCGGCCTGGCCGACCCCGAGCTCGGCCATATCCCGTTCTTCAGCGCGGACCTGCTCGCCGAGCCCGCGCTGCTCACCCACGGCGACTGGGACTACGGCTCCAGCCACGGCCGCCTCACCGATGCCTGCCTGCTGGCCCGGCACATGACCGGCGCCGACTGGTGGGCGGAGACCGAGGAGCGCTACAAGGCAACGCTCCTCGACCTGCTCGCCGACGACGGCCTGACCTACCGCCGCACCCACCCGCGCGGCAACTGGGCGCCGCATGCCCATCTCGTCGATCAGCGCGCCACGTTGCTCGCCCTGACCACCTGGTATCTCGACACCGGCGACGACGAGGTCCGGCGGGCGGCCGAGCGGCAGGTCGCCGCCCTGTACCGGATCGCCATCAAGGAGCGCGACGCCTGGTACTACCCCGCCTCCGAGTACACCCGCGACGGCTGGCCCTCCGCCAATGCCGTCCAGCTGCACTTAGCCCCCGACCCGGCCTCCTTCTGCGGCCGGCTCATCATGCCGCTCCTCCGCTTCCACCAGGCCACCGGCCATGCCGAGGCGCTCGAGCTGTGTGCCTGGTTCACCCGGCTGATCACCGAGCGCAGCGGGGTCTTCCTCCCCGACGGCAGCTTCAACCCGGCGCTCGCCTACCGCAGCGGCCACTTCCACACCCGGCTCGGCACCCTGGACGGGCTCGCCAAGTACGCCCGGTTCAGCGGCGATCACGCGCTCACCCAGTTCGTGAAGACCGCCTTCGACTGGGCGCTCACCCAGGCCACCGCCTTCGGATGGACGCCCGGCGACCTCGCCGACCAGCGCTACGAGCACGAGACCTGCTCGCTCGTCGACCTCATCGGCATCGGCGCCACCCTGGCCCGCGCAGGACACACCGGCTATTGGACGGTCGTCGAGCGCTTCCTGCGCAACCACCTGACCGCCTCCCAGCTCGACGACACAGACTGGGTCCGCTCGGCACCCGACCGCTCCCTCGACATCCCCGGCTGGCAGACCCACTACCGCGTCGGCGAGCGGGTCAAGGGCGCCTTCGCCGGCTACGGCGCGCCCAACGACTACGTCTCCGACGCCGTGCTCGGCCGCGGCCACACCAGCGATGTGCAGGCGTGCTGCGTCGGCTCCGGCGTGCGCGGCCTGTTCACCGGCTGGAATGCCATCGTCACCGGCGACGACCAGCTGGTACGGGTCAATCTGCTGCTCAACCGCGGCAGCCGGTACGTCGATGTGCTCAGCCACCTCCCGTACGAAGGCCGGGTGGATCTGGACGTGCGCGCCGACTGCCGCGAGCTGCGGCTGCGCATTCCGCCGTGGGCCGGCTACGCCCACGTCGCCGTCGTCCGGCATCCCGTCTCCGGCCCCGCCGTCACCGCCGCGGGCCGCGAGCCGGAGCTGTGGGCGCCGGACGGCTGCCTCCGCCTCGCCCGGCCCCGCGCCGGGGAGCGGATCACCATCACATTTCCCCTCGTCGCCGCCGAGACCGTCGAGACCGCCGCGGGCCGCGAATACCGCACCCGCTGGCGCGGCGACGACGTCGTCGGCATCGAACCGGAAGGCAGGTCCCGCCCGATGTACCGCCACCGCACCCTGGAGCCCAAGGCCCCCGAGCGCGACCGCGCGCTGCACGTACCCGCGTCGGAGTGGGCATGGTGAGCCGCCGCCGCGTCTTCCTGCTCGGCGCCGGCACCGCGGCGGCCGCCGCCTTCGGCGCGAGCACCGCGAGCACGGCGGGCGCCGCGGGCGCCAGGTCGAGCACCGGGAGCACCACGTCGAGCACCGACGCCCACCGCCGCGCCATCGACGAGCAGGCCGCCGCGATCCTCGCGCACGTACGCCGCCCCCGCTTCCCCGACCACAGCGTGACCATCACCGACTACGGCGCCGTCGGCGACGACACCACCGACTGCACCGCCGCACTCCGGGCGGCCATCAAGGACTGCGCGGCAGCCGGCGGCGGCCACGTGATCGTGCCGCCGGGGACGTATCGCACCGGCGCTATCCACCTCCTCGACCGCATCGACCTCCACCTCGAAGCCGGCGCCACCCTCGCCTTCAGCCAGGACCCGGCCGCCTATCTCCCGGTGGTGCACACCCGCTTCGAGGGCATGGAATGCCGCAACTACTCGCCGCTGATCTACGCCCACGGCCGCCGCGGCATCGCCCTCACCGGCAGCGGCGTGATCGACGGCCGCGGCGACGCCACGCACTGGTGGGACTGGACCAAAGGCGGCCAGGACGGCTCCCCTTCCCCGGAGCGGGTCTCCAAGGATCAGCTGCGCGCCTGGGCCGAGGAGGGGGTGCCGGTCGCGGACCGGGTCTTCGGCGCGGGCCATCATCTGCGGCCGAACATGATCCAGTTCTACGACTGCCGCGACGTCCTCATCGAGGGCGTCACGGTCAAGGACTCCCCGATGTGGAACATCCACCCGGTGCTCTGCCGCAACGTCACCGTCAGCGGCGTCACCGTCGAGAGCCCGGACGGACCCAACAACGACGGCTGCAACCCGGAGTCCTGCGCGTACGTGCACATCACCGACTGCACGTTCAACACCGGCGACGACTGCATCGCCTTCAAGGCCGGCCGGGACGCCGACGGCAGACGGGTCGACGTGCCCTGCCACAGCGCCCTCGTCGAGGACTGCCGGATGCAGGACGGCCACGGCGGCGTCACCATCGGCAGCGAGATGACCGGCGGCGTCAGCAACATCCTCGCCCGCAACTGCCACATGGACAGCCCGCAGCTGGACCGCGCCCTGCGCCTGAAGTCCAACCCGCTGCGCGGCGGTTACATCACCGACGTGGTCTTCACCGACATCACCGTCGGCACGGTCGGCGACGCCGTCCTCGAGATCGCCCTGGATTACGAGAACGTCGACACCGGCGACTACTACCCGGACGTCCACGGCATCGAGCTCCACCGCGTCACGGCCGCCTCGGGCCCGCTGGCCTGGAACCTCATCGGCAACGACGCGAACCCGATCCGCGACGTGCTGCTGCGCGACTGCGCCTTCGAAGGGATCGAGGAGGGCTGGGTGAGCGAGAACGTCGAGGGGCTGACGCTGCACGGGGTGACGGTCAACGGCGAGCCGGTCCAGGACGGGACGGCGCCCGCATGACCACCACCGCCACCACCGCGGCCGCCGCGAAGGAGCAGGCCGACGCCATCGCCGCGCGGGTGCGCCCGCCGCGCTTTCCCGACCGGGATTTTCCCGTCACCGGATACGGCGCGGTCGGCGACGGCACCACGGACTGCAGGGCCGCCCTCAAGGCCGCGATCGAGGAGTGCGCGGCCGCGGGCGGCGGCCATGTGACCGTGCCGCCGGGCACGTATGCCACCGGCGCCGTCCGGCTCCGCTCGGGCGTCGACCTGCACCTGGAGGCCGGCGCGACACTCGCCTTCAGCCGCGACCCGGCCGCGTATCTGCCGCCCGTACGCACCCGCTTCCAGGGCGTGGAGATGTATGGCTACGCCCCTCTCATCTACGCCCACGGCGAGCGGGACATCGCCGTCACCGGCGCCGGTGTGCTCGACGGCCGGGCGGACGAGACCCACTGGTGGCCCTGGTCCGGGCAGGAGGAGTTCGGCTGGCGGCCCGGGATGCCGCAACAGGAGGACGACTGGCCGCGGCTGTGGCAGCAGGCCGAGGACGGCGTCCCGGTCGAGGAGCGGGTGCACGCGGCCGGCCGGCACTTCCGCCCCAACTTCCTGGAGACATACGCCTGCCGCAAGGTGCTGATCGAGGGGGTGACCTTCGTCCGCTCCCCGATGTGGGTGATGCACCCCGTCCTCTGCGAGAACGTCCTGGTGCAGAACGTCACCGTCGACAGCATCGGCCCCAACAACGACGGCTGCGACCCGGAGTCCTGCCGGGACGTGGTCATCCGCGGGTGCACCTTCAACGCGGGCGACGACTGCATCGCCATCAAGTCCGGCCGCGAAGCCGACGGCCGCCGGGTGAACGTACCCAGCGAGAACATCCTCATCGAAGACTGCGAGATGCGGCACCGCTACGGCGCCATCACCCTGGGCAGCGACATGACCGGCGGCATCCGCAACGTCTTCGCCCGCCGCTGCCGCATCGGCGGCCCCGGCCTGTACTTCGGCCTCTACATCAAGACCAACTCCGTCCGCGGCGGCTTCGCCGAGAACATCCAGCTGGACGACATCACGGTCACGCATCTGACGAAGGAGTTCGTCACCTGCGACTTCTATCGCGGCGAAGGCGATACGGGCGGCTATCCGCCGCGGGTGTCCGACATCGGCATCCGCGACGTGAGCGTGGCCCGAGCCCGGCGGGCGCTGCTGGCGCAGGGCTATCCGCACGCACCGATCCGGGGGCTGACGATGGCGGGCTGCACCTTCGGCGAGATGGCCGAGGCGGACCAGGTCCGTAATGTCGAAGGCCTGACGTGGAACGGAGCACGATGAGCGACGGCGAACGCCCCGGCCGCTACGACTACTGCCCCTGGCTGTTCTTCGCCTCGGCGAGCGCGGAGGAGCGGGCGGAGCAGGCGGCGTGGCAGCGGCGACTGGCGGAGCAGGGCGGCGAGTTGGAGCTGGCGGATGAGGTCTTCGTCTCGCCCTGGGCCGGCGTCTTCACCGACGTGCTGCGCCTGGGCCGCCGCTCGTACGTCGCCGCGCACGCGTATGTCACCGGGGAGGTGACCGCGGGCCGCGACTGCACAGTCAACCCCTTCGCGACCGTACGCGGCCAGGTCCGCCTGGGCGACGGCGTGCGCATCGGCGCGCACAGCTCGGCGCTCGGCTTCAACCACTCGACCGATCCCGGGCGGCCGGTGTACAAGCAGCCGCTGACCTCGAAGGGCATCGAGATCGGGGACGATGTGTGGATCGGCTCGCAGGTGGTCGTCGTGGACGGGGTGAGCATCGGGGCGCACTCGGTGATCGGCGCGGGCGCCGTGGTGACGAAGGACCTGCCGGAGTGGTCGGTGGCGGCGGGGAATCCGGCGCGGCGGCTGCGGGATCGGCGTGGGGCGCCGACGGGCGCGACGGGCGCGACAGGCGCGACAGGCGCGACAGGCGCGACAGGCGCCGAACTCGCCGACCGGCTGGCCCGGTTCACGCAGCGAGCGCGCGAGCAGGCGCCCGATATCCTCGCGCGCTGCACGGACCCTGACCCCGCCGGGATGCCGCTCTTCACCGACCGCCCCGGCGCCGAGCCGACCGTACGGGCGCAGTGCGACGCAGTCGAAGTCGCCCAGCTGCTGCTCGGAGGCCCACCACCGCAGCTCGCGCCCGAGGATCTCACCGCCCACCTACGCAGCCTCCAGGACCCCGGCACCGGCCTCATCCCCGAATACGGAGCCACTCCCCCGACCCTGGACGACGACGCGGCGCTCTACCACATCCTCTCCGTGGGCTACGCCCTGCAGCACCTCGGCTCCCGCCTCGACCACCCCGTGCGCGCCGTCCAGGAGTTGACGCCGCAGCAGCTCACCGCCCGCCTCAACGCGCTGCCCTGGGAGCGGCAGGCCTGGCGCAGCGGCCACTGGGTGGACGGCATCGGCACGGCCGTACTGCGCAACGCCGAGGACTTCGGCCTGCGCGCCCCCGCCGCCGACACCCTCTTCGGGTGGCTGCTCACCCACGCAAACCCCGGCAACGGCCTGTGGGGCCGCCCGACGGCGAAGGACCGCTGGCTGCAGCCGGTCAACGGCTTCTACCGCGCGACCCGCGGCACCTTCGCCCAGTTCGACCTGCCGCTGCCGTACCCGGAGCGGACGGTCGACACGGTCCTCGCCCACAGCCGCGACACGGCCTTCTTCGGCCCGGGCCGGGGCAACGCCTGCAACGTCCTGGACGTGATCCACCCGCTGTGG
Organism: Streptomyces coryli; assembly: GCF_011044975.1. Taxonomy (GTDB): domain Bacteria; phylum Actinomycetota; class Actinomycetes; order Streptomycetales; family Streptomycetaceae; genus Streptomyces; species Streptomyces coryli. The sequence continues at coordinate 29,706 of NZ_JAAKZV010000058.1, read as the reverse complement.
CTGTGCGCCCGCCAGACCCCGCACCGCCTCGACGAGGGCCGACGCTGGGCCCGCGAGCAGCTGGACCGGATGCTCGGCCACTGGCAGGACGGGGCGGGCTTCCCCTTCGCCCTGGAGCCCGGCACCGGTCCGCGGCGCGAACCCGGCCTGCAGGGTACGGAGATGTGGCTGGCCGTCATCTGGCTGCTGGCCGACCACCTGGGCATCGCCGAGCCGCTCGGCTACCGCCCCGCCGGCGTCCACCGGCCGGAGCCCGCCCGGCTCGGGCTGTAGCTGATCAATCGTGTGACGCCTCGCCGCTGAGGTGATGGTCGGCGAGGCTCAGCGCCTCGCCGACCAGGCGTCGCAGATGGCCGTCGGGGAGGGCGTAGATCATCCGGCGGCCCTCCTTGCGGGCGGTCACCAGTCCGGCGAGACGGAGCTTGGCCAGGTGCTGGCTGACGGCGGGCCGGGCGGCTCCACACGCCGCGGTGAGCGTGGTGACATCCGCCTCATTCCCGTCGAGCGCGTGCAGCAGCGCGAGGCGGGTGCGGTCGGCCAGCAGGCCCAGGACCTGGGCCGCATACGACAGTTGCTCGTCGCTTGGGTCTTGCTCATGCGAGCCATGCGCAGTTGATAGGTGCATGCGTGCGCTCATACGCACATAATGGCCGCAGGACCCCCGAGTGTCCACTCCCCCAGTCCCTACGAGCCGGGAGGCCGCCTCGTGAGCGAGCAGCACACCCACGCCCACCACCACCCGCATGCCCCCGGCCGTTGGGCGCGGCTGCGGCACCGGGCCGGTCATCTGGTGACCCCGCATTCGCACGAGGCAGCCGACAAGACCGACGCCGCCCTGGAGTCCTCGGCCCGCGGCATGCGCGCACTGTGGATCTCCCTGGCCGTCCTAGGCGCGACGGCGGTCGCGCAGGCCGTGGTCGTCGTGCTGTCCGGCTCCGTCGCGCTGCTCGGCGACACCGTGCACAACGCCGCCGACGCGCTCACCGCCGTCCCGCTCGGCATCGCCTTCGTCCTCGGCCGCCGCGCGGCGACGCGCCGGTTCACGTACGGATTCGGGCGGGCCGAGGACGTCGCGGGCCTGGTGATCGTGGCGACCATCGCCGCGTCCGCGGCCTTCGCGGCCTGGACCGCCATCGACCGGCTGATCAACCCGCGCGACATCTCCCACCTGCCCATCGTCGCCGCGGCCGCCGTCATCGGCTTCCTCGGCAACGAATGGGTGGCCCGCTACCGCATCCGCGTCGGCCGCGACATCGGCTCCGCCGCGCTGGTCGCCGACGGGCTGCACGCCCGCACCGACGGCTTCACGTCGCTCGCCGTGCTGCTGGGCGCGGGTGGCGCCGCGCTCGGCTGGCGGCTCGCCGACCCGATCGTCGGCCTGCTGATCACCGCCGCGATCCTGCTGGTGCTCCGCGACGCCTGCCGCGAGGTCTTCCGCCGGGTGCTCGACGCCGTCGACCCGGCACTCGTCGACACCGCCGAACACGCGCTGCGGCACACCCCGGGCGTACGGGCCGTGAGCGAGCTGCGGATGCGCTGGATCGGCCACCGGCTGCGCGCCGAGGTCGCCATCGTCGTCGACGGGGAGCTGACCGTACGGGAGGCGCACACGGTCGCCGTAGAGGCCGAACACGCCCTGCTGCACGCCGTCCCCAAGCTCTCCGCCGCCCTCGTCCACGCCGACCCGGAACCCCTCCCCGGCGCACCCGACCCGCACCACGCGCTGGCCCACCACACCGCCTGATGCGCGGCTCGGCTGACACCCGACCGCGATATCTTCTTCTGGCGTTCCCGGCAGCCAGGAGGAGACATGGGCAAGGTGGCCTGGGGGTTCACGTGCTCGATCGACGGCTTCATCGCGGGGCCGGGGCACGACATGAGCTGGATGTCCGCGGCCGAGCCACTGGCCGACGGCACCACGGAGCGCATGGCAGGCGAGGTCGCGGTCATCATCTCCGGCCGGGCCGGCTACGACGCGGCGAAAGCGCAGCAGGACGAGCGGGACGAGACGACCTCCGAGGCCTACGGCGGCGCGTGGTCCGGCACGGAGTTCATCCTGACCCACCGTCCGGAGGAGCTCGCCGACGACCCGGCGGTCATTCCGCTGAACTGCGACATCGTGGAGGCGATCCGTCGCGCTCAGGAAGTCGCCGGCGACCGGGACGTGCAGATCATCAGTGCCGACATCGCCCGCCAGGCGCTTGAGCACGACCTCATCGATGAGCTGCAGGTCTTCGTCGCCCCGGTCTTCCTCGGCGACGGCGTGCGCATCTTCGACGTCCCCGGCGGGCGCCGGATCGACTGGGAACTGGTCGAGATCTTCACGGACAGCCCCCGCACCTTCGGCCGCATCTACCGCCCGAAGAACCGCTAGCCCCCTACCGAGCCGGCGCGATCCCCCCGGGCGTCAGCCCGAAGTGCTTCGCGTCCAGCCGCGCCACCGCCCGCCCCACCGCGCCGACGGCGACGCACTCCTCTCCGAGGGTGGACGCCCGCAGCTCCGGCATCCGCAGGCACACCTCCTCCAGGCGGGCTCGCAGTCGGGGCAGCAGCACGTCCCCCGCCGGTGAGAAGCCGCCGCCCAGAACCACCAGTTCGGGATCCAGCGTCATCACCATCGCCGAGACGCCGACGGCCAGTTCGTCGCAGTAGCGGTCCACCGCGGCCAGCGCGGCCGGGTCGCCGTCCCGGGCGGCGGCGAAGGTGTGGCGGGCGGCGTCGCGTTTGGGCACCCCGGCGGGGACCGCAGGGCAGTCGTGGATGTGGTCGGCCGAGCGCTCCCAGTGCGCTACGGGATGCAGGCCGATCTCGCCGGCCGCCCCGCCGAAGCCGCGGTGCACCTCCCCGCCGATGACCAGCGCCGCGCCCGTACGCCGCCCGGCGTGCACGAAGACCGCGTCCCTGATGCCCTTGGCGACGCCCCGTTCGCGTTCGGCGAGGGCGGCCAGGCGGGCGTCGTTCTCGATCTCGATGGGGCAGGAAAAGAGCTCGCCGAGGCGGGCGGTCAGGTCGACCCCCGCCCACCCGGGGATGCCCGCGCAGATCCGCACCACGCCGGCCGTGTCGACGATGCCGGTGGTGCCGGCGGCCACCGTCCACAGGTCCTCGCGGGCCAGGTCCGCCATGGTGAGGCAGCCCTCGACCGCGCGCTCGGCCGCGGCGATCCGCTCGTCGTTGGGCGTGGCCGGAGTGACCGCCTGCCGGGTCTCGGCGAGGACGGTGCCGTCCAGGTCGGATACGACGGCCCTGACCGTATGCACACCGAGGTCGATGCCGGCGATGTGGCCGGCCTCGGCGCGGAAGCGGTAGCGCCGCGCCGGGCGGCCGATGGTGCCGGCGGAGGGCGCCACCTCCACCACCCAGCCCAGCTCGACGAGTTGGTCGACCACCTCCTTCGTGGACGGCCGGGACAGCCCGGTCCGCTCCGCGACGGCGGTGAGGGTGAGCGGTCCGTCGGCGCGCAGGGCGCCGAAGACCGCCAGCGAGTTCAGCTGGCGCAGCCGGGACAGGTCACCGCCGGTAGGCGCTGCGGAAGCCATGTATTGAAGGTCTCCTTCGGAAATTCCTGCAACAACCGTTGACCACAACCTGGTTGATGGCTACTAATGATGGTCTCCTTCGTAAAGCTCGTCCAGTCTTAAGTCCTGTTGAGTGCAACTGGCAACCCCCGGGAGAGCGTTCATGCGGTTCAGCGAGGTGGCGGAGGTCGATCACGACCCCGGCCGGGCACGGATCTTCGAGCAGGGCTGGCAGTCGTGGAGCCCCACCTCCGCGTACCGGATCGGGGAACGCCCGCCGCGCCCCGCGACCGACACCATCCAGATTCTCTGCTACCGGCCCGAGACGCCGGTCCCCGACGGCAGCTTTCAGGGCGAGGGCCTGCTCGCCCTCGATCCCGGCGACGGCGGTCCCGCACACGTCTTCTCCACGCCGGACCCCGACGCCATCCCGTCGATACGGGCCAGGCCCGAGGGCAATCGGCTGCTCGTCACCGCCGATGGCCCGGTCTGCCACACCACGCACGACGGCGGCCTCGACGCCGCCCTCGCCGCCTGGGCGGACACCCTGGCCGCCCAGGCCGGCATCGGGCCGATACCGGTCGCGGACCCCATGTGGTGCAGCTGGTACGGCTACTGGGACAAGGTCACCGAGGCCGACATCGCCACCGAGCTGGGCCACCTCGATCGCTACGGCCTCGACGCCGGCATGGTCCTCCTCGACGACGGCTACGAGGCCGGCATCGGCGACTGGCTCGACATCCGCCCCGGCTTCGGCAACCTCGCCGCCACCGCCCGCCGCATCACCGACACCGGCAGACGCGCCGGGATCTGGCTGGCCCCGTACCTCGTCGGCAGCGGCAGCCGGCTCTTCCGCGAGCACCCCGACTGGCTCGTCGGCGGCGCGGACGCCGGCCGGATGTGGGACCAGGACCTCGCCGTCCTCGATGTCACCCATCCCGCGGCCGCCGAGTATCTCGGCCAGGTCTTCCGCGAGTTGACGGGCCACGGCTTCTCGCACTTCAAGCTCGACTTCATCTACGCCGGTGCCCTCGCCGGCCGCCGGCACGGGGACGCCGACCCGGTCACCGCGTACCGCCGCGGCCTGGAGATCATCCGGGAGGCCGCCGGGCCGGACGCCACCCTGCACGGCTGCGGGGCGCCGCTCATCCCGAGCCTCGGGCACGTGGACATCATGCGGGTCGGCCCCGACACCTCCACCGCGGTCGAGCCCCGGTCCGGCGACATCAGCCAGCCCTCGCAGCACGGCGCCCGACTGAGCAGCCGGGCGCGAGAGTTCCTGCACGGCCGCTGGTGGGTGAACGACCCCGACTGCCTCATCGCGGCCCCCGGCGTGGAGGCGCGGGAGGACTGGGCCGGCTTCATCGCCTCCTCCCCCGGACTGCGCGGCTCCAGCGACCGGCTCGGCGACCTCGACGCCTGGGGACTGGCCACCACGAAACGGCTGCTGCGCCCGAGCTCAGGGGTGCCGCCGCAGTGAAGACGACGACCATAGCCAAGCCGCGCGAGACGGCGCCGGACACAACCGGGCCCGCGCCCGCCAAGCGCCGCCGGAAGCTCAATCTCACCCCGTACCTGTTCCTGGCCCCCAGCCTCTTCGGCGTCTTGGCCTTCCTGCTGCTGCCGGTGGCGATCGTCGCCGTGGTCAGCCTGTTCAAGTGGGAGCTGCTGGACAGCCCGACCTTCATCGGCCTGGAGAACTACCGCAAGCTGGCCGGCGACGGCGACGTGCGCCACTCCCTGTGGGTGACGGTCCTGTACGTCCTGCTCTCCATCCCCGTGCAGACCGTGATCGCGCTCGGTCTCGCCCTCCTCCTGAACCAGAAGATCCGCGGGGTGAAGTTCTTCCGCGCCCTCTTCGTCGTGCCGTGGATGGCCACGCCGATCGTGATGGGCGTGGTGTGGACCTGGATCTTCGACCCGGCGAACGGCGCGCTGAACAAGTTCCTCGGCGTCTTCGGCGTCGACGGCCCCAACTGGCTGAGCGACACCGCCTTCGCGCTGCCCGCCGTCGCCGCCGTGCAGGTCTGGCAGTACGCCGGCTACAACATGCTCTTCTTCCTCGCCGGCCTGCAGGGCATCCCGGGCGAGCTGTACGACGCGGCCGACACCGACGGCGCATCAAAGCTCCGCCAATTCGTCCACATCACGCTGCCGCTGCTGAACCCGACCATGTTCTTCGTGCTGGTGACGAACATCATCGGCTCCTTCCAGGTCTACGACACGCTCTATGTGATGACCGAGGGCGGCCCTGACAAATCCACGGAGGTCCTCAACTTCCGCATCGTTCAGACCGCGTTCCAGGAATTCGACTTCGGCTACGCCTCCGCGATGGCGATGCTGCTCTTCGCGCTGATCCTGGTGTTCACCGTGGTCCAGGTCCGCTTCTTCAACCGGCGCACGACGTACGACATCAGCTGAGGAGGCGGCCGTTCCATGCGCACCATCCCGAAGAAATCCCTCATATACGTGGCGCTGGTGGTAGGCGCGGCGCTCACCCTGTTTCCGTATCTCCTGGTCGCGCTCACCGCGTTCAAGGACCGTGGGCAGCTGTTCTCCACCGCTCCCTGGCTGCCCGCTTTTCCGCCGACGACCTCGAATATCGACAAGCTCATCGACTCGGGTTTCCTGACCTACGTCGGCAATACCGCGCTCATGACCACGGTGCTCACCCTCGGGCAGCTGGTCTTCACCACCTTCGCGGCCTACGCGTTCGCGCGGATGAAGTTCAAGGGCCGCGAATTCCTGTTCTGGTGCTACCTCGCCACGATGATGGTGCCGAACGCCGTCACCATGATCCCGCTGTTCCTCATCATGCGGGAAATGGAGCTGGTCAACACCTGGTTCGGGCTGCTCGCCCCGTATCTGCTCGGCACCCCGTACGGCATCTTCCTGATGCGGCAGTTCTTCCGCACCATCCCCGCCGACCTGGAGGACGCCGCCCGTATCGACGGGGCCGGGCCGCTGACCGTGCTGTGGCGGATCCTGCTGCCGCTGTCGCGGCCGGCGCTCGGCACCCTCGCGATCATCACCATCGTCACGACCTGGAACAACTTCCTGTGGCCGCTGATCATCACCAGCAGCGACGACACCAAGGTCGCAACGGTCGCCATCGCCACGCTCAAGCAGAACATCGGCAGCGACTACAACCTCATGATGGCCGGCAGCCTGATCGCCCTGCTGCCGATGGTGCTCATCTTCCTGTTCTTCCAGCGGTTCATCGTCCGGTCCGTGGTTCTCACGGGCCTGAAGTGACTTCAACGTGAAGGGCCTACCCATGAACAGAACGACCCGGCTGTGCGCCGCCGTGCTCAGCGGCGCCCTCCTCGGACTGAGCGCGGCCTGCGGCGGCGGCACCGGCGGCTCCGGCGACGGCGAACTGGTCTACCGCACCTGGGACGAGCAGCAGAAGAAGGGCCTGGAGAAGGTGATGGCCGCCTTCGAGAAGAAGAACCCGGGCATCAAGGTCAAGATCGAGCTGCTGCCCTGGGACCAGTACTGGACCAAGCTCACCGCCGACGTGGTCGCCGGCACCGCGCCCGACGTGTTCTGGATGAGCGTGCCGCAGTTCCCCGAATTCGTCACCAAGGGCGTGCTCGCCGACGTCTCCGACGTCGTCAAGGACCCGTCCCAGTACAACAAGAACGTCGTGCAGTCCTACACGTACAAGGGCAAGCTCTACGGCGTCCCCAAGGACTGGGGCGCGGTCGGACTGCTCTACAACAAGGACCTGTTCAAGAAGGCCGGCGTCGAAATGCCGGAGAAGCTCACCTGGGCCCCCGACGGCTCCGGCACCTTCCTGCCGCTGCTGCGCAAGCTGACCGTCGACGAGTCCGGCAAGCACCCCGGCGAGTCCGGCTTCAACGCCAAGCAGGTCAAGAACTGGGGCTTCGCCTCCTGGAACCACTACCAGACGCAGTGGATGAACTGGATGGTCTCCAACGGCGGCAAGATCACCGACAAGCCGTTCGGCAAGTTCGCCTTCAACGGTCCCAAGGAGGTCGAGGCCCTCAAGTGGGGCGTCGACCTGATCAACAAGTGGAAGGTCTCCCCGCCCGCCGCCCAGACCAACCCGCCGTCGGCGCAGGCCACCGAGATGTTCCAGCGCGGCCAGGTGGCGATCTTCCCGGCCAACAACGCGCTGCTGCCGTTCGTGCAGCCGGAGGCCAACTTCAAGATCGGCGCCGCGGCGATGCCCGAGGGCCCGGCCGGCCGCGCCGTGAACATCAACGGGCTCAGCGAGGCCGTCTACGCCAAGTCCAAGCACCCCGAAGAGGCCAAGAAGCTCGCCCGCTTCCTCGCCACCCCCGCCGCCCAGAAGATCATGGGCGAGGACGGGTACGTCTTCCCGGCGCTGACCAGCCTCAACCACACCTACGTGGACTACTGGAAGAAGAAGGGCATCGACGTCCAGCCGTACGTCGAGGAGTCCGAGGGCAAGACCTTCAACCTGCCGATCGTGTCCGGCTTCTCGGCGGCGGAGAAGGGCCTCAACCAGAACATGAACTCCGTCTACCTCGGCAGGACCAGCCCGCAGGACGGCGCCGACAAGGCGGTCCAAGACGGCAACGCGAAGCTGAAGTGAGGACCCCCGGGATGCCATCCAGACGCGCGTTCATGGCGGCCACCGGTGCCGTCGCCCTGCCCGTGCTCATCAACGCCCCGGCACGGGCGGACGGCCGGCGGCTCGCCGACCCGTTCACCCTCGGCGTCGCCTCCGGCGACCCCACCCCCGGCGGGGTGGTGCTGTGGACCCGGCTCGCCGTCGACCCGCTCGCCCTCGACGGCAGCGGCGGCATGCCCGACGCGGACGTGCCCGTGCAGTGGCAGGTCGCCGCCGACCAGTCCTTCCGCCGGGTGGTACGGGAGGGGACGACGCAGGCCCGGGCCGCCGCCGGACACAGCGTGCACGTCGAGGTCGACGGCCTCGCGCCCGGCGGCGAGTACTTCTACCGCTTCCGCACCGGCCAGGACCTCTCCCCGGTGGGGCGCACCGTCACCGCGCCCCGCCCGGGCACCCGCACCCGCGACCTCAACCTGTCCTTCACCTCCTGCTCCGACTGGCAGACCGGCTACTTCACCCCGTACGCGCGGATGGCCGAGGACGCCCCGGACCTGATCGCCTTCCTCGGCGACTACTTCTACGAATACGGCCCGTACGCCTCCAACGTGATCCGCCCGGTGACCGGCGGCGAGTGCTTCACGCTCGCCGACTACCGGCTGCGGTTCGCCCTCCACCGCTCCGACCCCGACCTGCAGCAGGCGCACGCGATCGCGCCGTGGGCGCCGGTCTACGACGACCACGACATCGAGAACGGCTGGGCCGGCGACATCCCCGAACAGCCGGACCCGCCGTTCCTGCCGCGCCGGGCGGCGGCGTTCCAGGCGTACTGGGAGAACATGCCGCTGCGCCGCGCACAGCGCCCCACCGGCCCGGACATGACCCTGTACCGGACCATCCGCTGGGGCGCCGTCGCCAACCTGCACATGCTCGACACGCACCTGTACCGCGACCTGTACGCGTGCACCGGCAAGCCCGGGATGATCCCGGCGGACTGCGCGGAGCGCCTGGACCCCAAGCGCACGATGCTCGGCGCGGACCAGGAGGCGTGGCTGGACTCCCGGCTGCGCACCTCGGGCGCCACCTGGGACCTGCTCGGACAGCAGGTCTTCTTCATGCAGATGGACTGGAAGAACGGCGACGCCGTCGAGTTCTCCAACGAGGGCTGGGACGGCTACGCGGCCACCCGTACGAAGGTCACTGACGCGATCGCGAACTACCGCCGCAACGGCGTCGTCCTCACCGGCGACGTGCACTCGCACTGGGCGGGCGAGGTGAAGCGCGACTTCGGCGATCCGGACTCGGAGTCGGTGGCCGTGGAGCTGGTGACCACGTCGGTGACCTCGGCCCGCGACGGCCTCGACAAGTACCCCAACACCGACATCCTGCTGGCCGAGAACCCGCATGTGAAGTTCTTCAACGGCCGCCGCGGCTACGTCAGGACCCGGGTCACCGCGGAGGCCATGCACGTCGACTTCCGCTCACTGAAGTACGTATCGACGCCCGGCGCACCCGCCTACACCTCCGGCTCGTACGTCATCGAGGCCGGCAGCCCGCATCTCAAGGAGGCCTGACTTGATCATCCCGGCACCGTCGCGCACCCGGCCCGGCACCGGCACCTTCGCCCTCGGCCCGGACACCCCGCTACACGTCCCCGACCCGGAACTGGCCCCGGTGGCCGCCGTGCTGCGCGAGCAGCTGGCGCCCGCCACCGGCTGCCACTTCCCGCCAGGCCGCGGCGGCATCGAGCTGGCACTGGACGCCGGCCTCGGCGCGGAGACGTACCAGCTGACGGTGGCGGCCGACGGCATCCGGATCGCCGGAGGCGACGCGGCGGGCGTCTTCTACGGCGTGCAGTCGCTGCGCCAGCTGCTGCCGCCGCAGACCTTCCGGCGCGCTCCCCTGTCGGCCGGCCCCGTCCTCGTGGGCTGTACGGAGATCGAGGACCGGCCGCGATTCGGCTGGCGCGGCGTACTGCTGGACGTCGCCCGGCACTTCTTCACCAAGCGCGACGTGCTGCGGATGATCGACCTGATGGCGCTGCACAAGCTCAACGTGCTGCATCTGCACCTCACCGACGACCAGGGCTGGCGCCTGGAGATCAAGCGCTATCCGCGGCTGACGGAAGCCGGCTGCTGGCGGCACGAGTCGCAGCAGGGCTGGGACCCCGGCGGCGACGGCCGCCCGCACGGCGGCTACTACACCCAGGACGACATCCGCGAGATCGTCGCGCACGCCGCGACCCGGCACGTCACCGTCATCCCCGAGGTCGACGTCCCCGGCCACACCCAGGCGGCGATCACGGCGTATCCGGAGCTGGGCAACACCGGGGAGCAGCTGCAGGTGGCGACCGGCTGGGGCGTGGGCACCCGGGTGCTGAACGTCTCCGACGCCACCCTGGACTTCGTACGGAACGTCTTCGACGAGGTGGTGGAGCTCTTCCCCGGCACCCTGATCGGCGTCGGCGGCGACGAGTGCCCGAAGGAGGAGTGGAAGGCGTCCGAGGCGGCGCAGGCGCGGATGGCCGCGCTCGGCCTGCGCAACGAGGACGAGCTGCAGAGCTGGTTCATCGGCCAGGTCTCCGACCACCTCGCGACGCGCGGCCGCCGCCTCCTGGGCTGGGACGAGATCCTGGAGGGCGGCCTGCCGCCGGGCGCCACGGTGGCGTCGTGGCGCGATCACCACGGCGCGGTGAAAGCGGCGCGGGCCGGCCACGACGTGATCACCAGCCCGGCCCGCGAGGTCTACCTCGACTACCGCCAGTCAGCGAGCCCCGACGAGCCGGTGCCGGTCGGCACGGTGCTGCCGATCGAGGAGGTGTACGCCTTCGAGCCGGTGCCGGAAGAGCTGGCCGGCACGCAGGCGGAGGAGCGCGTCCTGGGCGCACAGTGCGGCCTGTGGACGGAAGCCATCGACAATGTCCGGGTCCTCGACTTCCAGGCCTTCCCACGCATGAGCGCCTTCGCCGAAACGGTGTGGAGCTCCGCGGACCGCGACGCAGCCTCCTTCATGACCCGCCTCACCGAACACCACCTCCCACGCCTGGACGCGCTGGACGTGGAGTACCGCCCCCTGGACGGCCCACACCCGTGGCAACGCCGCCCGGGCGTCCGCGGCCGCCCGGTGGAGATGGCCGACTACCTGGCGGGGGTCGCGCACGACACGCGCAACATCCGTTAGGGGCGAGAATCGGCGGACCATCTGCAGAGGAGAAGGCGATGAGTGAGATTCCGGCGAACCGGGTGACCTGGTTTCAGCTGCCCGCCGATGATGTCCAGCGGGCCTGGCGCTTCTACGGTGACGTCTTCGGCTGGCGTCAGGAGGATGCCTACGCCAACGAGGTGCGGGCGGGCGCGATCAACGGAGAGATCGCGGCCCGTGATGAGGCCCTGCAAGAGCCCCGGTTGGTCGTGCGCGTCGACGACATCGACAAAACGATCGAGAGAATCACCGCGGCTGGTGGCCGGCTGTCCGTCGGGCGCACGGAGATCCCCGAGATCGGCATGGTCTACGCGTCGTTCATCGACACCGAGCAGAACACCGTGAACATCGTCGGCGACCTCTAGGGCGCTCCGTTCACCAGCACTGGGTAGGTGGGCCCACACCAGCGGGCCCACCTACCCAGTCCGGTCGGTACCAGACCTCGGTTCAGTCGAAGCGCACCTCGACGTGCTCCACCGGCGTGCCGTCGGGCAGCCGGTCGGGCACGTCCATCCGTACGCGGCCGTGCTCGACCGGGAAGGTGTCCAGTGGGCGAGTGCGGCCGCCCGGCAGGTGTGCCGTGAGGTGTGCCTGGGTGGCCGGCCCCTCGTGGCGTACGACGAGGCGGGCCGGCTGGAAGGCGACGACGGCGAGGTGGTCGCTGCGGGTCAAGGGCTGCGCGGTCAGGGAGGCGACGGCCGCCTGGGCGTCGGTCTCCACCACGTCATCGAGGCGTTCGTGGCCGGGCACGCCGGCGAAGCCGTGCGGGCGCAGCGCCGCCAGCGCCGGCTCGCCGTCCTCGTAACGGACCCAGGAGGCGGCGCGGGCGCCGGTGGAGACCGCGTGCGGGACGCCGCCCAGCGCTGCCACCGTGCCGAGCGGGCTCGGGCGGACGAGCCGTGACAGCCCGTTGTACGCGGCGACCTGATGCGGCGTCAGCCGGTCCGCGGGGCGGCCCGTGGCGAACGACCCCAGTGAGCCGAGCGGTCCGGAGGCGATCGAGTCGAACCAGATCTGCTCGAGGTCGGCGGCGTCGTAGCCGGAGGAGCCGTAGCTCGCCACCCCCAGCTCGGTGAGCACGGAGGAGAAGTACAGCCGCCGGTTCACCTCGGCCGGGATCTCGCCCGCGGCCAGGAACAGGTCGTCGGCGCTGACCAGGTCCAGCCGGGAGGCGAACAGCGGCGACAGCGAGTAGTACATGACCGCGATGTCCGGGTCGGCCGCGCGCAGGGCGTCGACCACCAGCTCCACGGCGTGGCCGAAGATCCGCTCGCCGCCGAGCCGCGGATCATGCGGCCGGGCGGTGGCGAGCGACGGCAGCTCGTAGCCGAAGTCGAACTTCACCAGGCTCGGCCGGTAGCGGCGCACGAACCGCCCGATGCAGGCCGTGAGCGCCGCCGCCGTCTCCGGATGCGTCACGTCGTACAGCCGGTAGCCGCCGGGCCGCACGATCGGCCGGCCGTCGGCGCCGCGGAGCATGTGCGCGTCGGTGAGCCCAAGCGCGCCGGGGTCGTCGCAGCGCAGGAACGCCGCCCACAGCCCGATCCGGTCGCCGTCGGCGCGCACCCGGCGCAGGAAGTCCTCGAAGTCCGGCAGCCGCTTGGTGTCGTGCTCGAGGACGCCGTAGCTGCCCTCCCACTTGTCGTCGATGACGAAGAGGCCGCGGGTCAGGCCGGTCGCCCGGTATGCAGCGTGGATCGTCTCCAGGCTGTCCTGATCGAGCCGCTCCTGGTCGGCATCGAGGGCCAACTGGGCGGCCCAGGTGGTGAACTGCGGCAGCGCGAGCGTCTCGTCCTTGACCGGGGTCCGGTGGCTGCCGGACACCACCCCGGCGGCCACGAGCGCGCGCTGGTACGCGGCCACGGCGGCCCGCTGATCAGCGCCGAAGGACATCCGCCAGCGCGGCCCGAGCAACTGCTCCCCGCGCGCGGCGGACCACGGCTTGCCAGCCAGCCGCAGCACCGGCGCCGCGCTGCCGCCCGCGATCCGCAGCATCAGATCGCCGTCGGGCAGCTCGGCGAGCCCGCAGCAGTACGCGGCGGACACCCGGTCCTCCACCCTGCCGGCCAGCAGCGGCATCCCGTCGGCGTGAAAGCCGCCGAAGTAGTGGGCGGGCAGCCCCCATTGCTGCATCGGGCTGTCCACGTCGCAGGCGCCGCGGCCCAGCCAGGTGGTCAGATCAAGGCCGGTGATGGCGGGCACGATCGGGCTGAGCACGGGCGCCTCGCAGATGCCCGGGTGGACCAGGAAGGCGGCCGCCAGGGTGGGCCGGGGGTCAGGCCCGGCCGTGGCGAACCAGTGCACCGACTCGATGTCCTCGTCCCGCGCGGCGGCGTAACCGAGCGGCTCGATCCAGCACCCGTCGTCGTCAAACCGCCAACACAAGCGCACGGTGGCGGTGCCGTTCACGCCTTCGTACGTGACCCGCACCCGGTCCCCGTCGACGTCGCAGGCGGTCGCCGTCCCCGCCGAGCACACTTCCTCACCATCGCGGCGTACTCGCACCGTGGGCTGCCCGGTGCCGCGGACGACCTCGCGTCCCCGCGCGTCCCGGAAGACGAAGCCGTCGTCGGCGCGCGACCAGCGCCAGGTGTAGGCGGTGGCCTCGATACGTACACAGGTGCCGTCGTCGTCGATTACCGGCTGCGTCACGCGGTCATCCCTTCACCAAGCTGGGTTCTGGTTCTGCCTCCCGCACGTCGTCCCCGGTCACCACCGCACCCGCCGCGCGCAGGCGGCGCCGCAGCGACTCCGGATCGACGTCGCGGGTGCTGCCGGAGCCGGTCGCGGCCATCGCGGCCGCCGTACCCGCCGCCTGGCCGAGCGCCATGCACTGCGCCATGGACCGCACCGACGCGTGCGCGTCGTGGGTGGCCGAGAAGCAGCGGCCCGCGACCAGCACATTCGCCGCGTCCCTGACCACCAGCGTGCGCAGCGGGACGCCCACGACCTGGCCGTCCGGCAGGTACGTCCAGCCGGTGCCGACGCCGTCGTTGTGGTCCTCGATCGGGGCGCCGCACAGCGCGATCTGGTCGGGGAACTGCCGCACCCCCAGCACGTCCTCGCGGGTCAGCCGGTAGTCCCCGTACACCCGCCGGGTCTCGCGGACGCCAATCTGGCTGCCGAAGGCGATCAGTTGGGCGTGCGCGTAGCCGGGCACCCGGTCGCGCAGGAAGCGCACGTACTCCAGCGCCTGGCGGCGGCCGGCCATCTCGGCCGCGGTGAGCAGGTCCGGGTCGGTGGCGTTGACCGTGCGGCCGTTCTCGGTGCGGTACGACGGCAGCCGCGTCATGATCGTCGCGGTGACGTGGTCGACCGGCGTGATGTGGTCGCTGCCCTCCAGGCGGGGCAGGTCGTACGCGCCGCTCGCCGCGGCTTCACGCATGAGCGCGGCGAGTTCACGCTTGGGCAGCGGACGGCGCCGGTCCAGATCGACGTTGGCCATCCGGAAGGTCGTCGTCAGCGTCTGCGCCGGCTCGCGCTCGCCCGCCAGCTCGTAGCCGAAGCCGGCGAAGTGGCACAGATCCGCGTCGCCGGAGGCGTCCACGAAGACGCGGCCCTCGACCCGGGCCGGACCGGCTTTGGTGGCAACGATCAGGTTCTGCACCGCGTCGTCGCTGCCGACCCGCACCCCCTGCAGCGTGGTGTGCAGCAGCACGCGCACCCCCGCGTCGAGCACCAACTGCTCCCAGGCGACCTTCAGATGCTCCGGGTGGTACGTAACACCCGTGCCCGCGCCGAACGAGTTGGGGCGGCGGATGACCGGGCCGAGCCCGGTCAGCGCCTCGACCACCTCGTCGCCGATCCCGCCGACGACCTTCAGCGGCCGGGAGCCCGGGGTGTAGAAGCCGTAAAAGGTGTCCAGCACCGCGGTCGACGTGCCGCCGAGGAAGGCGTTGCGCTCGATCAGGACGACCGAGGCGCCGGTACGGGCGGCGGCGATGGCGGCGCTCGCGCCGGCCGAACCGGAGCCGACCACGACCACGTCGGCGGTGGCGGCGAGTCGTGTGTCTTCCATGTGCTCCGCCCCCACAAGTGGTCCGTCAGTGCGATGAACGTAAGGCGGCCCTTCCAACGGTGTCAATACCACTCGCACCGCCCACACTTGAGGTTCGCCCAAGTAGACAGGGACATTTGATCGCGTCAGCCCATTCCCTGGCGGACCACTTTGAGTGATACTCAACGCCCAAGTGGTCCGTTCAACAAGGGAGGTGCGGTGATCACCACCGTCCTGGGCGACATCCCGGTGGACCGGCTGGGGCCGACCGATTGCCACGGCCATCTGCTGATCCGCGGCGGGCTGCCGGTCGCGCTGGAACCCGAGTTCCTGCTCGACTCCGTGGACGCCGCGGTGACCGAGGCCAAGGAGTTGCTCGCCGCCGGTGGCGACGCCGTCATCGACTGCATGCCGCTCGGCGTCGGCCGCGACGCCGCCGGGCTGGTCGAGACCGCCCGTCGCTCCGGGCTCACCCTCGTGGCCGCGACCGGCTTCCACAAGGACCGCTTCTACGCCGCCGATCACTGGGTGCGCCGCTACCCCGCCGACCGGATCACGGAGCTGCTGGTGGCCGAGGCGCGCGAGGGCATGGAGCGCTCCGGCTACGGCGACCCGTTCGTCGAGCGGGTCGAGGCCCGGCCCGGCATCATCAAGGTCGCCACCAGCGCCCCGGAGCCGACCGCCATGGAGCACACCACACTCCGCGCGGTCGGCGCCGCGGCCGCTGCCACCGGGCTGCCCGTCATCAGCCACACCGAGCACCCGGACGCGGCCCCGGCGCAGCTCGCCGCGCTCGCCGCGGAGGGACTGCCCGCCGAGCGCGTGATCCTCTCCCACATGGACCGGCACGGCGACGCCGACACCCTCGCCGCCGCCTGCGAGACCGGCGCCACGGTGTGCCTGGACTGGCTGGGCCGCACCGACCGGCGCCCGGACGCCTTCATCGTCGACCTCGTCGTGGAACTGGTGCGCCGCGGCCACGGCGACCGCGTCGTACTCGGGCAGGACCTGGCCCGCCGCGGCTACTGGCACGCCTACGGCGGCGAGCCGGGCATGCGCAACCTGTTCGCCAACGTCGTACCGCAACTGGCCGCCGCCGGACTCTCGCCCGACCAGGTGCGCGCGGTCCTCGTCGATACGCCCCGCAGAGTCCTCGACCGTATGGAGATGACGCGATGAGCCTCGCGTACCCGCAGATAGCCCGGGAGATCGTCGACCGTATCGAGGCGACCCAGGAGGAGCCCATCCGCGCCGCAGCGGACGTGTTCGCCGATGCCATCGCCGCCGGCGGCCTCGTGCACCTCTTCGGTGCGGGGCACTCGCGGATGGGCGTGGAGGAGATCTTCCCGCGCATCGGCTCGATCGTCGGCTACCACCCGATCGTCGAGCTGTCGCTGTCGTACTACACCAATGTCGTCGGCACGATGGGCCTGGCGCAGGCGCTGTTCCTGGAACGGCAGGACGGCTTCGGCGAGTTGCTGCTGTCGCAGTACACGTTCGGGCCGCACGACGCGGCCATGGTGATCTCCTCCACCGGCATCAACAACGTACCCGTGGAGGTGGCGCTCGGGCTGAAGTCGCGCGGCCTGCCGGTCGTCGCCCTCACCTCGGTGGCGCACTCGTCCGGCGTCGACTCCCGGCATCCCTCGGGGAAGCACCTGTACGAGGTGGCCGACGTCGTGGTGGACAACTGCACGCCGCCCGGCGACGCGGCCGTCCACGTCGAGGGCTGCGACTACCCGGTGGGGCCCACCTCCACCATCGGCACGGTGGTGGCCGCGCACTCCATCAACGCGCTGCTGGCCGAAGGGCTGGTGGCCCGCGGCGTAAAGCCGGTGGTGCTCGGCAGCCCGCACTTCAGCGACGAGACCAGCGCCCGGAAGAACCTGGCGGAGTACTACGCGGCGCACCGCGAGCGGACCAGGGGCGTGTAGCGGGTGGCACTCACGATCGGCGTGGACATCGGCACCAGCGCGGCCAAGGCGCTCGTCCTCGACCCCGGCACGGGCGTCGTCGGCCGCGGCTCGGCCGCCCACCCCACGCACACTCCCGGGCCCGGACGGGCGGAGCAGGACCCGCGGGCGTGGTGGACGGCGACGGTCGCCGCCATCCGGCAGGCGGCCGCGGGCGTACGGCCGGAGGACGTGTCGGCGATCGCCGTCAGCGGCCAGGGCGCCGCGCTCGTCCTGCTGGACGACTCCGGGGAGCCGCTGCGCCCGGCGCTGATCCACCTCGACCAGCGGGCCGCGGCCGAGGCGGCCGAACTGAGCGGCGCGAGCGCGGGGGCCGCGGTGATGGCGGCGTCCGGCAACCGCGTCGGCGCCTGGAACCTGGCCGCCAAGCTGACCTGGGTGCGCCGGCACGAGCCCGGGCTCCTCGCCCGTACCGCCACCGTCACCTCGGCGGCCGGATACGTGCTGTCCCGGCTGGCCGGACGGCAGGCGCAGAACGTCAGCGACGCCGGCATCTCCGATCTGTTCGACCTGGGCACGCGCGGCTGGTCGGGGCAGATCCTGGCCGAACTGGGGCTCTCCGAGAAGCTGTTGCCCCCGCTGTACGCACCGACCGAGACCATCGGCGAGCTGTCCCCCGCGGCCGCCCGCGAGCTGGGCCTGCCGCCGGCGGTACGGATCGTGGCCGGCGGCGAGGACACCTCCGCGGCCGCCCTCGCCGTCGGTGTCCTGCACCCCGGCGACGCGTATCTGAGCCTGGGCACGGCGGGCGTCGTCGGCGTCGCCGTCGGTCCGGACGCGCGCCACGAGCCGCGGCTGCTGACCTTTCCGCATGTACGCGACGGCCTCGACCTGCTGTCCGGGTCGATGACCTCGGCGGGCGCGGCCATCGCCTGGCTGGCGGAGGTCACCGGCACCGACGCGGCGGGGCTGCTGGCTGCCGCGGAGTCGGCGCCGCCCGGAGCCGACGGCGTGGTGTTCCTGCCGTACCTGGCCGGCGAACTTCACCCCATCGACGACCCGGCGGCCCGCGGCGCCTTCTCCGGCCTGTCCCTCGTCACCGGCCAGGCGCAGCTCGCCCGCGCCGTCGTCGAGGGCTCGGCCGGCGCGATCGCCCACAACCTGAGCGTCGCCCGGTCCGCCGGCGCCGCCCCGGCCCGCCTCGCCGCCACCGGCCGGCCGACGGCGTCCGGCGCCTGGATGCAGGCGGTGGCCGACGCCACCGGCGTGCCCGTGGAGGTCCACACCGGCGACGGCGCACCGCTCGGCGACGCACTGCTGGCCGCGGCCGGTACGGACAGTGCGCTGCCCGAACTGGTGCGGGCTCACAGCCGAGTTGAGGCGACGTACCAGCCGGATCCGGCCGGGCAGAGCGCGGCGGCCGCCCGGCAGCGGGTCGCGAGCGCACTCTACGAGGCGACCAGGAGCGGCGTATGAATACCGAGGAGATGGCCGCGCGCACGGCCCTCGTCACCGGCGCCGCCTCCGGCATCGGCCTGGCCACCGCCCGCCGCCTGGCCGCGGACGGCTGGTCGGTGACCGGCCTCGACCGGCAGCCGCCGCCCGCCGACTTCCCCGGCACCGCTGTCATCGCCGACGTCACCGATGAGCAGGCGCTGCGCGACCGTATCGGCGCGTCCGCCCGCCTCGACGCCCTCGTCTGCTGCGCGGGCGTCTCGGGCGGCGCCGCCGGGGACGGGCCGGTGGCGCGATCGAGCGGGTCCGCCTTCGACACCGTCGTCGGCATCAACCTCCGCGGCACGTTCCTGGCCGCCTCCGCCGCCTGGCCCGCGCTCGTCGCGGCGCGCGGCACGGTCGTCACCGTGTCGTCGGTGCTCGGACTCACGGGCGGCGGCGGGCCGTTCCGCAGCCACGCGTATGTGGCGGCCAAGGGCGGCCTGGTGGCCCTCACCCGGGCGCTGGCCGCCGAGGGGCGCGGCGCCGGGGTGCGGGCCAACTGCGTGGCGCCCGGCCTGGTCGACACCCCCCTCGCCGCCCGCGGCGTCACCGACCCGGCGGTCGCCGCCTACGTACGCGACCGGCAGCCGCTCACCGGCGGCGTCATGGACACCGGCGCGGTCACCGGCGCCATCGCCTTTCTGTGCGGCCAGGACGCGGCCGCCATCACCGGCCAGGTCCTCGCCGTGGACGCCGGCTGGACCCTCGATCCCGCACTGGAGGAAGCGTGAACAACAGCCGTCTGGGCCGTGAGCTGGCCGCGGCGCTGGAGACCCGGATCTACAGCGGCCGCTGGCCCACCGGCATGAAGATCCCGGCCGAGCGCAGCCTGGCCGCCACCCACGAGGTGAGCCGGCAGACCGTACGGGAGGCACTGGACGAACTCGAACGCGCGGGCCTGGTCGTCCGCCGGCATGGCAGCGGCACGTACGTCGCGCCCCGCAAACTCGAGCAGTCGCTGCTCAGCCACTTCTCCATCGTCGAGTCGCTGCGGCAGGCCGGGGCGAAGGTCGGCACCGCGACCCGTAACGAGTCCGTGGTCGACGCGCTGCCGCAGATCGCCCGCGAACTCGGCCTGGACGCCGGCGCCGAGGTCTTCGAACTGGAGCGGCTGCGGACCGTGGACGGCGCCCCGTTCATGCTGGAACGCACCTGGCTGCCGACCGCCCTGGTCCCGGGCCTGGCCGAGACCGGCATCGGCGAGGCCGGCCTCTACCAGACCCTGCGCGACCGCTACGGCCTGGTGCTGGTGCGCGCCGTCGAGTCGTTCGAGCCGGTGCTGCTCCACGAAGCCGAGGCCACGGCCCTGGAGGAGCAGCCGCAGCAGTGCGCCCTCATGCTCACCCGCACCACCTACGACGAACGCGACCGCCCGGTGGAAACCGCCCGCGCCATCCTCCGCGCCGACCGCTGCCGCACCCTGGTCGAACGCCGCGTCCACGAGCCGGACCGGCCGTAAGGCCGCCAACTCCCCCTGGGTGCCCCGTAGATGACATTATGAGGGATCTTGAAAAGTGCTTGAGGGGAGCGATCATGCGTGGAGGTGCCGTCGCCATAGTTGGCGGCAGCATAGCCGGGTGCGCGGCGGCGCTGGCGGCGCACCGGTGTAGTGCCGGGGCGATTGCCGTGTTCGAGCGGGCCGGGAAGGAATTACGGGACCGCGGGGTCGGGATCGGGGTGCACGAGGCCCGCTTCGCCGAGCTGGAAGCGGCCGGTTATGTGGATTCGGCGGCGCCGTGGGTGCGGCTGACCCGGCGGGTGTGGACGGTGCGGGACGGAGCGGCCGAGCGAGGCCGGGACATCGGCTCTCAGCCCTTCCCGTTCCGCGGCTACAACTGGGGCTCGCTGTGGACCGAGTTGCGTCGCCGCGTGCCGGACACGGTGGACTACCGCACCGACGCGACCGTCACCGGAGTTGAGCCGGACGCCGACGGCGTCACCGTCCAGCTCGCCGATGGCGGGAGCGAGCACTTCGACGCCGTCATCGGTGCCGACGGCTATCGCTCCGTCGTCCGGACCTCGATGTTCCCCGGCCTCGCGCCCGCCTATGCCGGCTACGTCGGCTGGCGCGGCACCCTCGACGACGTACCCGCACCGGGGCCGGATGGCGATGACGCGCACGTGGTGGGCTTCCCCGGCGGTCACTGCATGCTCTACGTCATCCCCGGTCCTGGCGGCAGCCATCGGCTGAACTGGGTGCTCTACGCCACCCCGCCGCCGGAGTTCGAGCTCGACCTGCGGACGCCGACGTCGCTGCCGCCGGGGCGGGTGGCCTCGGCCCTGACGCAGTATCTGCGCTCCCTGGTGGCCGAGCACTTCCCGCCCTACTGGGCCGATCGCATCCTCGGCACCCCGCCGGAGAGCACCTTCCTCCAGCCGATATACGACCTTGAGGTGCCGCGTTACGCGGCCGGACGGCTGCTGCTCGTCGGCGACGCCGCCACCGTCGCCCGGCCGCACACCGGCGGCGGCACGGTCAAGGCGCTCCAGGACGCCACCGCCCTGGAGAACGCGGGAGCGTCGGGAAGCGACTGGACGGAGATAGCGGCGGCCTACGACGCCGACCGTACCGCCGTCGGCACCCAGGTCGTCGCGCTCGGCCGGCGGCTCGGACGCGCCCAGGTCGAAAAGGCCCCGGACTGGGCGGCCATGCACGAGGCCGACCTCCAGGCGTGGTGGGCGGAGCAGAACCAAGGCTCCGACCAGCGCAGCGGCTTCGGCGGACACGCCATGAACCGCTCCTGATCACGCCTTCGCGGCAGGTGCCAGGGCCAATGCTTCGTGCAACTGCGCGGGGTTGGCCCTGGCTGCGGCGCCGTCCAGCCGGTCGGTGACTCGCCCGGACGTCAGGACCGTGATGGTACGGGCGCAGGCCGCGGCCAGCCCGGGGCTGGGCGAGACCAGCAGCACGGCGATGCCGTCGTCGGCGAGCGCCACAATCAACTTCCGGATCTGGCCGACCAGCACGGGCGCGAGGCCCTCCGTCGGCTCGTCGAGCAGCAGCACCCGCGGCGTGCCCAGCAGGGCCCGGGCCAGCGCCAGCATCTGCTGCTCGCCGCCGGACAGGTCGCCGCCGCGGTGGCCGAGGCGTTCGCCCAGCCGGGGCAGCAGTTCAAGGACGCGGTCCGGGGTCCACGCCGTACCGGAGCGCGGGCGGCGCGGCGGACGGTGGGCCAGCCGCAGATGCTCGGCGACGGTGAGGTGTGCGAAGACGCGGCGGCCCTGTGGGACCAGCCCGACCCCGGCACGGGCTATGTGGTGGGTCGGCCGGCCCGTCACCTGCTGGCCGTCCACGAAGACGCCGCCCGCGGTGGGGCGCAGCAGCCCGGCGATGGCGTGGACCAGGGTCGTCTTGCCGGCGCCGTTGTGGCCGACGACCGCGTGCACGGTGCCCGCCGGCACGGTGAGGTCGAGGGCGTGCAGCACCGTGCCGCCGTGATAGCCGGCCGTCAGTCCGCTGACTCTCAGCATGGGCGAGACATCCTCTGCGGTCATCGGCGCCGTCATCCTTTCCGGTCGCTGTCGGACGCCGGGGCGTCGGCTGCGGTCGCGACCGGGTC
This sequence comes from Streptomyces coryli, assembly GCF_011044975.1. Taxonomy (GTDB): domain Bacteria; phylum Actinomycetota; class Actinomycetes; order Streptomycetales; family Streptomycetaceae; genus Streptomyces; species Streptomyces coryli. The sequence continues at coordinate 7,459 of NZ_JAAKZV010000058.1, read as the reverse complement.
GAGGTAGGCGTCGCGGACCTCGGGATGGCTCAGCGCTTCCCGGGTGGGACCCGAGACCAGCACGCGGCCGGCCATCAGCACGGTGACGGTGTCGGCGAACTCGGCGACCAGGTCGGTGTGATGCTCGACGAGCAGGACGGCGACATCGTCGGAGATGTCGTCCAGCACGCGGAGCAGCCGGACGACATCACGGTCGGTCAGTCCCGCCGCGGGCTCATCGAGCAGCAGCACGCTGGGACGGGCGGCCAGGGCGGCCGCGAGGTCGAGCAGCCGGCGCTGGCCGTGCGACAGGGCGCCGGCTGGCTGGTGCACCACGTCGGCCAGGCCAACCGCCTCCAACTGGCCGGAGGCCGTCGCGGCGAGTTGCCGCAGGCGTTTCGGGCGCCGCCACGCACCGGGGCGCAGCGGATGGTGCCGCCACGTGGCCAGCATGACGTTCTCCAGCACCGTCAACTCCCGGATGGCGGAGGGCTGCTGGAAGCTGCGCGCGATGCCCAGCCGGCTGCGCCGGGCGGGCGCCCTGCGGGTGATGTCCCGGCCGGCCAGGGTGATGGCGCCTTCATCGGGACGGGCGGTGCCCGCGATCAGGTTCAACAGGGTGGTCTTTCCGGCACCGTTGGGGCCGATGACGGCGTGGCGGGCGCCGGTGGCCAGGTGCAGGCTGACGTCGTCCACGGCGGTGAGGGTGCCGTACCGCCGGGTGAGACCGGACAGGGAAAGCACTGGGTCAGCGGGCGGCCGCCCCATCGTCTTTACGTCCCTTTCGGCCGGCGGCGTCATGAAGTGACCCCCTGCTCCGCTCGCGCCTTCTCCGGGGGTGCGACGCGTTCCGCGGCGGCCCCCCGCTGCTCGCCATGGTCGGGCGGTCGGCGTGCGAGACCCGCCAGACCGCGAGGCAGCAGATAGACGGCGGCCACGAACAACGCCCCGAGCAACAGCGGGCCGTGGCCCGGCCAGGAGCCGGCCACCCAGTCACGGGTATAGACGATCAGCCCGGCCCCGAGCATCGCACCGACGACGGAGGTGGTCCCGCCGATGACGGCGGCGAGCAGCGCGAGTGCGGCGATCTCGAAGCCGACGTCGGCGGGTGAGACATACTGCTGGACGGTGACCATCAGCGCGCCGCCGACGCCGGCCAGGGCGCCGGCGCCGATGTGGGCCAGCAGCAGATAGCGGGATACGGGATGTCCGGAGGCCTGCATCCGCTCCTCGGCTCCGCGGGTGCCGGTCAGCAGCTTTCCCGCCGTCGACCGGAGCAGCAGCAGGGTGAGGGCCACGGCGCAGCCCGCGACGACGAGCGCGTAGAGGTAGAGGTCGCCTTCCTCGAGCAGTTCGCCCGATCCCCACAGGGGGCGCGAGAGCGGGAAGCCGGCGAGTCCGTCGGTGCCGCCGGTCACGGACTTCCACTGGCCGATAGCCGTGCCGGTGAGTTCGCCGACCGCCAGGGTCACCATGAGCACGGTGGTGCCCCGGGTACGTATCACCGCGGGCCCGGTCAGCGCAGAAAATACGGCCGCTGCGGCCGCGGCGGCGATCGCCTGCACCGGCCCCACCGTCCAGCCGGCGTCGGCCATCAGCGCCGTGGTGTAGGCGCCGACGGCGAACGGGGCCGTCTGACCGAGGGTCGGCAGGCCGGCGTAACCGGTCAGCACGGTGACGCTGACCGCCAGCAGGCCCAGGGCCAGGGCGTATCCGGCCAGCGAGAGGGAGTACGCATCGGCGAACCACGGCAGCGCCACCAGCACCGCGAGCAGGGCCCCCAGTGGCGCGGCCCGTCGCGCGGCGCGGGCGGCAGGTCCGGGCGCACGTACCGCGGCGCTCCGGCCGCGCGCGACCACCGCCGTCACCCGGCGCCGCAGCCAGGCCGCCGGGTCCTTCGGCGGCTCGCCGCCGTCCGCGCCGTGGCCGCCGGGCGCCGCCAGCACACCGGCCCGGGACCGTAGCACCAGCACCGCGGCCATGGCCGCGAACAGCAGGTACGGGGCCCAGTCCGGGGCCACGGAGACCCCGAGCGTCTGCACCTCCCCCACCCCGATCGCGGCTGCCAAGGTGGCCCACAGCGAGCGCAGCCCGCCGAGCACGATCACCACCAGCGAGAGCATCAGCACGTTCTCCGCCGTCCCAGGACCGGGGCCGATGATCGGCGCGCCGAGGACACCCGCCGCGCCGGCCAGCGCCCCGGCCGCGGCGAGCATGCCGGTGTGCACCAGTCGCGGGCTGATCCCGGATGCCGCGAGCATCTGCGGATCGTCGGCCGCGGCGCGCACCGCGGCGCCGGCCCGGGTGCGGGTGAGCACCCAGGTGCCGACCGCCGCCAGCACCACCGCCATGGCGATGAAGCACAGCCGGTACGCGGGATACCGGTGCCCGAGCAGGGACACGGAGGTGTCGAGCTGGGCGGGGATGCGCACCGGCCTCTCGTCCGCCCCGAAGAGGTCGATCAGCAGGTTGCCGCCGATCAGCGAGAGACCGAAGGTCAGCAACGCCTGATCAAGATGGCCGCGGCGGGTCAGCGGAGCCGTCGCCGCGGCCAGTACGGCCCCCGCGGCGCACGCCGCCGCGGTGCCGGCCACCAGGCCGATCGCCAGGCCGCCCCAGGTGCCGTCGCTCAACTCGGCCCCGACGTAGGCGCCGACCGCGTACAGCGTGCCGTGCGCCAGGTTCAGCACGCCGGCCGTGCCGAAGGCCAGGCTCAGGCCGGCGGCGACGACGAACAGCAGCAGCCCGTAGGCCACCCCATCGACCGCCGGCACCAGCTGGGCGTCCAGGACGTCCACGTCAGCTGCCGAGGGTCGTGAGGTCCTGCATCATGACGTTGGACAGCTGCTTGCCGTCGCGCCGGACCTGGCGCAGGTACCACTTCTGGACCGGCGAGTGGGACTTCTTGCCGAACTCCCAGGAGCCGCGCGGGCTGTCGATCTGCCCCAGCTTGCCGATGGCCTTGTTGATGGCCTCCGGGGTCACGTCGCCGGCCTTGTCGGCGTCCGCGATGGCCTGATCCAGCACGGCGGCGGCGTCGTAGGACGCCATCGCGTACTCGGTGGGCGGGGTGTCGTACTTGGCGGTCCAGTCCGCGACGAACTTCCGGTTGGCGTCGTTGTCCAGGTCCTCCGCGTAGTTGAGGGCCGAGTAGATGCCCTTCGCCGCGTCGCCCTGCGCGGTGAGCAGGCTGCCTTCGGTGAGGAAGCCCGCGGAGTACAGCGGCAGGTCGGCGGCGTCGGACTGGGCGTACTGCTTGACGAAGTCGAGCGCGGCCTTGCCGGCGTAGAAGCAGTACACCGCCTTGGCGTCCGACCTGGCGATCTTGTTGAGGTACGGGGTGAAGTTCGTGGTCTTGGGGAACGGCGTCCAGGTGGTCTTGCCGCCGGGGTTGGCGAGCTTGCCCCCGGCCGCCTTGAAGGCGTCGGTGAAGCCGCCGACCTGGTCGTAACCACCTTGATAGTCCGGGCCGATCGCGTAGACGGGGCCGTCGACCTTGTCCTTGAGGTGTTTGGCGATCGCCTTGCCCGGCTCGTCCGAGAGGAAGCTGGTGTGCCACACGCGGCTGACGTCCTCGACCGGCGGGCGGCCGTTGGAGCTCACCAGCGGGATCTTCTGCTGCTCGACCAGGGGCAGCACGGCTTTGTACGATCCGTTGGCGACAATGCCGGTCAGCACGTCGACGCGGTCCTTCTTGACCAGCTTGGTCGCCGCCGGCACCGCGGTGGGCGGGCCGTCGCCCTCGTCACCCACCGACAGCTTCACCTTGTGGCCGCCGAGCTCGCCCTTGTGGGTGTCGAGATAGAGCTCGAAGCCCCTTCTCTGGTCGGTGCCGACGGCCTCGTACGTACCGGACAGCGAGGCGAGCAGGCCGACCTTGACCGTGTTGTCGTCTGAGCCGCTGCTACTGCCGCTGCACCCCGCGGCGGCCAACGCCAGGCTGAGGGCGATGACACCGGCCGCACGGCGGCTACTGCGGCCCGGGCGGCGCGCTATGGACTGATCAACGAACACAAGGGCTCCCATGAAAAGTTCCGGAGGGGGTGAGTGGGTGCTGGGTGGGGGTGTAGGCAAGCGTCACGAGGAGCGCTGCACGAAGTCGGCGCGTACGCCCGGGGTCAGGGCATCGCCGACCTGGTTGATCAGCTCGGACATCATGTAGCTGACCTCACCGATGTCCGCGTCCCGGGTGGTGGTCACCAGGAGGGACGCGCCGCTGGAGACCGCCATGGAGAACATGTAGCCGCCCTCCATCGCCGTGAGGCTGTGCTCCACCGGATCGGATTCGATCAGCTGCGCAGCCCCGTTGAGGAGATTGACGATGCCGGAGGCGATGGCGGCCAGCCGGTCCGCGTCGTCCTGGTGCATCTCGGTGTGCGCGACGGCGAGACCGTCCACGGAGACGGCGATCGCGTGGGTGACCTCAGGCAGCCGGTCGGCGAAGTCGGACAGCAGCCAGCTCAGGTCGGCGGTGGAGGGGGTGCTCATCACTTGCTCCGTTGTGTCTCGTCATCGTTGGCGGTACGGCCGGGGTTGGCGCCACCGGACTCCGTGCGGCGCTCCGTGCTCCTGCTGACGCCGCGGGTGTAGGCGGCCAGCACGTCGGAAATCTGCCGGGAGTCACGGCGCCGCTGCGGCTTCTTTGCTGTCGCTGCGCGCGGTCCGGGCCCGGAACGCTCCGGGACGCGGGGCCACGACTCCGCCGACTGGCGGGCCCGGACCGGCAGACCCGCGGAGCTGGTCCCGGCGATGCGCTTGGCCGGGTCGTACTCCTCGGGCACCCGCAGGCGCCTTGTCGTGTCGGCCCGTTCAGCAGTCGGTTGCTCGTGGCCGGCCGCGCCGGACGGTGCGGCGGTGCCGACCCCGGCGGCGACCTTTTCACCGAGCCCCTGACCAGGCCGGCCGGGCCGGGGACTGAACACCGAACCATCGCCGAGGCCGCCGGGCCGGCCGAGGCCGAGCTCCTGCGGATCGGCCGGCGACTGCCCGGTGACGTTGACCAGCACGCTCGCCGGCAGCGTGACCTCGGCGATGGTGCCAGGACCCGAGGAGTCACGGAGTTCGACCACGATGCCGTGACGGGTGGCCAGGCGCGAAACAACCTGCAGGCCCATGGACCGTACGTTGCCGACGTCGGCCCGCGGCTCGGCAAGCCGGGCGTTCAGTACCTCCCGGCGCTCGGGCGAGATGCCGACACCTTCGTCGACGATCTGCACCACCGCCCGGTCCACCAGCGACCAGACGGCCACCCCGACCTGCCGGTCGGGTGGCGAGAACCGGGTGGCGTTGTCGAGCAGCTCGGCCAGGATGTGGGCCAGGTCGTGCACGACGCGTGCGGAGATGCCGATGCCGCGTTCGACCGTGCCCAGGGTCACTCGGTGGAACCGCTCGATCTGCTGGGCCGCGGCCACGATGACGGTGGCGCACGGCGAGTCGGCATTACGCACCCGCGCGTTGCCGTAACCGCCCAGCACCAGCAGGCTGTTGGTGTTGCGCTCCATCCGGACGGCCAGGTGGTCCAGGGCGAACAGCACCTTCATGCGTTCCGGATCTGCTTCGTCACGCTGCACGGCGTCCAGCTCGGACACCATGACGGCGGTCAGCTGAGCGCCGCGACGGGCCACACCGACCAGCGTCTCGGCGAACTGGTCGCGCACGTGCGCCTGCTGGGCGGCCAGCCGCACCGCCTCGTAGTGGACGGCGTTGAACGCGTGGCCCACCTCACCGATCTCGTCCTCACCGGTGGCACCCACCGGCGTGCCGGAATTGCCGGCGACCTGCTCCGGCGTGGCCCCGCCGAGAGCGCCGGGCTGGGAGAGGTCCTCCACGATCATCGGAAGCCGCTTGGTGGCGACCTCGCGTGCCGCGTTCCGCAGCTCGCGCAGCCGGCGGATCATGACGCGGCCGAGGCGGATGGCGACGAGCAGCGCACCGACGAGGGTGAGCAGCACCAGGGCCACCTCGCCCACGGCCCACCACAGCTGGGCAGAGCGGGAGTCGATCACCGCGTCGTGCACGGAGCCGTCGACGCGGCGCTCGATGGGTACCAGGAGGGCCAGTCGGCCGGAGGTGGCATCGAGCCACTCCCCCGCCGAGACGCTGAGCTGGTCGCCGCCGGCGGTACGGCTGACCTCGTCCTCCAGGCGCTGCGCCGCCAGGGCGTCGGGCCCGGCGAGGCTGCGTTCCAGCCAGGACCGCCATTCCTGCGGGCCCACTGCCGCCATTTCACGGCGGGATGCGGTGTAGCCGAGGCTGGTGGCGTCGAAGGCCCGCTGGGCGGCCGGGGTGAAACCTTCGCTGTGCAGCGCGCGCTGCACGACCACCTGCTGCTGGGCGAGATATTCACCGGCCTGGGAGAGCGCGGCGGCCGCCTGTATGCGGTCGGAGAGGTCTACGTCCACCCCGTCGGCCTGTGCGATGCCGCCCCGGTAGTTGATCAGGTCGGCGATGGTGATCCGGTAGCGGAACGTGAGCGCGGACAGCGTGCTGGTGCCGGAACGCACCTGCGCACGTAAGGAGGAGAGTTCGGCGAGCGAGCGGTCGACGCGCTGGAGAGCCTCCTCGGCCTTCTCCGGCACGGAGGACAACTCTTCACGGTGGTCGCGGTACTTGGCGATCGCGGTGTCCGTCGCCTCGGCCCGCTTGGTGAACGCGGCCTCATCGCCCTGGGCGGCGACGAGTGCGGTGGCCGCCGCCCGTTCGCCCTGTAAGCGCGAGCTGAGCTGCCCGGCGGCGTCGGCGGCGTCGACCATCTGCGTCAGGCGCTGGGCCTGGACCACGTGGTCGACCGCGGGAGCGAGGGCCCGTAAGGAGAACGCGACCGCGACTGCGAGGGGGATGCTGACCAGCAGGATCAGCCGTCTGTTGATTCTCATCTGGCGGCCCCGTTGGGTATGGGGGCGCGGCACGGTGGAGCTAATAACACGCGGGTTGACCTATGACTCGATCCGGACAGGTGGGGGGTGACGCATCGCGACGCGAGGTGCTGCTGGGGCGGGCGATGCGAACTGATGTTAGCCACTAAACGTCAACTACGGATGAGTAATCGATCAATTAGAGAATCCGTCAGGAATGTCCGATCAGAAACGTGCCTCACCGCGGGCAGAACTGATCGAAGATGGCCGCGTGAATCCGGGAGTCGAGGTGGTCAGCCTGGACACGGTCACCGACGAGCCGCCGCCGGCGTGCAAGGTCCGCCGGGATGACTCGGCTCATACGTAGCAGCTAAGGGCCAGAAGTTACCGAGCGCCACGATGCGGAGTCAAGGCTCCCGCATGCGCCGCGACGAGAGGCTGGACACGCGAACCACCTTGCACCGCCCTACGCCCCCGGTTCGAAGACCGGCGGCTGCCCGCCTGGGGCCTGACCGACCCCGAACCCGTCCCCTGCCCCGCCTGCGAGGCGCGGATGACCCCGCTCCTCACCCTCGCCTCCACCGAGTGCAATGCTCCAGGTAGGCGACGCCGTCACACTCCAGCTG
>NZ_JAAKZV010000575.1 GCF_011044975.1 Streptomyces coryli | reverse complement strand
CCCTCCAGAACTGGCCCGCCTTCCGCCGCCTCTCCGCCGTCGTCGTCTGCCGCTCGATCTGCTTCTTCGGTGTCGCGTCCTTCCTCTCCCTCTACGTCACCCGCCACCTGGACGGCAGCCGCGCGCAGGGCACCGCCGCACTCACCCTCTTCCTCGCCGCCGGCGCCCTCGGCACCGTGCTGGGCGGCCGGCTCGCCGACCGCCGCGGCCGTGTCGGGGCCATCCGCGCCGGTTACGCCCTCGTGCTCCCCGGCCTCGCGGCGCTGCTCGCCGCCCCCGGCCCGGCCACCGCCTGCGCCGCCGCGGTGCTGCTGGGGCTCGGGCTCTATCTGCCGTTCAGCGTGCAGGTCACCCTCGCCCAGGAGTACGTGCCGGGGCACACCGGCACCGCCGCCGGCGTCACCCTCGGCCTCGCGGTCAGCGTCGGCGGCCTGGCGAGCCCCGCCCTCGGCCAACTCGCCGACCACGCTGGCCTGTCCGCCGCACTGGCCGTGCTCTTCGCCCTGCCGGTCGCCGCGCTGCTGCTGACACTGCGGCTCCCGGAGCCGGCTCAGCCCGCTGCGACGGCCAGCCGGCGCAGGGTGCGGGCCAGCTGACGGGCGTAGAGCCGCTGCATCACAGGCACGACCGGGCCGCCCGCGCGGGCGTACCAGGCGGCGGGGCGGCTGAAGGCGGTGACCGTGAAGTACACGTCGCCGTCCGCCGCCAGCTCCACCACGAACGACTCCTCCCCCACCTCCGGATGCCCGGACAGCGTCCCGTAACCGAACCCGCCCCGCGCGTCCCCCTCCTCGGCCCACACC
>NZ_JAAKZV010000574.1 GCF_011044975.1 Streptomyces coryli | reverse complement strand
CTCCCGCACAACCCGCCGCCCGGCAGACCAACGCGCCCCACCGCCCCACTCCTCCCGTAGCCAGCTCCCCAACCGGCACCGAACCCGGCCGAGAGCCGGCGACGCGGCCGTCACCATCCGATGCCAGGCCATCCGATGCCAGGCCATCCGCCACACCATCCGCCACACCACCCGCCAGGACCACCCACCAATCCGCCGCCGACCTCCTCACCGCCGCTCCGAAGCGACTCCTCGTCGAGTCCGCACCCCTGGAGGCCCCAGCCGGCATACCCGACCTCGCCGGCAAGCGATTCGCCGTCCTCGGCGGCGGGTTGCTCGCCGCCGAACTGGTCGCCGGCCTCGGAATGGCCGGCGCTGACGCCGGGGCATACGACGGCAGCCAGGTGCTCGGCACCGAATACGGCCCGCTGGACGGGGTCTTCCACCTCGCCGCCCTCGACGCCGCCGCCGACCCGCTCCTACCCGGCGGCTTCGCCGTAATCCGCGCGGCACTGCTCCACAAGCCCGCCTGGTTCACGGTCGCGTGCCGCGCAGGCGACGACACCGGGGCCGGCCTCGCGGGACTCCTGCGCTCGGCCGCCCGCGAATACCCGGAGACACGAGTCCGGCTCGCCCGCTTCGCCGGGGTCGAACCGGACGCGGCAGCGCTGCTGCGCGAACTCGCACCGGTGAAGTGCGTATTCGACGCGCCCGGACCCGAGGGTGCAGGACCGCCCTCTCCGGCCCAAGGCACCGCCCCCCGCACCGAATACGGCGCCGAGCCCGTAATCGACCTGACCCCCACCGGCCGCCGCGCCCCCCTCCCCATCCC
>NZ_JAAKZV010000573.1 GCF_011044975.1 Streptomyces coryli | reverse complement strand
CATCAGCACCCCGGGGATCTACGGGCCCCAGCAACCGCCCCCGATACGCCACGACCACCCGGTCGCACAGCGCGAGCAATTCATCCAGCTCAGCCGAGACCAGCAGCACCCCCGCACCCCGATCCGCGGCCTCTCGGATACGGGTGTGCACGGCACCCACCGCACCGATGTCCAGACCGCGAGTCGGCTGCGATGCCGCCAGGCAGATCAGCGGGTCGAGGGCCAACTCCCGGGCGAGGACGACCTTCTGCTGGTTGCCGCCCGACAGCGACGCCATCGGCGCGGCCGGGCCCGGGGCGCGTACGTCGTGATCCGCCAGCACCCTCTCCGTAGCCATGGCGAGGGCGGGGCGGTCCAGAAAGACGCCCAGCTTCCGGAAGTCGGCCAGCCGTCCCAGGTGAAGGTTCTCCGCCACCGACAACTCGGGCACGCACCCCTCCCGATGCCGGTCCTCCGGGACCACGCCCAGCCCGGCCCGGGTGCGTTCGCGCGGGCGGGCGCGGGTGAGGTCCCGGCCGGCGAGCTCTACGCTTCCGCCGTCGGGGACGAGCGAGCCGCCGATCGCCGCCATCAGCTCCGACTGACCGTTGCCCTCCACTCCGGCGATGCCGACGATCTCTCCACGCCCGACGTCGAGAGAGACGCCGTCCAGGGCGTACGTCCCGTCGCCCCGCCGCACCGTGAGGTCGCGCAAACGCAGCACGGACTCGGCCGACTTCCGCTCTTCAACGGAATCAGCGGAATCAGCGGATTCAGCGGATTCAGCGGATTCAGCGAGATCAGCGGGCCCAGCCCCACCAGCAGGACCACCCCCCTCCC
>NZ_JAAKZV010000572.1 GCF_011044975.1 Streptomyces coryli | reverse complement strand
CGATCAGCCCGACCCGCCCCGGCCGCAGCACGTTTGCAAACCCCAGCGGCACCCCGTCGAGCACCGCCGTCCCGCAGTCGGGACCCATCGCCAGCAGCCCCCGCCGATGCGCCTCTTCCTTGATCCGGATCTCCTGCTCCACCGGCACGTTGTCGCTGAAGACAAAGGCATGCATCCCGCTACGCAGCGCCTTCAGCGCCTCCGCCCCCGCATACGGCCCCGGCGTAGAGATCAGCGCGAGCGCGCTCCCCGGCTCGGCCTCGATGAGGGCCCGCGGAGGCGGCTCCTCCAATACGGCAGAGCCAGAAGACCCGGCGGGCTCCGCCAACAGACCATCCACGGCGGCCAACGCCCCGGCGACCGCACCCCCATCACCACCACCATCCCCACGCACCGCCACAACCAAGTCACCGGGCCGCGCCGCCCGCCCCTCCCCGGTCAGCAGCCCGGCACCGGCGAGCAACGCCAGATTCGCCGGCGTCCCCATCACCAGGCTGGCAGCCGCCACCCCGGGCAGCTCCGACAGCGCCCGGGCGGCTCTCATCAGGGCGACGGAATCGGCATACGTATCGCGGCGCACCGAGTTCACGGTGCCGCCGTCGGGGGCGAGTTCGTCCGTGGTTCGCTCCATGGCCCGACCGTACGATCCGCCCCCGGGGGTCCCGCTTCGGCGCGAGATGCCAGCGGCGCGGCGGGACCCCTGGCAGCAGCTGACAGTGTCCCGGGCCTCCCGAGCGGCGAGCATCACCGGAACACCCGCACCTCACGTCCCCGCTGCCGAGCCAGAAGAGGTGTCGTATGTCCCCCGAACCACCCACCACC
>NZ_JAAKZV010000571.1 GCF_011044975.1 Streptomyces coryli | reverse complement strand
GGGCAGGCCGGGCAGGCCGGAGAGGCCGGGCAGGCCGGAGAGGCCGGGCGAACCGGGCGGACCGGGCGGACCGGGCTGGCCGGGCTGGCCGGGCAGGCCGGGCAGGCCGGGTGGACCGGGCAGGCCGGGCAGGGCGGGTGGACCGGAGAGGCCGGGCGGACCGGAGAGGCCAGGGAGATCGGGGAGACCGGGGAGATCGGGGAGACCGGGAGGGTGCCGATCACCGCACCGTCGCCCGACGACGGAGGCGAGGCCGCAGCCGCGACGCCGCCCCCGCTCCGCGGCGCCCGCTTCGCCGGCGCCGCCGGAGGCGCTCCCACGCGTCCGCGGCGGACCGAGGCCAAGCGGGCCGAGTCGGCGCGCGGAGCCGAAGAGGCCGCTGCCGCCCGCCGCGCAGCCGCGGCCACCGCCGAGCGGATAGTGCGGCTACGAGCTGAGGGCCGTACCGGCGAGGCCTACGCGGAGCTGACCGCCGCCGCGGCGGGCCCGCCCGGCCGGCTGCCCGGGCTCCTCGCCGCCCTGGAGCGCGCCGGACTCGCGGCGGACACCGCCACCTTGCTCTGGGAAGCCGGCGGCCTGCCCCCGCACCGCCTGGCCGCGGCGGCCGCCGCCCTCGCGGAGGCCGGGTTCGACCAGGCGGGCGGGCAGTTGCTCCGCCAGTCGGTGTCCCGCCCGGCACCGGACCTGGTAGCGATAGCCCACACGCTCCAGGAAACCGGCCACCCCGCCCAACTCCAGGAACTCCTCCTGGCATTCATCCTGGCCCGCACCTCCACCGAAGCCGTCACCCTCGCCCTCGCCGACCCCGGCCTCATCACCCCACCCCTC